>JAZOCR010000152.1:0-18540 GCA_045596605.1 Eubacteriales bacterium | reverse complement strand
ACAGCACAGTTCGAATCAGCAGTTAACGAGTACACAGTTACTTGGATAATTGACGGCAAGACAGAAACAGAAACATACAAGTACGGTGAAACACCTAAGCATGCAGATCCTGTTAAGGAAGGCGACGCACAGTACAGCTATACATTTACAGGCTGGGATAAGGAAATCGCAGAAGTAACAGGCGATGCAACTTATACAGCACAGTTCGAATCAGCAGTTAACGAGTACACAGTTATTTGGATAATTGACGGTGAGACAGAAAAAGAAACATATAAGTATGGTGAAATGCCTACACACGCAGATGCTGTTAAGGAAGGCAACGCACAGTATGGCTACACCTTCACAGGCTGGTCACCTGCAATTGAAACAGTTACAGGCGATGCAACCTATACTGCACAGTTTGCTGAATCTATAAACGCTTACACAGTAACATGGGTAATCGATGGCGTATCTGAAACAGAAACATATGCATACGGCGCAATGCCTGCACATGCAGATCCTGTTAAGGCAGGCGACGCAGAGCACAGCTACACATTCACAGGCTGGTCACCTGCAATCGTAGCAGTAACAGGCAATGCAACCTATATAGCACAGTTCTCTGAATCTACAAACGAATACACAATTACATGGGTAATCGACGGCGTAGAAGAAACAGAAACATACGCTTACGGTGAAATGCCTTCACACGCAGACCCCGTAAAGAATGAGGATGCTGAAAACAGATACGAATTCGCAGGCTGGTCACCCGCTATCAAGGCAGTTGACGGCAACGCAGTTTACACAGCAGAATTCACAGCTATTGCTAAGCATTTCGTAGCGATAGTAAACGGTACGAAGTACGAAGCATTCGACGCGGCTCTTGCAGCTCTTGCAAACGGCGGCGAAATTACACTTCTTGAAGACCTCGTTCTCAATGAAAAGCTCAGAATAGACAACGACACGGTTATTAACCTTGGCGGTAATACTATAAGCGGCGCATTCTACGACGCATACAGTATGATTTACGTTAAGCAGGACGTTACTCTCACGGTTAACGGCGAGGGTACGATTACAAGCTCCGGTACCAATACAATCTCCGGTTACGGTACAATCGTAATTAACGGCGGTTACATTGGAAACACGGCGCAGCCTGACGAATACGGCGATTTCGTAGCGCTTTATGCAAACAGCTGGAGCGAAGATTTCCTCGGAACGATCGTTATAAACGGCGGCGAGGTTAAGAACCTCTTCAACTGTGGCTACACAACAATCGCAGGCGGCAGCGTTGCATACATCGACAACAGCGGTAAGCTTATAGTTACCGGTGACTACGTTGATGAAATTATTGCAAGAGACGGCGCAGATTCCTACGCTGACGGTAAGGGCACAATCGCAATTGCTGATACTTCCATCATCACAGTTGTTGGCGAAGACAACAAGCTGGTTGAAATCGAAGCAGGCGTTTATAAGGTAGTTGCTAAGAACTACATAGCAGAAGCAAACGGAGTTAAGTACGAATCTCTCGCAGAAGCAGTTGCAGTAGGCGGAGAGGTTACACTTATTGATAATGTAACACTCACAGAAAAGCTCGTTGTAAACGGCGACGTAACACTTAACCTTGGCGGCAAGACACTTACATCCGCAGTTGGCAACAACGATAACTACGACATAGTTGTTAAGGGCAACCTTACAATCGAAGGCGAAGGAAACGTTGTAGTATCCAGCGCTTATGGTATCGGTGTAACGGGTACTCTTACAGTTAATGGCGGCAACTTTACAAGTGAAACAGCAGCAAGCTACATAATAGGTAACTGGGGCACAACAACCATAAACGGCGGCAATTTTGACGCATCTTATATGGCAGTTAACGGCTTTGGTGGAACTGTTTCCATTACTGGCGGTGACTTTAAGTCCGATGATTACTTCTATGTAGTTGCAGGTAATGTAAAGGCAACCGGCGGTACATTTGACCGTGATATTTCTTATCCGGATTACGATGAACTTAATTATGTTGCTGACGGCTACACAGTAGACGAAGCAGAGGGAGTATACACAGTACGCAAGGCTAACTACGTTGCAATCGCAGACGGCGTGAAGTATGAATCCCTCGCAGAAGCAATCGCAGCGGCAGATGAAGTAACACTTCTCGGCGATGTAGCAGGCGCAGGCATAGTAATCAACAAGGGCATCACAATTGACCTTGCTGGCTACACATACACGTTCGTAGCTCCTGCAGTTGGTTCTGAAGGAACAAAGTCACAGTGCTTCCAGATCCTTAAGGACAACACAGTAGTAATCAAGAACGGTAAGCTCGACGTAGCTGAAGCAGCAAAGGCAGAATTTGCAATGCTCATTCAGAACTACGCAAACCTTACACTTACAGACGTGGTTCTCGACGGTACAAACCTTGACAGAACAACATACTCTTACGTAGTTTCCAACAACAGCGGCAACGTTGTTATTAATGGAAACACAAGCATTATTGCTAATGACAGCGGCGATGCGTATGCATTTGACGTATATGACTATTCATCAGCAGGATATACAATTCCTAACGTAACAGTTAACACAACAGGTACAATCACAGGTACAGTTGAGGTATCCGGCGGCAACCTCGTAGTTGAAGCAGGTACATTCACATCCGAAGGTGACGTGTTTGTTGTAACAAGCGGCAAGCTTACAATCAACGACGGCTTAGTATCCGGTGGTACAGCAGGCGTTGGCAGCTGGACAGCAGTATGGGCAAACGGCGGCGAAGTAGAAATCAACGGCGGTACATTCTCCGTTGGCGGTGACACAACAGCTCCTGCAAATCATCAGAACGATATGATCTACACCAAGAACGGTGGTACAGTTGTAATCAACGGCGGTGAGTTCCTCTATACCGAAGGCGTATGGACACTCAACGAAAACGACGCAAACCGTGGTACAATCACAGTTAAGGGTGGTACATTCAACGGATGGAACCCCGAAAACAACGTATCCGAGGGTGAAAATACAAGCTTCCTTGCACTCGGTTACAACGCAGAAGAAAATGATGGCGTATTTACAGTTGTTGAAAGTGTTTACACAGTTACATTCGTAGTTGGTGAAAAGGGAACAACAGAGGATACAACAGTATTCAACGTTAAGTACAACGAAACCATAACTGCTCCTGAAGTAGTAGCGAATGCAGGCTGGACATTTACAGGCTGGGATGCTGACGTTGAAACAACAGTAACAAACAGCGCAACCTATACAGCTCAGTATGAAAAGAACAGCTATAAGGTAACATTCACAATCAACGGTGAATACTACGACGAAACAACGGTTGATTACGGCGCATATGCAACAGCACCTGAATACGAAGCTGAAGAAGGCTGGATATTCAGCGGTTGGGATGTAAGCGAAGCAATCGTTGCAGAAACAACAATTGATGCAACACTTACTCAGAATGAATACACAATTACATTCGTAGTTGGTGCAAACGGAACAACAGAGGATGCAACAATACTTACACTTCACTACGGTGACGAGGTTGTAGCCCCCAACGTAACAGCAAATGAAGGCTGGACGTTTACAGGCTGGGATAAGGAAGTTACAGCTGTAGCAGGCGATGAAACTTATACAGCACAGTATACTCAGATTGAATATACAGTAACATTCGTTGACGGCGAGGAAGAATATGAAGTTAAGGGATACCTTGGCGATAAGCTCAACGCTCCCGTACTTACAAAAGAACACTTCGCACTCAGCTGGACTCCTGCACTCACAGAAACAATTGAAGGCGACGCAACATACACAGCAGTTTGGACACCCGTTGAATACACAGTAACCTTCTATAACGGTGATGCTACTTTTGCAACAGCAAGCGGTGTTAACGGAACGGCTCTCGCAAATCCGGGAACTCCCGAAAACGAAGGCTTTGAATTCCTTGGTTGGGCAACAACAGCAAGCGGTGAAGTAATCGAGCTTCCCACAACAATTTCCGGCAATGCAAATTACTTTGCAATTTGGTCAGAAATTTTCACAGTAGCATTCCACAGTAATTACGGTACTGAAGAAGTATTTGCTACAGTAAGCGGCATAGCAGGCGATTTCCTTACTATGATTGATAAGCCTGAAAGAGAAAATTATAACTTCAGAGGCTGGTCAACAACAGCTGACGGAAAGGTTACAGCTCTTCCCTTCAGATTTACAGGCAATGCAGACTACTATGCAGTTTGGACAGCAGAAGAATACACAGCAACATTCTACAGAAATGACAATTCTGACGATGTGATTTCCGAATCTACAGTTAAGTACGGTTCTGAATTCAAGGCTCCTACAGTAGCAAGAACAGGTTATACATTCCTTGGCTGGTCTACTACACCCGATGGCAGCATCGTTACAGACTTTGCAGCAACAGCAGACGCAGACTTCTATGCAATCTGGGAACTCGCAGAAGTTATTCAGCCCGGTGAAATCATAGAAATCGACGGCGTATACTACTATCAGGAAGACGGCGTAGGCAAGGAAATGGGTCTCTTCTATGTTGAAGGCGGCTACTATCTCTCAGTTTACGACGGCAGCGTAGTTTCTAATAAGGTTGTAGGTACTTATAAGGTAGTAGAATGCAACCTTCCCAACGGACGTTACGAATTTGGTGCGGACGGTAAGATGCTTAACGGTATAGTTGAAAAGGCAGACGGTCTTTACTACTACGAAAACGGTGCAGGCGTAGAAAAGGGTCTCTTCGAATACGAGGGCGACTACTACTTCTCCGTTTACGGCGGTAAGCTTATCACAGACAGAGTATACGGTACATATATGACAAGCTGTGATCTTCCCAACGGACGTTACGAATTTGGCGCAGATGGCAAGATGCTTAACGGTATAGTTAACAAGAACGGCGTTCTTTACTACTACGAAAACGGCGTAGGCGTAGAAAAGGGTCTCTTCGAATACGAAGGAAACTTCTACTTCTCAGTATACGGCGGTGAGCTCGTTACTAACAGAGTATTTGGTACTTACGGCGATAACGAGGTTCTTGGTAATTCACGTTACGAATTTGGCGCAGACGGTAAGATGCTTAACGGTATAGTTGAAAAGGCAGACGGTCTTTACTACTATGAAAACGGCGTATTAACAGAAAAGGGTCTCTTCGAATACGAAGGCGAGTACTACTTCTCAGTATACGGCGGTCAGATTGTAACAGGTAAGACTATCTACGCTTACATGACAAACTGTGATCTTGCTGTTGGCACATATGAATTCGGCGCAGACGGTAAGATGGTTAGATAATTTTCCAAAAACAAGGGTAGAAAATTTAACAAAATTCTGATACTCTATGTAATAGGATAGATTATTTATAATACGAAAGGTAAATCCCACCGATATTTTCGGTGGGATTTACTGAAAAAAGGGACAAATGAAAACAATTCAGGTTTTTAAAAATGCAAAATGGATCGTGATTTGCAAGCTCCTTCAGTCGATAATTCAGCTTGTTATAGGCATGATATCCGCAAGGTATCTTGGACCGTCAAATTACGGCCTTATAAATTACGCTGCATCGGTAGTGGCATTCTTTATGCCAATAATGAAATTGGGACTTGATGCAACGCTTGTGCATGAGCTGCTCAAGGAAGACGCAAACGAGGCTGAAACCTTAGGCACTGCCATTTCCATGAATATACTATCGAGTATATTCTGTATAGGCGGAGTTGCGGCTTTTTCTGCGATTGCAAATCCGGGTGAAAAGGAAACGGTATTGGTATGTATTCTGTACAGCACGTCAATATTCTTTGCGGCGCTTGAAATGATACAGTATTGGTTTCAGTATAAGCTTCTTTCAAAGTATTCCTCACTGACGGTTTTGGGCGCATACATAGTGGCGTCCGCTTATAAGGTGTATTTACTTGTGAGCGGAAAAAGCATATATTGGTTTGCTCTTTTTAATTCTATTGAATACGCAATTATTGGCATTTTACTGTTGTTTCTATATATAAAGATAGGGAAAGGACAGTTCAGGTTTTCTGTAAGGCGTGCAAAGGACTTGATAAAAGAGAGTAAATACTATATTTTTGCGACGCTTATGGTGGTTGTCTTTCAGAATACAGACCACATTATGCTTACGGGTATTGCGGGTAAGGCGGAGAACGGATTTTATTCTGCCGCAATAACCTGCGCAGGAGTTGTACAGTTCGTATATATTGCAATTATCGATTCCTTCAGACCGCTTATTCTTCATTCAAAAAATAACGATATCTTGGCGTATGAAACCAATATTTCGAGACTTTACGGGGCGATTACTTATTTGTCAATTGCACAAAGCGTTGTATTTACCATTTTTGCAAGGCTGATAGTGCACATTTTGTACGGCAGTGAATATATGGCAGCAGTGCAGGTTCTGCAGATTTTAACCTGGTACTGTGCGTTTTCATATATGGGAACAATAAGAAATATTTGGCTTCTTGCCGAAGGAAAGCAACGCTTTTTACCGGTAATTAACCTTTTTGGAGTGTTGGTTAATATCGGACTTAATGCGGTTATGATACCTATATGGGGTGCAGCTGGGGCGGCATTTGCCTCTTTTATTACTCAGTTTTTTACAAACTTTGTATTTGGATTTATTTTTGTTCCACTGCGTAAAAACAACAGACTTCTCGTCAAAGGTTTAAATCCTGTATTTCTCGTGCATGAAATGAGAAATATGATTAAAGAACTCAGAAATAATGGTTGATTTAAAACAGGATAAGATGAGTATTATTTTAAAGTACAAATATTAAGTTTTACCGGCATCATGTATTGATGCCGGATATTTTTATACCATTTGTGACTGTGAATAGCGCAGAAATTTTTTTGCCAATAAAAATATCATTTTTGATATTTTTTATATAAAGCAGTAAGATTTACCTATTAGCAATATATTTTTTCTCACAATAGACATAATTTTGCATTATAATATACTGTAAAACAGTTTTTTATGGTTTTGTATGGAGGTTGTACCATGACAGACGAAAACGAAATGAATAATATACAGGAAAATTCTGAAAATAATGCAGAGCAAGGTTCTTCCAGGGCAGATACCATCGCACGTGACGTACTGGACTGGGTGGAAACCTTTGCAGTTGCTTTGTGTGCAGTGGTTTTGCTTTTTACTTTTGTGTTCAGAGTTGTGACGGTTGACGGAGAGTCAATGGAAAACACACTTCACGACGGCGAAAAACTGATTATTTCGGATTTGTTTTATACTCCCAAAACCGGAGACGTTATAATAACAAGTGTTCCTGAATATTACGGAGATGAACCGCTTGTGAAAAGAGTAATAGCAACCGGCGGGCAGACGGTGGATATCGACTTTAAAAATTGGATTGTTACCGTAGATGGAAAGCCGATTGCAATTGACGAAAACGGCGAGCCAACCTACGAGCCTTACGTTAAATATGTGGCAGGACAGGACATGATAAAAGAAAACCACTCAATGTCCTATCCGCTGACTGTACCGGAAGGATATGTTTTCATTATGGGTGATAACAGAAACGATTCAAGTGACAGCCGGTATTTCGGCGTGGTAGATGAGAGAAATATTATCGGGAAGGTTTATTTCAGAATTTTTCCAATTGGCAAGATGGGTGTTATCGATGCGGTAAAACCTGCTCAATAAAATATATGAAAGGAAGGTATAGGAATGCCTTCAAAAAATGGCTGGAAGCCTTATAAAAAGAAGAAAAAAAAGATTTCAGATGAGAATGATATAAAGCTTACTCCCGAGCGCCGTGTGGGAAAAACCATTCAGTGGTTTCCCGGACATATGGCAAAGGCGAAGCGTGAAATTTGTGAAAGTCTTAAGTACGTTGATATTGCTATAGAGCTTTGCGATGCGAGAATTCCTGCTTCAAGCAGAAATCCTCAGATAAAGGATATTCTTGGCACAAAGCCGTCTATACTTATTATGAATAAGTACTCCCTTGCAGACCCTGCAGTGTGTGATAAATGGAAGCAGTATTATGCTTCAAAGGGAATAAGCGTGATATTCACCGACTGCGTTACTGGAAAAGGCATAAATGAAATCGTGCCAAAAGTGCGTGAGGTGCTATCTGAAAAGCTCAAACGCTTTGAAGAAAAGGGTATGAACGGCAGACTTCCGAGAGCTATGATTATTGGTGTGACAAACGCAGGTAAATCCACTCTTGTAAACAAGCTTCACGGCACGAAAAAGGTAAAAGCCGAGGATAGACCCGGCGTTACAAGACAGAATTCCTGGATAACCGTCAAGGACAGTATCGAGCTTCTTGATACCCCCGGAATACTGTGGCCTAAGTTTGATGACGAGGAAACGGGGCTTGTTCTTGCGTACACCGGCGCAATTCGTGATGAAATCCTTGACCGTGAGGAAATTGCAATTCAGCTGTGTGTAAAGCTACGGGATATGTATCCTGAATTGCTCTGTGAGAGATATAAGATTACGGAGGATATTTCTGACCTTTTACCTCACGAATTATTTGAGCTTGTAGGAAGAAAAAGAGGTTTTCTTATCTCAGGCGGAGAGGTTGACTATGCAAGGTGTGCGGCAGTGCTGCTTGACGAATTCCGTGGCGGTAAAATAGGCAGGATTACTCTCGAGTGGCCGCCTGGAAACTTGTCGGAGGATATTTCATAGATATGCTTAGTGATAAATATGAAAAAGAGTGCGGCGGTATTGTTTGCGGCGTTGATGAGGCAGGGCGTGGTCCGCTTGTAGGTAGAGTTTATGCGGCGGCGGTTATACTTCCTGCGCTTGACGAAGAAAACGAGGTTTTTGCAGCCCTTAACGACTCAAAAAAGCTTACCGAGAAAAAACGCTTTGAGCTTGCACCTAAAATCAAAGATATGGCAATCTCTTATTGCGTCGCATATTCGGAAGTGCAGGAAATAGAAGAAATAAATATTCTTGAAGCATCACTGCTTGCTATGCGCAGGGCTATTTCGGGGCTTTCTGTGAAGCCTGAGTACGCACTTATTGACGGAAATATTTCAAGGGATTTTGACAAAGCAGGAGTAACGGCAAAGGCAATTGTCGGTGGCGACGGAATTTCACTTTCAATTGCGGCGGCGTCAATTCTTGCAAAGACTGAGCGAGACAAGTACTGTATGGAATATCTTGATAAAGAATATCCGCAGTATGGCTTTGCTTCTCATAAAGGCTACGGCACAAAGGCTCACTATGCGGCAATTGACAAGTACGGTCCGTGTCCGGAGCACAGAATGAGTTTCCTTCGTAAATACTTTGAAAAGAAAAACGGACAATGACAAATAAAGAAAAGGGCTATATCGGCGAGGAAGCGGCTGTCCAGTTTCTGATGCGTCTGGGGTATGATATTCTTGAAAGAAACTATACTGTAAGAGGCGGAGAAATTGACGTTATTGCAAAAGATGCAGACACGGTTGTTTTTGCTGAGGTGAAAACAAGAACAAGAAAGAACGAGTGCGCAAGCGAGGCGGTTGATGAGGTTAAAATATCAAGAATTCTCAAAGGCGCAGAACGGTATATTTCTGAAAAAAGCGAAGCTGTGGAAAATCTTTCCGTAAGATTTGACTGCATTGAAGTATATGTTAGCACTGCTTGTGAAACGGAAATAAGACACATAAAAAACATAGACGTTACATAAATCAAATTTTCCCGAAAGGATTTCGTCTATGAATATTTTTGATATACACTGTGACACTGCTTTTGAAATTTTCGGAAAAGGTCTTGATATTGATAACTGCGAAACCTCAGTATCGCTTTCAAAGCTTGAACCTTATAAAAATAAGTTTCAGGTATTTGCCTTTTTTAGCAGTGACAAGCAAAGCGGAAAAGAGTGCTTTTACAATTTTAAGTATAGCTCGGCATATTTTGACTTGCAGGCAGAGAAAAACTGTGATAAAATGGTGATATGCAGGTCGGCAGCTGACCTTGAGGGAACTTTGGGAAAGCTTGGTGCAATAAAATGTACCGAGGGTGCAAAGCTTCTTTGCGGAGACCTTTCAAGGCTTTCGCTGCTATACGACTGCGGCGTGCGGGTTCTCATACCCGTATGGAGCGGCATCGACGATATTGGCGGTGCGTGGGATACAGATGAGGGGCTAACAAAGCTTGGTAAGTCGCTTATATTTGAGTGCGAAAGACTTGGAATTATTGTAGACGTATCTCATATGTCGGAAAAGAGCTTCTGGGACACGGTACAGACGGCAAAAAAGCCCATTATTGCGTCACATTCAAATTCACGTGCACTTTGCAATACTCCGAGAAATCTGACTGATGTACAGTTCCGCACGGTTTGTGAGTGCGGCGGTATAGTGGGAATAAGCCTTGCGGCAAAGCATGTTGCGGCAAAGTATTTTGAAGCGATGCCGGGGGCGGAGGATGATTTTATAGGTGACGTTGCAGCTCATATACTTCACTATCTTGAGCTATCCGGAGAAAAAAATATCTGTCTTGGTAGTGATTTTGACGGCACGGAAAGGACACTTCATTTGCCTGATGTTTCAAAAATGGAACTGCTTTATGAAAGGCTGCTTTGCATGGGTGTTCCCGAAGAAACAGTAAAGGATATATTTTACGGTAACGCATACCGGTTTTTTGCCGGTAATTTATAAAGCTAAATGTTTTTTTGCGCAGAACGAGCGCTAAAGGAAAGGAAATAAAAATGAATTATTACAGCACAAGAGACACAGAAAGAAAACAGGCTAAAACCTCAGCCGAGGTTATAAAGCAGGGTATTGCCGATGACGGCGGTCTTTTTATGCCGGAGAGTATTCCCTCTATAAGCCTTGACTATATAAAAGAGCTTTGCTCAAAGCCTTATACTGAAAGGGCGGCAGAAATCCTTTCACTCTATCTTACGGATTATACCAAGGAAGAGCTTCTTTCTGCGGCAGCTGCATCCTACAGTGATGAAAAATTCCCCGGTGGTGCGGCTCCTGTTTCTGCTCTCGGTGACACACTTCGTGTTCTTGAGCTCTGGCACGGACCTACCTGCGCCTTTAAGGATATGGCACTTCAGATAATGCCAAGACTTCTTTCTATGGCACTTGGCAAAACTGGCGAAAAAAGACAGGCTGTTATCCTTGTTGCTACAAGCGGAGATACCGGCAAGGCGGCACTTGAGGGCTACTGTGACGTTGACAACATAAAGATATGCGTATTCTATCCCAATGACGGTGTAAGCGATATGCAGAAGCTTCAGATGGCTTCACAGAAGGGCGAGAACGTATACGTGTGCGCTATAAACGGAAACTTCGACGATGCTCAGACGGGCGTAAAGAAGATTTTCTCTGATAAGGAAATTGCGGGTGAGCTTGACAGCAAGGGATATTTTCTTTCCAGTGCAAACTCTATTAACTGGGGTAGACTTGCGCCGCAGATTGTATATTATATTTCGGCTTACTGTGACCTTTGTGAGAACGGAGATATAAATCTCGGCGATGAAATCGATGTTGCTGTTCCGACGGGTAACTTCGGTAATATCTTTGCAGCATACCTTGCAAAGCGTATGGGACTTCCTATAAGAAAGCTTATATGTGCTTCCAATAAGAACAATATTCTTACCGACTTCCTTGAGAGTGGAACCTACGACAGAAACAGAGAGTTCTACACCACTATGTCACCCTCTATGGATATACTTATTTCCTCAAACCTTGAAAGACTTCTTTACTGCGAGGCAGGCGCAGAAAAGGTAAAAGAGTATATGAGCGCACTTTCTGAATGTGGTAAATACACTGTTGAGCCTGAAATTTTTGCTGAAATAAAGAAGAATTTCTCCGGCTTTTTCAGTGATGAGGAAAAGACGGCAAAGACCATAAAGACAATATTTGATACCTATTCATATATAGTTGACCCCCATACCGCAGTTGGTATCGGTGCGGCATTCGACGCATATGAAGGAGACGGAGTAAAGGTAGTGACTGCATCCACTGCAAGTCCCTATAAGTTCCCCTATGACGTAATAAAGTCACTTGGAGAGCCTGCATCTGAGAATGCATTTGAATGTCTTGATAAGCTTTCATCTCTCACAGGAACGGAAATACCCGCTCCGCTTGCAAATCTCAGATCGGCAAGTGTAAGATTTACCGAAACGGTAGGCAAGGAAACATGCGAGCTTTGGGCTGCGGCTGAAAGATTTATAACAAAATAAAAAAGTTTCCCTATAGGGAAACCTTTTGAAAGTCAATCTTTTTTTGACTTCGGCTTAAAGGTGGCGCAGACGGTATCTGTGCAGGATGAGGCAAAGCTTGGACCTATATTTATCCTGTTTGCCGTACAGTAGTTGTCGCCGTCGTGATAAAGGCAGTTTTTTACGTCGCATCTTATTCCGTGAATATGCTGTGGTACGTTCCCAAAAAGGTCTTTGTCAAAAAATCCGTTGTTCATAATAGCACTCCATTTGCAAATTTTTCAGATATAGTATTTGGAAATAATACAAAAATATTCAGCACAAGACCGAAAATATACAAAAAAACAGTAAAGGAGAAGGCTTATGGCGCTATTTACAATATCTGACCCGCATCTTTCCTTCAGCACCGATAAGCCGATGGATATTTTCGGAAAAGCTTGGGAAAACCACGCTGAAAAGTTGCGTGAAAATTGGTGTAAGGTTATTTGTGAAAATGATACCGTTGTAATTCCGGGGGATATTTCCTGGGCGATGGGACTTGCAAACGTCGAAGCGGATTTGAGATTTCTGCACGAGCTTCCGGGGAGAAAAATAATAGGCAAGGGCAATCACGATTATTGGTGGGATACTCTTACTAAAATGAACCGCTTCTGTACCGAAAAGGGATTATCCACAATAAACTTCCTTTTTAATAACGCATATTACAGTGACGGTAAGATTATCTGTGGAACACGAGGCTGGATTGACGAGCTGGGTGTAAAAAAGGAAGACGAGCGCATTATAAAGCGAGAAGCGGCAAGGCTTGAAATGTCGCTGTGCGAGGGAGAAAAACTCCGTGAGCAGCACACGGATGCTGAAATTCTTGTGTTTCTGCATTATCCGCCGATATTCGGAAGCTTTATGAACGATGACATTATGAACGTGCTCTATAGACATGGAATTGAAAATGTTTATTACGGTCATCTTCACGGTGTGAGTGCATCGCAGCTGGACGAAAGCTTTTATGGTATGAATCTTGCGCTTGTAGCCTGCGATTATTTGCGTTTTTGCCCAATCAAAATTGTATAAAAACAAATTGCTTGTGCAAGATAACGATTTCGCAAAAAAACTCTTGACTTATTTGGAAAAATGAGTAAAATAGAATAGATAATATGTAAATATTATTTTACCCATGCTATGCAGGGTACATATATTGAATTTATTACCGACTGCAAAAGCGGTCAAGGAAAGGGAAGGTTTGGCAAATGCTTAAGAACACACAGGAAACAGCAAAGAACACCGTTGAAGTTACCTTTGTAATTGACAAGGCAACATTTGATAATGCGGTAAACGAAGCTTACAAGAAAGAGGTCGTAAAGATTCAGATTCCCGGCTTCAGAAAGGGCAAAGCTCCCAAGTCCATTATTGAGAAATTTTACGGTAAGACAGTATTTTATGAAACAGCGCTTAACGCTGTCGCTCCTGCTATGGCAGACGAAGCAATTGAAGCTTGTGGTTTTAAGCCCGTTGCAACACCTGAAATATCTGATGTTAACTTTGATGCAGAGGACGGCGTTGAGGTTAAGGTTACATTTACAAGAAGACCTGACGTAAAGCTCGGCAAGTACAAGGGACTTGAAGCTGTAAAGACAACAGTTGCAGTTGAAGATAAGGACGTTGACGCAGAGCTCGAGAACGTTCAGAAGAGATATGCAAGAACCATCGAAGTAGAGGACAGAGCTGCCCAGAACGGCGACATTACAACCATCGACTACGAAGGCTTTGTTGACGGCGTTCCCTTTGCAGGCGGTAAGGCAGAAGGACACAAGCTTACACTTGGTTCAGGCGCATTTATCCCCGGCTTTGAGGATCAGATCGTTGGTAAGTCTGTAAGCGACGATGCTTTTGAAGTAAACGTAAAGTTCCCGGAAGAATATCATGCTGAAGAGCTTAAGGGCAAGGATGCACAGTTCAAGGTTGTTCTTCACAAGATTGAAAAGGAAGAGCTTCCTGCACTTGATGACGAATTTGCAAAGGATGCTTCAGAATTTGAGACTCTCGCTGAATATAAAGCTGATATAAAGGCAAAAATGGAAAAGAGAAATGCAGACGAGGCTGACAGAAGACTCTCTGCTGATCTTTCCGAAGCTCTTGCGGGCATAGTTGAGGCTGATATTCCATCTGTTATGTTCGACAAGGAGGTTGAGCTTCTCGTTCGTGAATACGACCTTAATATGCGTCAGCAGGGTCTTAGCCTTGATATGCTTCTTAAGTATACAGGCATGACACTTGAGAGCATCAAGGAGCAGTACAAGCCGATTGCCCAGGTTAACGTAAAGAAGAGCCTTGCTCTTGAAGAAATCATTAAGGCCGAAAACGTAACTGCAGACGAAGCTGATATCGAAAAGAGATACGAAGAAATTGCAAATGCTTACAACATGAAGGTTGAAGAAGTTAAGAAGAGCCTTCCTTCTGAAAACCTTGCAGAAGAAGTACAGTCCATTAAGGCGTTTGATATCGTAAAGGCAGCTGCAAAGGTAACTGAAAGAACAGTTACTGCACAGGAGCTTGAAGCTGAAGAAGCTGCAAAGGCAGAAGCAGCAAGGGAAGAAAAGCCTGCTGCAAAGAAGAGAACAACCAAGAAGAAGGCAGAAGACGCTGAAGCTGCAGAAGAACCCAAGAAGACTACAGCAAAGAAGTCTACTGCTAAAAAGGAAGCGGCTGATGAAACAGCAAAGAAGCCCGCTACCAAAAAGACCACCACTAAGAAGGCAGAAAAGAAAGACGCCGAATAATTCTTTGTAAAGAAAAATATATAATTCCACTGTTGTAAGAATATTCGGCAACAGTGGAATTGCGGCTTTTATAAGGGTAAAAATTTTGTCGAAACAGCAAATCGGCAAGGTTTAAGTATAATATTTGTAAATATCAAGAAAGGAATGATTAAGTTATGGCACTTGTACCAATGGTAGTAGAACAGGAAGGCAGAGGAGAGCGTTCATACGACATATACTCAAGACTTCTTAACGACAGAATAATTTTCCTCGCTGACGAGGTGAACGACACAACAGCATCTCTTGTTGTTGCTCAGCTTCTTTATCTTGAGTCAAAGGACCCGGATAAGGATATAAGCCTTTATATCAACAGTCCCGGAGGCTCAATAAGCGCAGGTATGGCAATTTACGACACAATGAATTTCATCAAGTGTGACGTTTCCACTATCTGTATCGGTATGGCGGCAAGCATGGGAGCTTTCCTGCTTTCCTCCGGTGCAAAGGGAAAGAGATTTTCACTTCCCAATAGTGAGATTATGATTCATCAGCCTCTTGGTGGTATGAAGGGTCAGGCATCTGATATCAAAATCCACGCAGAGCATATTCTCAGAATAAAGGAAAAGATGAACAGAATCCTCGCCGAGCAGACAGGAAAGAGCTACGAGCAAATTGTTCTCGATACCGACAGAGATAATTTCCTCACTGCCGAGCAGGCTCTCGAGTACGGTCTTATTGATAAAATTGTTGATAAGAGAATTTAAAGTAAAAAGAAATCCGGAGTATATATATGTCAAATGAAAAACAAAGCCGCTGCTCTTTTTGCGGAAGAAGCGAAGCGGAGGTAAAGGACCTTATAAGAGGTCCTGACGGAATAAATATTTGCAATGACTGTGTTGAGCTTTGCAATAATATTCTTGAGCAGTATAGGTCGAGCGGACTTCCGGGTGATGACAGCGAAAGCCTTAGCCTTGACTCGCTTCCCAAGCCCCGTGAAATTAAGGAGCACCTTGACGCATACGTTATAGGACAAGATGCGGCAAAAAAGGCTCTTTCAGTTGCAGTGTATAACCACTACAAGAGAATACTGTCAAAACAGGGTAAAAAAGCCAAAAAGAGCGATGAGGAAGACGTTGAAATTCAGAAAAGTAACGTGCTTCTTCTTGGACCTACGGGTGTTGGAAAAACTTTCCTTGCCCAAAACCTTGCAAAAATGCTCAAAGTGCCTTTTGCAATTGCAGATGCAACAACTCTTACTGAGGCAGGATACGTTGGCGAAGATGTTGAGAACATTCTTCTCCGCCTTATTCAGGCGGCAGATTTTGATATAGAAAAGGCACAGAAGGGCATTATCTATATTGATGAAATTGATAAAATTTCAAGAAGAAGCGAAAATCGCTCCATTACCCGTGACGTTTCCGGAGAGGGTGTACAGCAGGCACTCCTGAAGATTCTTGAGGGCACTGTATCCAACGTTCCTCCGCAGGGCGGAAGAAAGCATCCAAATCAGGAGTTTATACAAATTGATACCTCGGATATTCTCTTTATTTGCGGTGGCGCCTTTGACGGAATTGAAGCTATTATTTCCGAGCGTGCAGGAAAGCAGGGTATAGGCTTTGGCGCATCGGTTATGGGAAAGAATGAAAAGGCAAGCGGAGAAATTTTAAAGCAGCTTCAGGCACACGACCTTGTAAAATACGGTCTTATTCCGGAGCTTGTGGGCAGAATTCCGGTTATCACCGCTCTCGAACCCCTTGATAAAAATGCTCTTATGAGAATACTCTCCGAACCTAAGAACTCACTTATTAAGCAGTACAGAAAGCTTTTCGCTATGGATGGTGTTGAACTTGAATTTGAAACCCAAGCACTTTCTGCTATCGCTGCTCTTGCTTACGAGAGAAAAACCGGAGCAAGAGGTCTTCGTGCTATTACTGAGGAAATAATGAACGGTATTATGTACGATATTCCTTCACTTGAGGGAGCGTCAAAGGTTATTATAACCGAAGAAGTGATTACCAAAAAGAGCGAGCCAAAAATCGTTTTTTCACAAGAATCCGAAAATGACGAAAAAGCTGGCTGAGTTTTATAAAGAAGCAATAAAGGGAGAATTGTTATGATTATAGTAAATACAGATTACATTTCCGGCAAGGAATTTGAAATGCTCGGAATTGTAAAAGGCAGCACTATTCAGACGAAAAATATCGGCAGAGACATAACACAGAGCTTTAAAACCCTTGTTGGCGGCGAGCTTGGTGCTTACACTGATATGATGAATAAGGCAAGAGACCTTGCAACGTCAAGAATGATTCAGGAAGCACAGAGCCTTGGCGCTGATGCGATTGTTAACGTGCGCTATGCAAGCTCTGCTGTTATGCAGGGTGCTGCAGAGGTTATGGCATACGGTACTGCTGTAAAATTCAAATAAAATACTTTAAAAAACAGACATCATCTTTGGTCAGGTGATGTCTGTTTTTTGCTGTATAAAGCTTTACACGAGGTTAAGCCGTCTGTATACGTTCCTTGCCACGATAAAAGCAACCGGGAAAAGAAAAAGCCCCCATATACCGCAAAGCCGTGCGCCCACATACATTGCAAGAAGTGTGCACAGTGGGTGAAGACCGAGGAAATTTCCTACTATTTTAGGCTCTGCCATCTGTCGTATTACCGTTATAATAAGATATAACACAAGTATGCAGACGCCGCTTCTGAGATTGCCGAATAACAGAAGAATAATTCCCCAGGGAACAAGCACGGTTCCTGCACCGAGAACGGGGAGAATATCTATTATGGCTATAAGAAAAGATATAAGAAAAGTATACCTTGTTCCTATAATTGAAAGTCCTATAAAAAGCTCTACAAAAGTAAGTGCAATAATGAGCGAGTAGGCTCTTATATAACCGAAAACAACCGAAAACAGCTCTTCTTTTATTATAAAAAGAGTATGCCTTTGCTTTTCGGGGAAAAGAAGCGCAAGAGTGCTGTTGATTTTTTCAAGGTCGGCCGAAAAGTAAAATGCTGCAAGTACGGTTACAAAAAGAAATATTACTATATAGGGAATAGTTTTAAAGAATTTTCCGAGAATTACTCCTATAAACGACACTATTTGCGGTGAAAAGCTTACAAGCCATTGAGAAAGCCTGTTTTCAAAGCTTTCCGAAAACTGTACAAAGGAAAGCTTTTTGCCAAGGTACGGAATGTTCTGAAGTGAAAGACGAAGACTTTCTGATATGTTTTTTACTGTATTGTCAACGACGCTGCTGTCAGAAGCAAGTCTTTCATATACATCCTTCGCCTCACGGAAAAGCATAGAAAAAAACAGAAAGAACAGGTAAAATACTATTGTTCCGAAAAGAATAACTGCTACTATGTGTGCGGCTTTCTTTGGAATTTTTGCATTTCTAACAATAAATTGTGTTGGCTTTTCAAGGCTTAGTGCAATGCCCCAGGCGAGAATAAAAGGGAGAAAAGCAAGAGCAAGATATCGAACTGCAAAATAAGCAAAAACAAAGATAATACAGGTGCATAGTAGTATACAGGTGATTTTTATAAGCTTTTTGTTTTCTGCCATTTTTCCTCCACTGTTTGCTTTTTTGATTTTTACCATATTATTTTATTCAGTTTGCGACAGAATAATTATTTAATTCGTTAAAATTAACAAAAAATATTGTGACTTGTGTCATAAATGCTATGTTTTTGCAGAAAAATACCAAAATACA
>JAZOCR010000151.1:0-5258 GCA_045596605.1 Eubacteriales bacterium | reverse complement strand
AGAGAATGTATGAAAATGTTGAGCTTTTCCGCACAAGAATGGACGAAAAGGGTTTAAAACCTGAAGATATTAAGGGTATTGAAGATTTACATAAGCTTCCGTTTTCATATAAACAGGATTTGAGAGACTATTACCCATATGGATTGTTTGCAACACCCTTGAAGGATATTGTAAGAATACATGCATCAAGCGGAACAACAGGCAAGCAGATAGTTGTAGGCTATACAAGAAAAGACCTTGATATGTGGGCAGACTGCGTTGCGAGAATGCTTGCGGCTATCGGCGCAGGCGAAGATGACTTCGTTCAGGTTTCCTACGGCTACGGACTTTTCACCGGCGGTCTTGGCGCACACGGCGGTGCGGAAAAAGTCGGCGCAACGGTTATTCCCACCTCCGCAGGTAATACCCAAAGACAGATTCAGACAATGGTAGACTTCGGAAGCACGGTGCTTTGCTGTACGCCCTCCTATGCGATGTATCTTGCTGAATCCATAGCTGAAATGGGCGTAAAGGATAAGCTTAGTCTTAAAGCGGGCATCTTCGGTGCAGAACCCTGGAGTGAGGAAATGAGAAAATCCATTGAGCAGGGACTTGGCATCAAGGCTTACGATATTTACGGACTTTCTGAAATTATGGGCCCCGGCGTATCCTATGAATGTGATAAGCAGGCAGGCATGCACGTCTGCGAGGATATGTTCATTCCGGAAATTATCGACCCCGATACAGGAGAAGTGCTTCCCAGAGGCTCTGTAGGTGAGCTTGTATTTACTACACTTACAAAAGAGGGCTTCCCGCTTATCCGTTACAGAACCCGTGATATATGCCAGCTCAATTACGAGCAGTGTGAATGCGGAAGAACCCACGTAAGAATGTGCAAGCCCCAGGGCAGAAGCGATGATATGCTTATTATCCGTGGTGTAAATGTATTCCCGTCACAGATTGAAGAGGTTCTTATGAAGGTTACCGGCGGTACAATGCCAAACTACGTAATTGTGGTTGACAGAGTAAACAACAACGATACCCTTGACGTCAACGTCGAAATGACGGAAGAGCTCTTCACCGACGACGTAGGTAACATTGAAAAACTCGAAAAGAGAATAACTGAAGAAATCCGCAATATTCTCGGTATTGGCGCAAAGGTTCACCTTGTAAACCCCAAATCCATCGCAAGAAGCGAAGGTAAGGCAAAACGAGTTATCGACAACAGAAAAATATAAGGGAGGAAAGAGAATATGTCAATAAAGCAGTTATCGGTTTTCGTTGAAAACAAATTCGGCAGAGTATCGGATATATGTAACGTACTTGCCGAGCACCATATAAATATGAGCGCACTGTGCATCGCAGATACCTCCGAGTTCGGCGTTGCAAGAATAATAGTTGACAGACCGGACCAGGCGAAAAAGGTTCTTTCCGAAAGCGGAGTAGTGGTTAAGGTAACAGAGGTTATCGGCGTTGCCATTGACGACAAGCCCGGCGGACTTGCATCTGTACTCTCTCTCCTTAAAGAGGGCGGAGTTTCCGTTGAATACATGTATGCATTTCTTCCTAAGATGCGTGAGCACGCAATGGTTGTACTTCGTGTAAACGACCCGGAAACAGCGCAGGAGATTTTCAGTGCGAACGGTATTCACACGGCTACACATGAAGATATTAAGTAAGCTTTCAAAGGCGGCTAAGAAAGAAGGAAACCCAAAATGGAATACATACTTTCAGACAATATAAAAGATATGAAGCCCTCGGCAATCCGTGAGATTTTCAAGAGCCTTGGTACTCCGGGCGCAATCTCCTTTGCCGCAGGCAATCCTTCTCCGGAATCCTTTCCTGTTGAGGATATAACGAGAATTGCAAATAAAATACTTACAGAAAACGCTACCGCATCTCTGCAGTACGGCACAACGGAAGGGTATAATCCTCTGCGTGCTCTTGTAGAGAAAAGAATAAAGGAAAAGTTTGGCTGCGGAAAAGAGGGCGATATGACAATTATCACCTCCGGCGGTCAGCAGGGTATCGAGCTTCTTTGTAAGGTTCTTTGTAACAGAGGCGACGAGGTAATCTGTGAAAACCCCAGCTTTATCGGTGCACTTAACGCTTTCCGTTCTATCGGTGCAGTTCCCGTTGGCGTTCCCCTTGACGATGACGGAATAAACCTTGAAGCTCTTGAAAATGAGCTTCGAGAAAGAAATCGTGTAAAGTTTATGTACCTTATTCCCACCTTCCACAATCCCGCAGGAATTACGACTTCTCTCGAAAAGCGTAAGGCGGTTTACGCTCTTGCACAGAAGTATGACGTAGTTATTCTCGAGGACAACCCATACGGCGAGCTGAGATTTGCAGGTGAAGATGTTCCGACCTTCAAGAGTATGGATACAGACGGCAGAGTAGTTTACTGCGGCTCTTTCTCCAAGGTGCTTTCCGCAGGTATGCGTGTAGGCTTCGTGTGCGGTAACGAAACTCTCATTCAGAAAATGGTTGTTGCAAAGCAGGTTGAAGACGTTCACACAAATCAGTTCTTCCAGATGATAGTGGCTGGTTTTATGACCGAGTGCGATATGGACGCACATATTGCAAAAATCCGTGCACTCTATAAGCACAAGGCTACACTTATGATAGCGGCGCTTGAAAAGTATATGCCAAAAGAGGTTAAATTCACCCGTCCCGACGGCGGTCTTTTCCTCTGGTGCACACTCCCAAAGGGCGTAGAGCTTTCCGATTTCGTAAAGGAAGCTGTAGCGCAGAAGGTGTTCGTAGTACCCGGCACTGCCTTCAACTGCGATGAAAACGCTCCCTCTGATTCCTTCAGACTCAATTATTCTATGCCTTCCGATGAGGACATAGATAAGGGCGTTAAAATCCTTGCAGACATTATAAAAGCGAAGATGTAAGAAAAAACCGCTTCCGGGAGGGAGCGGTTTTTTTATAATTCGGAATGCGATAAAATAATTCGGAATTCGGAGTTCGGAATTCGGAATTATTGTCAATTTTTCGCAGAATGCGAAAAATTTTCATCTTATTTAACTGTTTTTTATTTGCTATATTCTGCAAAATTTCAAAAAAATTGTTTGCACCAATTTTAAGAGCCTATTCGGTTTAATCTAAATTAAATAAAAATGGAAATTTCACGAAGTGAAATTCTCCTAAATTCGGAATTCCGAACTCCGAATTCCGAATTGTTTAATTGCGAAGTGCGCAATTAAACAAAAAATTCCGTCACCGACGGAATTTTTTTCTGTACCCCGACGGTGTATCACCCTCGTAGGCTTTAAATACTCTTGAAAAAGCACTCATGTCCACAAAGCCGCACCTTTGTGCAATTTCGTTTACTGCAAGCTCTGTGCTGCGAAGCAGCTCCATGCTCTTTGCTATGCGGTAACGGCGAAGATATTCGGCGGGCGAGAGAGAAAGCTCTGCCTTGAAGTGCTTTATAAGATAATCTGCGGAAAGCCCCGTTTCTTTTGCAAGGTCTGCGCCGGTTACGTTCTTGCCGTAATTCTCTTCAAGATATTTTATAATCTTGTATGACATTCCCCCTGGTGAGTCAGATAATCGCTCTGCACGCTTTGCTGCAACGTCAAGACGGGAGTAAAATACCAAGGTTTCACAAAGAAGCCCTTTGATTATCTGCTGCCAGCCCCTTATTTTCGTGATACGCTCACGGTTTATCCTGTCGCAAAGACGCATAAACTCATGACGCTCGGAAAAATCAAACCGTATGCATTCGTATTTGGAGGATTTCGGCTTCGCCTTCGCATCTCTCTGTGCCTTTACACGCAGAGAAAGCTCCAGAAAGCCGGGAAGTGAAAATATTTCGTCCTTCATATTGCCAAGCTCGCTTTCCATAAAAAGCAGGCAGTAAAGCTCCGTGTCGCCGGAGCCTATCAGCGAATGTGTTTCTCCCGGCGCAATAACCGCAAAATCACCTGCCGAAAGCAGGACTGAATTTCCGCTTCCACCGAGAAGTGCAAATCCGCTGTCAACGTATATAAATTCCCAGAATTTCTGAGAATGAAAAAGATATGGCACCGGGTGGGGAACGCTAAGACCCGTTATCTTTACAAGCCCCGGGTCAAACACCGTGCTGCCGTCGAGAATAATATTGTTTTCCATAATACCACCGTATAATAAATTCGGAATTCGGAATTTGGAATTCGGAATTTTGGTCAGTTTCCCGCAAGCGGAAAACTTTCATTATATTATATGGCTATATTATACAGCGTTCTTTCTACTTATGGAAAAAATATCTGTTACCATTTTGTAAAATTGTATACAAAAATGCTGCTTTGGGTAATGCGTGTCACAATTTGTCGTCAAAATGCCCTAAAAGCCGAAAATACAGAGAGATACAAGGGGCGTTGCGTATAAATTTGGTACGAATGTTTAATAATAAGGTGGTAATTTGTGAAAAGAGAAAAAAATGCTTGACAAACCAAAAAAAATGGTGTAAAATTATAAAGTCGTATTATGCGCACCTTTTGATTGCTTCGGTGTGCAGTGCGAAGAAATACAAAATTTTAAAGTAAGGAGGTGCGGTATGCCTACACTTAATCAGCTCGTAAGAAACGGACGTGCGCAGGTAACTTACAAATCAAAGTCTCCTGCCCTTCAGAAGGGTCTCAACTCTATCAAGAAGGTAGCAACCGACGCAAGTGCTCCTCAGAAGAGAGGCGTTTGCACAAAGGTTGCAACAAAGACACCTAAGAAGCCTAACTCCGCTATCAGAAAGATTGCCAGAGTAAGACTTACAAACGGTATCGAAGTTACTGCTTACATTCCGGGTATCGGCCACAACCTTCAGGAACACTCCGTTGTTCTTGTAAGAGGCGGAAGAGTAAAGGACCTCCCCGGTGTGCGTTATCACATCGTAAGAGGAACACTCGACACTCAGGGCGTTGCAAAGCGTAATCAGTCCCGTTCTAAGTACGGTGCAAAGATGGAAAAGAAGAAGAAATAAGCTTCTGTTTGAAATCTTGCAAAAGCACGCATAAAGCGTGTAAATGGTTTGTGCTAAGGCTATATCGTATCTTTTAACATAAAGACGTCGCCTTGGTGCTGACGAAAATAATTATTGATGCACAGCATCGCATAAGGTATTTTTGAGTACCTGTGAATTCATTTTTTTATGAAGGAGGGAAGTATAGTGCCGAGAAGAGGTTCTGTACCGAAGAGAGACGTACTCCCGGATCCTATGTACAATTCAAAGCTCGTAACAAAGCTTATCAACAACATCATGTACGACGGAAAAAAGGGCGTAGCTCAGAAAA
>JAZOCR010000150.1:0-44671 GCA_045596605.1 Eubacteriales bacterium | reverse complement strand
TCCTTTTTCCTGTTTTCTCTGTTTATATTTCTTCTGACCCGTCTGTCAAGGGATTTCGGACGAATTACATTTGAAGTATCGGTGCCTATAAAAATCTCATTATTCTTTTTTATAAGTTCGTCGCCACATAGCATTATCAATGCATCTAATTTATCATTTCTTGCCATCTGTGTTCAACTCCTTATTCAAAATTTTTCTAAGCTTGTTTCTCGCCTTAAAAAGTCTTGCCCTGACCGCATTATCACTTATTCCAAGAAAATCGGCTGCCTCAACGCTTGAATATCCGCACATATAAACGAGATTTACTGCGTCCTGCATATCCTCGGATAACTCAAGCAAAGCCTTTCTGACTATCTCGCATTCTTCTTTTTTTATTACCGCATCCTCCAAATCTGCACTTTCGTCCTTGAAGTCACACATAACGTAATCGTCGGTTTCTTCGTCCTTTATGTAAAGGTCTGCCTGATGCTTTGCACGCTTCTTGTTTTTGTTATAGTTATCAATTGCTTTGTTTTTCACAATACTTCTGATACATATAATAACCATATTACAAACTTCTTCGTTAGCGCTTCCCTCGAATTTTGATAAATATTTTATAATTTTGCACATTGCGTCGTTTACGGCGTCTTCTGCGTCCTCCTTGTGCTTTAGCACATCATAAGCTACTGCATACATATAATCGCCGTATTCAATATATATCTTCTCTGCAAAAAGTCTGTCATCATCTGTAAGTGCAGAAAGCATTATATAAAAATTCATTTATCTGACTCCTCGTTCGTGTTAAATCACATACATTTTATCATAGTTTCTGATATTTTTCAATATTATTCTGCAGGTTTTGTATTATAAAAATAGTTATATAGATAAATCATTTTTTCCTCGCCTTGACTTTTTATGGCAAAAAGAGTATAATAATGACTAAAGAAAACACAAAACGGAGGATTTCCAAAATGAAAAAATTACTATCACTTATTTTAGCTCTTATCCTTTGCATAGGTCTTGCAGCGCCGGTGCTTGCAGATGAAGACGTATATCTTCTCGGTGACGAAGAAGGCACCCGAATGGCTCCCGCATTTTTCTGGGATATGCCCTTTACAGGTACAAGCACGATTACTTATCAGGGCAATGAAGTAACCGTATACCACTTCCCGGAGGGCGCAGAGGTGGGCTTTGACGACTGGAGCTATATTCCCAAAATTTTTGAAATTGATGCTGTTAAAGGCACAGCGGCTGATGAAAGCTCACTTTTTGATAGTGGCGTGCCCTTTGCCCTTCCCAAGACAAATATTATTTATCGCCTTGTTCTTGTTGACTTTGACGGCAAAGAGTGTAAGGAATATTTTGTAAAGGTCGGTGCAGAATCAAACCCGCCATCTGATTGGGCAAAGGCAGAGGTAGACGCCGCACGTGCGGCAGGGATTATCCCCACTTTTACCGGCAACCCCGGCTATCAGGACACCATTACCCGTGAGCAGTTTGCAGAGCTTATAGTTCAGTTTGTTACGGTTGCCTGCGGAAAAGCTCCCGAACTTGACACCACTCTTTCTTTCACAGACTGCACAAATAGTGCAGTTATGCTTGCGGCAAGTGCAGGAATAGTAAACGGTGTGGGAAATGACAAGTTCGACCCGACCGCCGCAACAAATCGTGAGCAGATTGCAACTATGATTTACCGTGCCATAAACTACGTCAAAAAAACCACAGGCACAGACCTTGCTCCAAAGAGCGCAAATCTCGACGGCTTCACCGACAAGGCGCAGCTTTCTACTTGGGCACGTGAGGGCGTTGGCGTGCTTGCGGCAAACGGCATTATGAAGGGTACTTCAGATACAACACTTTCTCCGAAAAACTCCTGCACGCTTGAGCAGAGCATACTTCTTGCATACCGTGTTTACGTGCTTGGAAAATAAAACTTATAAATAATAACAAAATGGCGAACGGAGTATTTTCCGCTCGCCGTATTTTTTATGTTTTGAAGGATGTGCAGAGCAAATTTCCTCCTTGCCAAAAATATTATCAGAATAATACTTTTTCTTTACAGAAAGAAAAATACAACGAAAACCTACGGTTTTCTTATGTCCGAAGAATTTTTATTTGAAAATTCTTCATATACCAAGAACCTTATAGGAATAATACTTTTTCTTTTTGCAAAGAAAAAGTAACATACATTCCCCCGACCTGACGATGAAGTGGTTGGTACAGGAAGAATTTGCTTGCAAATTCTTCAAACATAAAAAAAGTCTTAAGACTTTTTCGTTGTCGTCGGGCTGCCTAAAAAATGATTTTTCCTGCCCAACCCTACAATAACACAAAGCAAATTAACATATCACACCTTGCATAAAAAAACCAATCTATGGTAAAATAATAAAAAACATACAAGAGGAGAAAAACATGACATCAGATAACAGAAAAGTAGTTCTTGTCGGCACAGGAATGGTGGGAATGAGCTATGCTTACGCACTTCTCAATCAGAACGCCTGCGACGAGCTTGTACTGATTGACGTAGATAGAAGAAAGGCACAGGGAGAAGCTATGGACTTAAATCACGGTCTTGCCTTTTCCGGCTCCAATATGAAAATTTACGAAGGCACATACTCTGACTGCGAGGATGCGGATATCGTAGTAATCTGTGCGGGTGTTGCACAGAAGCCGGGCGAATCAAGGCTTGACTTACTTCTAAGAAATACTGCTGTTTTCAAGTCTATTATAGACCCGGTTACAGAATCGGGATTTAACGGAATTTTCCTTGTTGCCACAAACCCTGTTGATATTATGACGAGAGTGACCTGTACCCTTTCAGGATTTAATCCAAGGCGTGTGCTGGGCACCGGCACTACACTTGATACCGCAAGACTTCGTTATCTTGTCGGTGAATACCTTTCGGTTGACCCGAGAAATATTCACGCATACGTAATAGGCGAGCACGGTGACAGTGAGTTTGTTCCCTGGTCACAGGCTCTTATGGCAACAAAGCCGGTTACCGAAGTAATAGAGGAATCCGGTGGAAAATTCAGCTGTGAGGAGCTTGACAAAATAAGTGAAAACGTGCGCCTCGCCGCACAGAAGATAATAGAAGCAAAGCGTGCAACCTATTACGGAATAGGCATGGCTCTTGTTAGAATAACTAAGGCTATTCTCGGAAACGAAAACAGTATTCTCACAGTATCTGCTATGCTTAAGGGTGAATACGGCAGAAACGGTGTGTTTGTTGGTGTGCCTTGCATCGTCAACAGAAACGGAATACAAAAGGTTGTGACTTTCTCTCTTACAGACGAGGAAAAAGAAAAGCTTTACGCTTCCTGCGACACCCTTGAGGAAAGCTACGCAGGGCTTGAAATTTAAAACAGAAGTTTCAACTGGGTAATGTATTCCGGAATAAATATTTCCCACCATAAGGCTCCCTCCGAGAGGGAGCTGTCAGCGTAAGCTGACTGAGGGAGAGTGCGCTGCGCTGAAATTTAGATATAATTTGATATGCACGCAGACTCCTTCCGTCTTTGCCTTCGGCAAAGCCACCTTCCTCCCGGAGGAAGGCTTGGATGAGGGAAGCGTTATGTCGGGAACACAAAGGTGATTTGAGAAACAGAAAGCAAATAACCGCTTCATACCAAAACTTGAAGCGGAAATTTCATTATATGACAAAAAGGTCACGGAAATTTTTCCGTGACCTTAGCTTTTTATTATTCGTAATCTACAACGTCAACCCAGGACATAAGAAATTCCTTTTCCTCCGGCTTGCCCTTCACAAGCTGTGAAGCTGCAACGATGGGAAGCCATTTCTGAACGTACTGCATTGCAGTGTCGCTCTTTTTGCAGAATGTCTTGAGATAGAGGTCGCCGAGCTCCTTTTTGCCACGAAGGTTAAAGAGAAGGTAGCTTCTTGCGGCATCAGCAGCACCGTTACCCTGTGTTGCGTGTGCCCAGTCAAGAACGTAAGCCTTGCCGTCCTTTGTTATAATAACGTCTTCGGGCTGAAGGTCACCGTGACAAACCTTGTTGTGCTTGGGCATACCCACGAGTCTTGTGTGAAGCTCGTATCTTGTGGTTGCATCAATGGGAGCAGCGCTTATTTTTGCGTGCATCTTTTCCTTGATTTTAAGAAGTCCGGGAGCACGCTTCTCGTGAATGGAAAGCTGAACGTCAACGAACATATCCATATACTTCTGGATATCCTCGGGATGCTTTTCCATAAGAGAATCAAGTGTTTCGCCTTCGATATAATCAAGTACAATTGTCCAGCCGCATTCAAGCTTGCCAACCTCGTGAATCTTGGCAACGTTAATACCGGTTTCTTCGATTTTTGCGTGGTTAAGTGCTTCGTTGAGGATATTTACCTTTGTTTCGTTATCTTTGAAAACCTTTACTGAATGGTCTCCGCTGCGGTAAATGGTTTTGTTGGAGCGTTCTGCTATAACATATTCAAATTTCATACTGGTATCCTCCCTTATTATTTCTTAGCCTTGCGGGAAGCTGTACTCTTTGCAGCTTCTGCCTTGGGCATTTCCGGTTCTACAAATGTCTTACCGTAGTAAGCGTTGAGATATATCTGCTTGAGTTCGCTCATAAGCGGATATCTGGGGTTAGCGCCTGTGCACTGGTCGTCGAATGCCTGCTCGGTCATTTCGTCAAGACGTGCAAGGAAGTCTGCTTCGTCCGGAACGTATTCCTTAATTGTGCTCTTGATGCCTACCTTTGCCTTGAGCTCATCCAGAGCCTTTATAAGGTTTTCCACCTTTTCGTCATCTGTCTTGCCGCCGAGTCCGAGGTGTGTAGCTACTTCTGCGTAGCGAGCCTTTGTGTGCGGGTGGTCATACTGTGAGAATGTACCCATCTTAACCGGAACCTCAGATGCGTTGAATCTTATTACTTCGTCAATCATAAGAGCGTTTGCAACGCCGTGAGGAAGGTGATGGAAAGCACCGAGCTTGTGAGCAAGGGAGTGGCAAATTCCGAGGAATGCATTTGCGAATGCCATACCTGCCATTGTTGCAGCGTTTGCCATCTTTTCTCTTGCTTCAACGTCTGTCTGTCCGTTTTCGTATGCTCTGGGGAGATATTCAAATACAGTCTTAAGTGAGCCAAGTGCAAGACCGTCTGTGTAATCTGTTGCAAGCATGGAAGCATAAGCTTCAAGGGCATGAGTAACTGCGTCGATACCTGATGCAGCTGTAAGTCCTCTGGGTGCGCTCATATGGAAGTCTGTATCGATAATTGCCATGTTGGGAAGAAGCTCGTAGTCAGCAAGAGGATACTTAACACCTGTCTTTTCGTCAGTAATAACTGCGAAGGGAGTAACCTCAGAGCCTGTACCTGCAGATGTGGGGATAGCAACGAAGTATGCCTTTTCGCCCATCTTGGGGAATGTGTAAACTCTCTTACGGATATCGATAAATCTCATTGCCATATCCATAAAGTCAGCTTCGGGATGCTCGTACATAACCCACATAATCTTAGCTGCGTCCATAGCGCTGCCGCCGCCGAGAGCGATAATTACGTCAGGCTCAAATGCAGCCATCTGCTTTGCGCCGGCAATAGCGCAGGCAAGTGTCGGGTCGGGCTCAACCTCAAAGAATGTGGTGTGAACAATACCCATGCTGTCAAGCTTGTCTGTTATAGGCTTTGAATAGCCATTCTTGTAAAGGAAGCTGTCTGTTACAACGAATGCTCTCTTCTTGCCCATTACGTTCTTAAGTTCGTCAAGGGCAACAGGCAGACAACCCTTCTTGATATATATCTTCTGAGGTGCTCTGAACCAAAGCATATTCTCTCTCCTCTCTGCTACTGTCTTAATGTTAAGAAGGTGTTTAACTCCAACGTTTTCAGAAACGGAGTTTCCGCCCCATGAGCCACAGCCGAGTGTGAGTGAGGGAGCGAGCTTGAAGTTATAAAGGTCACCTATACCACCGTGAGAGGAGGGTGTGTTTACAAGAATACGGCAGGTCTTCATACGAGCAGCAAACTTGTCAAGCTTTTCTTTTTCTGTAACTTCGTTAAGATATACGGAAGATGTATGACCGAAGCCGCCGTCTGCAACAAGTCTGTCAGCCTTACTGAGAGCCTCGTCAAAGGTCTTTGCCTTGTACATTGCAAGAACGGGAGAAAGCTTTTCGTGAGCAAATTCTTCGGAAATGTCAACGCTTTCAACCTCACCGATAAGTATCTTTGTTCCTGCGGGAACTTCTACACCGGAAAGCTCTGCAATCTTCGCTGCGCTCTGACCAACGATTTTAGCGTTCAATGCGCCGTTGATGATAATTGTCTTACGAACCTTTTCTGTTTCGTCTTCTGTAAGGAAGTAGCAGCCTCTCGAAGCGAATTCTGCCTTTACCTTGTCGTAAATGCTGTCAAGAACGATAACTGACTGTTCAGATGCACAAATCATACCGTTGTCAAAGGTCTTTGAATGAATTATAGAGTTTACTGCAAGAAGAAGGTCTGCGGTATCGTCGATAATTGCAGGAGTGTTACCTGCACCAACGCCGAGTGCGGGCTTTCCGCTGGAGTAAGCCGCCTTAACCATTCCGGGGCCTCCGGTTGCAAGGATAATGTCAGCTTCCTTCATAACGAGGTTTGTAAGCTCGAGGCTGGGAATATCTATCCAGCCGATAATTCCCTCGGGAGCGCCTGCAGCAACCGCCGCTTCAAGCACGAGCTTTGCAGCAGCAATTGTAGAGTTCTTTGCTCTGGGGTGGGGGCTGATGATGATACCGTTACGTGTCTTAAGTGAAATAAGAGTTTTGAAAATTGCGGTAGAGGTAGGGTTAGTCGTAGGAATTACCGCTGCGATAACACCGATAGGCTCTGCAATTTTCTTTATGCCATATGCCTTGTCTTCTTCTACAACGCCGCAGGTTTTTGTATCCTTGTATGCGTTATAAATGTATTCTGCTGCGTAGTGGTTCTTGATAACCTTATCTTCTACTACGCCCATGCCGGTTTCGGCAACTGCCATTTTTGCAAGAGAAATTCTTGCCTTGTTTGCAGCCGATGCTGCCGCAAGGAAAATCTTGTCAACCTGCTCCTGTGTGTAGGTTGCAAATTCCTTCTGAGCCGCTCTGACACGGTCAAAGCACTGCTCCAGCTTTTCTACGCTGTCCACAATCTCATAGTTCTTGTTCATTGTGATGGTCCTCCTGTAAGACTTTACGTATGTACTATGCAGACCTATTTGCATAGCTCCTTTTTGTGTTTGCTGTTTTTTAGCTTTATACGGTAGGTAGAACTCCCTTATTGTATACTACCATAATGCTTGTTATAATTTTAACACACTTTTCGCCTCTTGTCAATTATTTTTTTATACATATATATATGCGCATTGGGTGGGTGTTTTGTAACAAACATAAAAAACAGCAAAAAAACAATACGAATTAACACATATCTATGCGCATAGTAATATAAGGTAGAAATTTCCGAAAGAGGGGTATGCGCATTGCCGGGCGGTGAAAGAGTTGCGGCTTCGGGGAAAAATCTCCGGACGGCGTTTGTTGGACAGATTCTTATAGTGACGGTAAACCTCATTTGCAGGCGTATTTTTATCCGTATGCTTGGCAGTGAGTATATGGGGCTGTCCGGTCTTTGCGGACATCTTCTTAATATCCTGTCGCTACTCGAGCCGGGCTTTGATGCGGCGTGTATTTTTGCACTGTATCGCCCTCTTGCCTTTGGTGACAAAATACTTACTGCTCAGATTTGTGGCTATCTGAAAAAAATATACCGTATTGTTGCCATAGTTACGTTTATGGCAGGGCTTCTGCTTATGCCGCTTGCACTGCGACTTTCGGATTCGGGCACGGACGTAAAAAGCGTTTCGGCAATATGGCTTTTGTCAGTGACAGAGATGTCGGTGGCATATTTGTTTAACCACAGGAAAATTCTGCCCTTTGCAGACCAGAAGGCCTACGTTATTACCACGTACGGTTACGTGTTTTTTATAATAAGCCAGGCGGCACGGCTTTTTGCTCTTGTGCGCTTCGGTAGCTTTATGTCCTATCTGCTTTCAGGTATCGCAGTTGGGATTATTGAAGAAATTACACTCTCAAGAAAGGTGCGCAAAATGTACCCCTACGTAGATAGCACTCCTTATCCCATTCCAAAAAGCGAAAAGCAGGTAATACACGGTCAGGTCCGTGCCCTATTTTTCAGCAAGGTAGGCGCAATAGTTCAGGGCTCTGTGGACAATATGGCGGTATTCACCTTTCTTGGGCTCTCACAGGGGGCAGTATACTCCAATTACACCATGCTTTCAGGCACCTGTCTTGCCTTTATCGCAATAACAACGTCGTCTATAGGTGCAAGCGTTGGAAATCTCGGCGTGGTTGCAGACAAAAAAAGAATGGAGAGAATATTTTCCACTTCGTTTTTTGCGCTTCTTTTTTGTGCAGGCTTTCTTGCCACTGCGCTTTTCTTTACATACCCTGCCATTATGAGGCTGTGGATGGGAAAAAGCATGGTGCTTGGATATACCGAAACCGCCCTTTTTTGTGTAAGTATGTTTATAGCATCGCTAAGACGGACTGCAGGTGTATTTCTTGACGGGTGCGGCCTTTTTGAAAAGGAAAAATACAAGGCGATAATCGAGGCGGCAATAGGCGTCGTGGTAACGCTTATTCTTGCGCCAAGACTCGGAATTACGGGGGTGCTTGCAGGTCAGATATTCGGTGCAGTGGTATTCTCCTTCTGGTATGAAACCTACATTCTTTATAAATACGGGTTCAGTTCTGACTTTTCTGCCTTTTTGCGGGAGCTTTTGCGGTATCTTACGGCACTGATTTTTTCGGTGTTTCTTTCGGGAGTGCTGTGTAATCTTGTAAGCGCAGACGATATAACGGAAATCCTTTTATGCATAGCCCTGTGCGGTGCGGCTTTTATATCTGTTTTCACAATTCTCTTTTTCGACAACACAAGGCTTCGTGATGCGGTAAGATATGCAAGGCGGATATTCAATGGGTAATGAAGCTTTTTGTCAAAACAAAAGCTCCCGAGGCAGATGCTTCGGGAGCTACTTTCGTCATATTTGGTATGAGCTGATTATTTCTTTTCGTTTGCTGCTTCCTCAGCTTCTGTCTTAGCCTGATTTACCTCTTTGTGGTTTGCAAGCTTTGCTGTACGGAAGTTCTTTACACCTTTGAAGTCAACTGTGAACTTTGAAAGAGCACTGTCGTTTACGTAAACAGACTTTTCAAAGAACAGCGGAGCTATGGGAGCTTCTTCTACAAGAAGCTTTTCAGCATCGTGCATAAGAGTTGCTCTTGAAGCCTTGTCAGCTGTGAAAAGCTTTTCAATGATTTCGTCGTACTGCTGGTTTTCAAAGCCTGTGAAATGAGCGTTGAAGAATACGTCGGTTGTTACGTCAACTGCGGAGCCGGAAAATTCCTTTGCAAAAGGAACGAGAATGCTGTAAGCGTCGCCTGTAAGTGAAACCAGGTCAGCGGCAATTACGTCAAACTCTCCGCTCTTTATAACGTCGTCTATTTCACCTGTGGAAACGCCGTTAAGCTCAACTGTGAAGCCGAGCTTCTTCCACTGTGTCTTTGCGTATTCTGCGATTTCCTTTTCGTATTCTCTGTCCTTGTTGTAGGTAAGCTTTATAGTGCCGGTCTTAGCTGCCTTTGCACCCTCATATGCAGAAGCAAGGAGGTCGCCGCCGATAGCTCTGAAGTCGTTCTTTGTGCCTGCTTCACGTACGCCTGCAGGAACAATACCCGTAGCAGCTTCTGCTGCACAGCCTCTGATAGAAGCGATTTCCGCTCTGTCAAGAGCACCTGAAAGTGCCTTTCTTGTAGCGGCGTCGGAAAGAAGCTCGTTATTTGTATTGAAGAAATATGTGTAAGTCGTAAGGTCGCTGTTTGTCTTTACCTCAGAAGCAAACTGTGTATAAGCATCCTTTGAAAGGTCTGTGAGATAGAAGTACTTTTCAGCAAGGTTTTCACTGCCGAACAGCTCAATGGCTTCCTTTTCGTTTGCAAAGTGAAGAACGAGTCTTGCGGGCTTTACGAATTTGTCCTTTGCCTGCTTTACGGTAAGTGCGTTATACTGTGTTGAGCGGTCAAGGATAATCTGATTGCTTGTAATGGATCTTACGGTAAAGGGACCGTTTGTTATAAGAAGCTCTGTTGAGGTTGCCCATTCATCGGACTTAACCTTGTCCTCACGAAGCGGCACGAGTGCCGGGCTTGCAAGACATTCAAGGAAGTATTCAACGTCTGTAAAGCCTTCCTCGAAGGTGATTTCAAGTGTCGTTTCATTTATTGCGTATGCGCCGATGTCCGCAACGGTAGCTCCGTCACCGGACTTAACCTTTCTTGCGTTCTTTATAGGATAAAGAAGCGCTGCTGCAGGATTGGTATTTGACGGAGAAAGAAGTCTTTTCCATGCAAATACGTAGTCGTCAGCGAATACGGGGATGCTGTCTGACCAGTTGGTGTTCTTAAGCTTAAGAGTGAGCTTGAGTGCCTGGTCACGTTCATCAATTCCGTATTCCCATTCGGTAGCTCCCGCACCGGTTACCTTTCCGTTTGCGTCAATAGCCGTAAGTCCCTCAAAGATAAGGGAGGTTACCTGGTATTTATCGGAATTTACTGCAATTGTAGTAGGGTCGAGATCCACGGGTCTCGTACTTCCGTAATACATTTCAATAATTGCTCCGTTGTCTTCTTCGTCACCGCTGCAGGCTGCAAGCATTGTAGTCAGCATAAGCGCAGCGAGAACTAACGATAATAGTCTTTTGATTTTCATTGCGTGTTCCTCCTGAAATGTTCCAAAAAGCACTATGGGCGACCTTCACCCACAGTAAACTATTATAAATTATACCACTATTTTATTATAAAATCAATCGCTTTTTGCGTGATTTTTAATTTTTGTCGTTTGCACAAAAATCACGCTCTGAAATTGTAGGTTTTGCACAATGCAAAATCCGTGTTTGTAAAATTCCTTCGGGAGTTAAGTGACAAAAAGCTGACAAACCTTGCCTATAAACGCAAAGGCTTCCGAAAAATTCTTCGGAAGCGTATTTGTAAGCTTTTTATAAGTATATTGCTGCACCTTTATTTTTCCTCGGGCTTATGGCAAGTATCCTTCATTGCACAGCCGCCGCAGCCGCAGCTGCAGCCACCCTTGCCTTTTTTGCGTTTTATTACCTCGTTTACTATTATTGCAACGAAAATCGCCGCAACTATCACCAGAACTATTATTGTAGGTGTATTCATTTTACGTTCCTCCGGGAAAATAATTAGGGAGGGAAGCAGACGGAAGGCATACCGCCTTGCCGCCGCTTCTCTTTTGGAAGAAAAAATTTGTTTTATTTACGTATTGTAAGAGTATTGCCGTTATATTTATTGGGACGGACAAGAAGATAAACAAGAAGTGCGAGCACTGCAAAGGCAAATACCGTCCAGATGCTGAATACGCCGCTAAAGAGCATACCGATGTTGTAAACTATAAGGGAGATTGCATATGCAAACACGCACATATAACCGATTGCCGCAGCAGTCCACTTTGCGTTGTTCATCTCACGCTTTATTGCACCCATAGCCGCAAAGCAGGGAGCGCACAGAAGATTGAAGATAAGGAAGGAGAAGGCAGAAAGCTTTGAGGAGCCAAAGAACGCCTTGCCGATAAGAACGGCACTTTCCGAAACTCCGCTTTCAAGCTCTGCAAATACGTCTGCGCCCTCGGGTATCATTTCGCAAAGAGTACCGAATACGCCGACAACCTCTTCCTTTGCCACAAGTCCCAGAATTGTAGCAACCGCAGGCTCCCAGCCTGAGCCGAAGCCAAGGGGAATGAATAAGTATCTTATTGCGTTTCCGATTATTTCAAGTATTGATGCACCGCCATTTTCCTCTGTTATATAATGGAAGCCGCCTTCAAAGGAAAGACTGTTGAGCACCCAGATGATAATGCTTGCCGCAAAAATAACTGTGCCCGCACGCTTGATAAAGCCCCAGCCTCTGTCCCAGGTGGTACGAAGTACGTTTGATGCAACCGGCATATGATATGCGGGAAGCTCCATAACGAAGGGAGCAGGGTTTCCTGCAAAGGCCTTGGTTTTCTTAAGAATAATACCGGATACGATTACCGCACCGACGCCGATAAAATACGCCGCCGTAGCTATATACGCACTGCCACCGAAAAGTGCACCGGCAATAAGACCTACTATCGGCATTTTAGCTCCGCAGGGGATAAAGCAGGTGGTCATAACCGTCATTTTTCTGTCTCTGTCCTGTTCAATGGTACGGCTTGCCATAACTCCGGGAACGCCGCAACCGGAGGCAACGAGAAGCGGAATAAAGGACTTGCCGGAAAGACCGAACTTTCTGAAAAGCTTGTCCATGATAAAGGCAATTCTTGACATATAACCGCAGTCCTCAAGAATAGAAAGAAGCAAAAACAGAATAATCATCTGCGGAACAAAGCCAAGCACCGCACCGACGCCGCCAACTATTCCGTCCATAATAAGACTGTAAAGCCAAGTAGATATAACAGGAGTGCCGTCAGCAGAAAGAAGAACCTTGTCAAGAAGCTCGGGAACGCTTACCCAGCTCTGCATAAAGGAGGGAAGGTCGCCTGCTTCGGCGAGCTCTCTGAAGCTTCCGAAAAGACCGTCGTTCATAAAAGCAACCGTCCAGTCACCGATGGTACCGATAGAAATTGTGTATACCAGCCACATAATTACTACGAATATCGGAAGTGCAAGAATTCTGTTTGTTGCAATTCTGTCGATTTTATCGGATACGGAAAGCTTGCCTGCGTTCTTTTTCTTGTAGCAGTCAGTGCATATTTTCGTTACGTAATCGTATCTTTCGCTGATAATGATGCTTTCTGCGTCGTCGTCGAGCTTTTCCTCTACGTGTTTAATATCCTTTTCGATGTGGTCGAGCTTTTCCTGAGGCAGACCGAGCTTTTTAAGTGCCTTTTCGTCACGCTCGAAAATCTTTATGGCGTACCATCTCTGCTGATACTCTGCCATGTCGTGCACTGCCGCTTCCTCGATGTGAGCGATAGCGTGCTCAACCGTGCCGGAGAAAATAACCGGTGATGCGGGCTTTCCGGTCTTTGCTGCGGAAATTGCCGCCTGTGCCGCCTCGGTTATACCGTCGCCCTTCAGGGCGGAGATTTCAACTATTTGACAGCCAAGTGCCGCTGAGAGCTTCGGAATATCAATCCTGTCGCCGTTTTTTCTCACCACGTCCATCATATTGATGGCAATAACCACCGGCACGCCTATTTCCATAAGCTGTGTGGTAAGATAGAGGTTTCTTTCAAGATTTGTGCCGTCAACGATGTTGAGTATTGCGTCGGGGCATTCGTCTATAAGATAATTTCTTGCAACCACTTCTTCGAGAGTGTAGGGTGAGAGGGAGTAAATACCCGGAAGGTCGGTAAAGGTTACGTCCTTTTCGCCTTTCATTTTACCCTCTTTCTTTTCAACGGTAACACCGGGCCAGTTGCCTACGTACTGATTTGAGCCGGTCAGGGCGTTAAACAGCGTTGTCTTGCCGGAGTTGGGGTTTCCTGCCAGCGCAATTCTTAATGACATATGTAAAGCTTCCTTTCTTTGAATGGCGCAAGTTTGGTTGCACCTCGATTTTTGCGGTTAGTCTGGTCTAACCATAGGGGATAAAAATTATTCCACTACGATAATTTCGGCATCAGCCTTTCTTATTGAAAGCTCGTAGCCACGAACTGTCAGCTCAAAGGGGTCGCCGAGAGGTGCAACCTTGCGAACGTAAATGCTTGTTCCCTTGGTTATACCCATATCCATAATGCGACGTTTTACTGCGCCTTCGCCGTTCAGCTTTACTACCTTAACCGTCTGTCCTACCTTTGCGTCTTTAAGCGTCATAGGGGGTTCCTTTCTTTGCAAAAACAAATGATGTTGACGTGAGTTAGTCTTGACTAACTTGGTGAAGTTAGTTTAGCATAACTTTGCCCTTTTGTCAAGAATTTTTGGCAAATTTTTTCAATTTTTATTATAATACAAAAAATATGTCAATTTTTCTTGCGGCATTTGTGAAATTTCGCCATATCCCCGGAGAATATCTTTCTTATGTTTGAAGAATTTGCAAAGCAAATTCTTCCTATATCAACCACTTCGTCGGCAGGTTGGGGGATGTATGTTACTTTTTCTTTACAAAAAGAAAAAGTAACCAAAAAGAAGTTGTTTAGAGGACAAGTCCTCTAAAAACTCCCTTTTGGCACGTAACAACTTTAGTTGGTGTGCAACTTTTGTTGTCGCAAGAAACTCTCGTAAATTTAAACTAAACCATACTATAAAGTACTATGTTCAACTTTAAATCTTTACACTGATTACAATATTGCTTTTTTCGGTGCGCCGAGGGACAACGAAAAAGGCGACGAAGAATGCGGAGCATTTTTCTTACGCAAAAGAATTTTTCTTATGTTCAAAGAATTTTCTATCGAAAATTCTTTCTGTCTGTTGCAACAAAGATAAAACTTATCCGGTGCGCCGAGGACGTCGCACCCTACAATATGAGCAACTATGTAATCTTTGTGTAGTATTAACTTTGTAGTTAATACTTGATAGTATGGTTAAACACCAAGGTTACGAATGTTTTTTCGTGTGCTAAAGTCGAAATTTATACTAAACTTGTAGCGGGGCAAAAGGGAGTTCTAAGAGGTTTACCTCTTAGCAACTTCTTTTGGTTACTTTTCTTTTTGTAAAGAAAAGTAACATCCCCCCGACCTGCCGGCTTGCCGGCTGTGTCGGCTTTCGTTAAAAAAATCGGGGCGACATTTCTGTCACCCCAAAGCATCTGAAATATTCTGTTTCTGAAAGAAAGTCTTTCCTTTATTTACACATCAAGCGCCACAAGGTCAGCGTAGGTTTCCCTGCGTACCGCAAGGCTGTCCTTGCCGTCCTTTATCATAACTATCGGCGGTCTTGGAATTTTGTTGTAATTGGATGCCATTGAATAGTTGTACGCTCCCGTTACAAGTACCGCAAGAATGTCGCCACGCACAGCTTCCTGCACCGGCATCTCCTCACCGATAAGGTCGCCGCTTTCACAGCATCTGCCTGCAATTGTTGCAATGTGGTCTTTCGGCTGTGCCGCCTTGTTTGCAATACACACCGTGTACCTTGAACCGTAAAGGGCGTATCTCGGGTTGTCCGTCATACCGCCGTCAATGGAAATATAGCTCTTGTAGCCGGTAATTGTCTTTGCGCTTCCCACGCTGTAAAGAGTAATTCCTGCGTCTGCAACCATACTTCTGCCCGGCTCCATAAGTATCTGCGGCATTTCAAGTCCGAGAGCCTTGCAGGAGCTTTTCAGATGGCTGGCTACCTCTGCTATTTTTTCTTCATAGTCAATTTCCGGGTCGTCCTCGGTATAACGCACACCAAAGCCGCCGCCAAGGTTCAGTACCTTTGCAGTATAGTCGTGCTTTTCCTTCATATCGGCGATGAATTTCATCATAATATCCGCCGCATCGCAGAAGGGCTCGGATTCAAATATCTGTGAGCCCACGTGGCAGTGGAAGCCGCAAAGCTCTACGTTTTTATCCTTTAAAACCTCAGATACAAACTGCTCTGCCTGTCCCGTTTCAATGGCAGTACCGAACTTCGAATCAACGCTTCCGGTGCTTATCTTTGCGTGGGTATGGGGGTCGATACCGGGAGAAAGACGGAGAAGTATCTTCTGTACTATGCCTTTCTTTGCGCTATATTCGGATATTTTAGAAAATTCCTCTTTGTTGTCAACTATAAAGTAACCGATACCGCAGTCTATGGCAAACTCAATATCCGCATCGGTTTTGTTATTGCCGTGAAAATATGCGTTTTCAAGAGGGAAGCCTGCCGATTTTGCAATGTAAAGCTCACCGGGCGACACTATATCCGTGCACATACCTTCCTCTGCGGCAATTTTATAAATCCCCTTAAAGCAGAGTGCCTTGCTTGCAAGAAGCGGTCTTGCGCTTTCGCCCATATGCTTTTTCATAGCATTGATGTAAAGTCTGCATCTTTCACGTATTCTGTTCTCGTCAAGAAGCATCAGAGGAGTGGCATGCTTTTTCGCAAGCTCCACCGTGTCCATTCCGGCAAAATACAGATGTCCGTTTTCGCCGATACCAAGATTTGTGTGTAGCATTTTTAATATCCTTACTTTTATAAAATTGCAGTCTGTTTTGGAAATAGGAAGAATTTGCGTAGCAAATTCTTCGGGCGTAAGAAAAAGTCTTAAGACTTTTTCGTCGCTTTTAGCATAGTTTTCATATCATACATCCCGGGAACACTTTGCTCTGCAAGATACTTTGCAGCCGCAAGCGCACCTTCCGCAAACAGGGCTCTGTCGTGTGCCTCATGGCGCAGTGTAAGCGTCTGAGTGTCGGTGCATATTATGATTTCGTGGTCGCCTACGATATTGCCCGCACGCACAGCATGGATACCTATTTCGTTTTTCTCACGCTTTGCGTTGCCTGCCCGTCCGAGCTTATATTCTGCATCTGCTCTCACGGATTTTATTTCACCGGCAAGAAGCAGAGCCGTACCGCTTGGAGCATCAAGCTTTCTGTTGTGGTGCTTTTCCACGATTTCAACGTCGGCATTCGGCAGTGCCGCTACAGCCTGCTTTGCAAGGCTTGCAAGAAGTGCAATTCCCACCGACATATTTGCGCTGTGGAACACCGGCACGGACTTTGCCGCATCGGTCATAACTGCCTTTTCCTCGGGTGTGTGTCCGGTCGTTGCAATAACCACCGGGATTTTTCTTTTTACAGCGTACTCACAAAGCTCGCCTGTAAGTACGTGATTGGAAAAGTCGATTATAACGTCAGCATCGCCGGAAAAATCCGAAAGCTTTTCATATTCTCCGCCGAACTTGTCAACGCCTGCCGCAAGGGTAAATTCGTCACTTTCCGAAATGAGCCTTACAAGCTCCTTGCCCATTCTTCCGCAGGCACCGTAAACAATTACTTTAAGCATTTTACATTCCTTTTTTAATTAATGAAATTTTGCCCACGGCAAAATAACCTCAATTATTCATTATTCTTTATTCATTATTCTTTATTCACTAATTTAATTATATAAGGTTCTGCTCACGCATAAGCGCATAAAGCTTTTCTGCGTTGCCCTCTTCCATAGGAGTAAGGGGAAGTCTGAGATAATTTTCGCAGTATCCCATCTTTGCCATAGCCGCCTTTACGGGTATGGGGTTTACTTCACAGAACAGTGCGTCAATAAGAGCGTGATACTTCATCTGCATTGCCGCCGCACCCTTTACGTCACCTGCGAGGAACTTCTTGCACATATCTGCGGTTTCAGCAGGAAGAAGATTTGAAAGAACGGAAATTACGCCCTTTCCGCCCAGTGCCATAAGGGGAACTATCTGGTCGTCGTTTCCTGAATAAAGGTCGAGCTTGTCCCCTACAAGTGCCATAGTTTCAACGATTTTTGAAATGTCACCGTTGGCTTCCTTGATACCTACGATATTGGGGTGGTCTGCAAGCACGGCGTAGGTCTTGGGAGCGATATTAACACCTGTTCTTGAGGGTACGTTGTAAAGAATTACCGGCTTTGTGCTCTTGTCGGCAATTTCCGTGAACATCTTTATAAGTCCGGTCTGGGTTGCCTTGTTGTAATAAGGTGTTACAACAAGCATTGCGTCAGCACCTGCCTCGCAGGCACAGCGTGTAAGGTCAAGAGCGTAAGCGGTGTCATTTGAGCCTGTGCCCGCAATTATCGGTACTCTGCCCTTTGCACGCTTTGCGGCAAAGGCAATGGCATCTCTGTGCTCGTCGTCAGAGAGTGTTGATGCCTCACCCGTCGTTCCGCATACAACAAGAGCATTAATTCCTGACTCTATCTGCCAGTCAATAAGCTTTCCAAAACGCTCGTAGTCTATTCCACTCTCTGTAAGAGGCGTCACAAGCGCCGTCGCCGCTCCTTCAAATACTGTCTTTTTCATCTTTCTTTTCTCCTTGAATTATGTTATATGTGGGGCTCCGCCCCACGCCCCGCAAGCTTTCTTATAAGAAAGCTTGGCAAAGAATTTTATATTTTGATAAACTCCTCGAATTGCTTCGCAATTTCTGCGGAGTTTATCGGTTTGTTAACTTGAATGAATAGATAAGATTTTGGGTATAGGAAGAATTTGCTTTGCAAATTCTTCAGCGTAAGAAAATTTCACAAGAAATTTTCGTCGCCCCTTGCGAAGCGTATCGGATTTTTTCAAAGCCCTCACAGACAACTTCGTTGTCAGTTCGGGGGTATGTACTTTTTCTTCTCGTAAAGAAAAAGTACCAAAAAGGTACGTTCAGAGGACAAGTCCTCTGAAAACTCCCTTTTGTCACGTAATAACTTTAGAGAGTGTGCATCTTTGGTTGTCGCAAGATACTTTCGTAAATTTAAAACTAAACCACACTATCAAGTACTAACTACAAAATTAATACCACACAAATATTACATAATTACACATACAATCTTTGTAAGTCGTTTGATGTAGCCATTCAAGTAGAAGTAGCCCAGCCCTATGGAAGATTTTTTCGCTTTGCGAAAAAATTTCCCTCTGTGTATGCGTGGCAGTTAAAACAAATTTTAATTAAACAACCGAGCGTGTGGGTGGGTAGTAAAGAAGGGAGGGGTATCCCCTCACTTCTTTGGGCATTTTTTGATTACTTTTTGTTGCTCGTGACAAAAAGTAATGTAAAATTAAAGCCCCAAATTTGATGAAACTTCCCTTTAGAAATCCTTCATTTTTAAGTACAAAACTTCCCCTCAAAAACAAAAAACCCTTACCCCAAAAATGGTAAGAGCCAAAAAGACGACAAAAGAAAATTCGCCAATATTGCCGATAGCTCTCCGCATCAATGCGACAGTCCGCCGGATATTATCCGGAAAACCGGTCGAAAGGTCCGTCCTCTTTCGCCTCGGCACCCGTCCCTTCCACCTCGGCTAAGGATTTACGGTATCCGTTGTGCCAAGGCTACTCTTTACAAGGTGCACCTCTACCATATTTTTCGCTATTATAACACACAATACCACGCTTGTCAACCGTTATTTTCAATTTTTTATGATTTAGACTTAATTTATCTATCTTTTGCCTTGCTTGAAAGAGTAAATTTATAGTAAAAATGCTTTTCACTGTTGAATTATTAACAAAAAAGAGTTACAATAATATTTATACGGAGATGTAAATCTCTTTATTTCATAAAACAGGGTTAGTTTTCGCTAACCTGAGTTTTTTAAGAAAAAGGTGATAGCTTGAAAAAATATAACGTCACGGGCATGAGCTGTGCTGCCTGCAGTGCAAGAGTTGAAAAGGCAGTGTGTGCCCTTGAGGGCGTCGAGGAATGTGCGGTAAATCTTCTCACCGGAAGTATGACGGTGACCGGTAAGGTAACGGAAGAAACGGTAATTTCTGCAGTGGAAAAGGCAGGCTACGGCGCATCGGTGGCTTCAGAGTCTTTAGCAAATACTGCACAAAAAAGCACCTCTTTAAATGACGCATCAAAGTCTGAAAAGAGCGAAGCATCAAGGCTTTTAAAAAGACTTTCACTTTCGCTTGTTTTTCTTGTAATTCTTATGTATTTTTCCATGGGACACAGTATGCTCGGACTTCCGATTCCGGCATTTTTCCACGGAAACCCTGCAGGAATAGCCCTTGTGCAGATGCTTTGCGCTGTTATAGTTATGATAATAAACGGCAAGTTTTTTGTAAGCGGTGCAAAATCTATTCTGCGCCTCTCTCCAAATATGGACGCACTTGTTGCTATCGGCTCGGGGGCGGCGTTTCTTTACAGTACGGCAGTGCTTTTTATTATGTGTAGACGCCTTGCAGACGGAGATGTGACAGGTGCCGCCCACCTTCTTCACGAGCTGTATTTTGAGTCCTCTGCTATGATACTTGCGCTTATTACCGTAGGAAAAGCCCTTGAAGCCCGGTCAAAGAGTAAAACAAGTGACGCACTGCGTGCCCTTGAGGGTCTTGTGCCGGAAAGTGCGGTAGTGCTCCGTGATGGCAAGGAAATAACAGTTAATATTTCAGAGCTTGTGGTTGGTGACATCTTTATTGTTCGACCGGGAGAGCAGATTCCGGTTGACGGCTTTATTATAGAGGGACACACTGCGATAAACGAATCGGCAATCACCGGCGAGAGCGTGCCGGTGGAAAAGTCTGAGGGTGATACTGTGGTTGGCGCAACGGTAAATACATCGGGCTTTATAAAGTGCCGTGCCACAAGGGTTGGCACAGACACCGTGCTTTCAAAAATTATTCAGACGGTAAACGATGCCGCATCCTCAAAGGCACCCATTGCCAAGGCGGCAGACAAGGTGGCGGCGATATTCGTGCCGGCTGTTATGGCTATCGCACTTGTTACGGCGATAGTGTGGCTGATTCTCGGCGAAAGCTTCGGCTTTGCGCTTGCAAGGGCTATTTCCGTGCTTGTTATTAGCTGTCCCTGCTCTCTTGGACTTGCAACTCCCGTTGCAATAATGGTGGGCAGCGGCGTTGGCGCAAAGCACAATATTCTCTTTAAAAACGCAGAAATGCTGGAAAATCTCGGCAGAGTAAAAACGGTGGTGCTTGACAAGACCGGCACGGTAACAAGTGGAAACATCAGCGTTACCGGTGTATATCCCGCAGTCGGAATTTCCGAAGCAGAGCTTCTTTCCATCGCCTTTTCCCTTGAAAAAAAGAGCGAGCACCCGCTTGCCGTGGCAGTATGCGCCTATTGCGAGGGGAAGGGAGTACCGCTCTCTGATACCGAGGATTTTGTGGCAAGCGTCGGAAGCGGAGTTTCAGCAGAGATAAACGGTAAGAAATACTTTGGCGGAAAGCCCGGATATATAAAGGACAACTGCAAGGTGGAAATTCCGAAAGAGATAACGGACAAAGCATCAGAGCTTTCAGAAAAAGGCAACACTCCTCTGTTTTTCGCAAGTGAGGACAAAGTCCTCGGTCTTATAGCGGCACAGGACACTGTCAAAGATGACAGCCGTGCGGGTGTCGAGCTTATGAAAAAAATGGGACTTTCGGTGGTACTTCTCTCCGGAGATAATGCCGAGGTGACGGCGGCTATAGCTGAAAAAGCAGGAATTGAAAGGGCAATTTCCGGTGCAACACCCAGCAGCAAGTCGAAGGAAATTGAAAAGCTAAAGATGCAGGGCAAGGTGGCAATGGTAGGCGACGGAATAAACGACGCTCCGGCACTTGCAAGTGCTGACGTGGGTATTGCAATCGGCACCGGCACGGACATCGCCCGTGACACAGCGGGAGTAATTCTTACAAAGGGAAGTCTTGTAGATGCGGCAAACGCAGTGCGGCTTTCAAGGGCGGTTCTGAGGAATATACGGCAAAATCTCTTCTGGGCATTTATCTATAACTGCATAGGAATACCGGTTGCGGCAGGTGTGCTCGTGCCCCTTGGTGTAACCCTGAGTCCGATGCTCGGAGCGCTTGCTATGGGACTTTCAAGCGTGTGTGTTGTAAGCAACGCACTGCGGCTGAATGGTTTCAAGGCAGAAAAGTATGATTTTTCCTATGAAACAGACAGAACTATAAATACAGAAATTACGGAGGAAAAGGAAATGGAAATAACACTTAAAATTGAAGGTATGATGTGCCACCACTGCGAGGCGCACGTAAAAAAGGCACTTGAAAAAGTAGACGGAGTGGAAGAAGCTACTGCCAATCATGAAAACGGAACTGCAACAGTAAAACTTTCAAAAGAAGTGGATAAAAGGCTTCTTGAAGATGCCATAACAGAAGAAGGCTATAAAATTATAAAGTAATCTGTAAATCTTTAATTAAATTTTATCGAAAATGTGGACTATATTTGTGCGAAGTGATATAATCGTGTCTGTGATAGAATTGTACAAATGAAAGGAACACATACAAATGAAAAAAGATGTTCTTATAATTGGCGCAGGTCCTGCAGGTATTTTTACCGCCCTTGAAATGATAAGACTCGGCTCAAAAAAGAATATCATTATAGTTGAAAAGGGCGCACCTATCGAAAAGAGAAGCTGCCCAAAGGCAAAGACAAAGCAGTGCGTAAGCTGCGAGCCCTTCTGCCATATAACTACCGGATTTTCCGGTGCGGGTGCATTTTCTGACGGAAAGCTCTCCTTAAGCTCTGACGTTGGCGGAGATTTGCCAAGACTCGTGGGAGAAAATCTCGTTCAGGAAACAATAGAATATACAGATAAAATTTATCTCGAATTTGGTGCTGACGAGCATATCGAGGGCATCAGCAATCCGGAGGAGGTAAAAGAGATAAGAAAGCGTGCAATCAAGGCGGGACTTAAGCTTGTTGACTGTCCGATACGTCATCTCGGTACAGAAAAGGCACAGGATATTTATTACTCTATTGAAAAATATCTTGAAGAAAATGGCGTGGAAATGCGCTTCGGTGTTGAATGTACCAACCTTATTATAAAGGACGGAGTGTGCCTTGGCGCAAATACCTGTGATACAAAGGGAAACAGCGAGGATATCTTCGCAGACGAAACCATCGTAGCAACCGGACGCAGAGGCGCAGAGTGGCTTGAACACGTGTGTACCGAGTTTGGAATTGCACACGAGCCGGGTACGGTTGATATCGGCGTAAGAGTCGAGGTTCGTAATGAGATTATGGAGCAGGTAAATAAGGTGCTCTATGAGTCAAAGCTCATAGGCTACCCCAAGCCCTTTAAGAATAAGGTAAGAACCTTCTGCCAGAACCCCGGCGGTTTTGTAAGCCAGGAAAACTACGACAACGACCTTGCGGTAGTAAACGGTCATTCCTATAAGGAAACCAAGTCCAATAACACTAACCTCGCAATTCTTGTTTCCCACAACTTCAGCGTGCCCTTCAATCAGCCCATAGCCTATGCGCAGAAGGTGGGCGAACTTTCAAATATGCTTGCAAACGGACACATTCTCGTTCAGCGCTTCGGCGATATTATTGACGGCAAGCGCACCTGGGAAAAGGAGCTTGCACAGTCAAATCTGAGGCCCACACTTCCCGACGCAGTTGCGGGTGACATAACGGCGGCAATACCTTACCGTGCCATGACCAATATAGTAAACTTTATCTGGGCACTTGACGAGGTAGTACCGGGCTTTGCCTCTACCGAAACGCTTCTTTACTCACCGGAATTAAAATTCTACAGTAACAGAGTTACTATGGACGAAAACCTCAACACCAGCGTCAAGGGACTTCACTGCCTTGGCGACTCAAGCGGATGGACGAGAGGTCTTATGATGGCGTCTGTTATGGGCGTACTTATGGGCAGAAAGCTCATATAACAATATAGCTTTGAAAACCGTTTGTGGCTTCGCCGGACGGTTTTCTTTTCATATAATTACAAAATTCAACATTTTTATTGATTTTTTGTAATCTTTGTGGTATAATGATTTCATCTTTGATGAAATCAGCGATATAAATTCCTTTAGGAATTTGCGATATATCCTTACGGATGCGATATACCTATTGGTGCGACATGTCCCTTCGGGACGGGAAAAAGGAATTTATATCATATCGCAACGAAGCTGTGCGGAGTTATATCGCATTTGAATATAGTGAAAATATATCGCACGAGCGTTAGCGAGTATATCACTAAATAAGCGACATTTGAACTCAGCGATATAAATTCCTTTAGGAATTTGCGATATATCCTTGCGGATGCGATATACCTATTGGTGCGATATGTCCCTTCGGGACGAGAAAAATGAACGCATAAAAATTAACTCTGCGAATTTTAAATCGCCATCACGAATAAGTATTATGAGATAATAAATCAAGGCTAAAATCAGAAGGTGAAACACGGTGAACGAAGCCAAAAAGAAATCCCGGCTTTTTATAGCCATTAAAGAATTTATACGACTTATATATCCGAAAACGGAAATTGTGGGTCTGGAAAATCTTCCGGACGAGCCCTGCGTTATCGTCGGCAACCACGCACAGCTTCACGGTCCTATTGCCTGCGAGCTGTATTTTCCGGATAACTGCTATACCTGGTGCGCATCACAGATGATGAAGCTTAAAGAAGTACCCGCATACGCATACAGCGACTTCTGGTCGCAAAAGACAAAGGTCCTACGCCCCTTTTTCAAGGCGGCTTCTTACGTTATTGCGCCTCTGTCCGTGGTGATTTTCAACAACGCACGAACAATTGCCGTTTATAAAGACGACCATATTCTGAGTACCTTCAGAGAATCTATTTCTAAAATGCAAAAGGGAAACAGCATTGTTATTTTCCCCGAACAGGATAAAAAGTACAATAACATTATTTACGACTTTCAGGAAGGCTTCGTCGACGTAGCAAGGCTTTATTATAAGCGCACAGGAAAAGAGCTTTCCTTTGTGCCGCTTTACATAGCACCAAATCTTAAAAAGATGTATTTAGGCAAGGGAATTAAATTTTTATCTGACGCCCCTATAAATGAAGAGCGCCGCCGTATATGCGACTGTCTTATGAAAGAAATTACCGATATTGCATCCGGTTTGCCGCCTCATACCGTTATTCCTTACCGCAATATTCCAAAGCGACTTTATCCCAAGAATGTGCAGAAGGAGGCGGAAAAATCAGAGCTCCCGTTGTAGATTACCGCAAATTCCGCTTTTCAAAGCTGAATACTCCCGAGTTTTCTCACCTTTGGCTGCTTCTTGGCTGGATTATTTATTTTGCGCTTTATTTTCTTACGGAAAACCTCATTCCTGTGGAAAAATGTCACGTTATTCACTGCGGCCTTGACGATATTATTCCCTTTTGCGAATGGTTTTTGCTGCCTTATGTGTTCTGGTATGCACTAATCGTATTTTCGCTTGTATGGTTTGCTCTTTATGACGTAGACAGCTTTAAAAAGCTGCAAACCTTTATTATAATCACGCAGATTTGCGCTATGATTGTATATATACTTTACCCCAACTGTCAGAATCTCAGACCGTCGGAATTTCCAAGAGAAAATTTTCTGACTACTTGCATCGGTCTTATATATTCATTTGATACCAACACCGGAGTTTGTCCGTCACTGCACTGTGCCTATTCTATCGGAATTGCTTCCGTGTGGCTCAAGGCAAAGAACGTATCAGGGCTGTGGAAAGCCTTTGTTACACTTGCGGCTGTGCTTATTTGTTTATCCACGATGTTTATAAAGCAACACTCGGCAGTAGATTTCTTCGCAGCATTACCGGTTTGTCTGCTTGCTGAAATATTAGTATTTAAAGTCTTTTATAAGAAAAAAGAAAATATTTAAAGAGGACGGGTTTATGAGTGTTATTATAAGGGAAGTTACATCAAAAAGGGATTTAAAGAGGTGGGTTGAGTTTCCGAATTCGCTTTATCGGGACAACGAGTTTTTCGTTCCCTTTCTTGCGCTTGACGAAACTGAAACCTTTACGCCTGACAAAAATCCTGCCTATGCTTTTTGCGAAACAAAAATGTTTCTTGCGTATAAGGACGATAAAATCGTCGGCAGAATAGCCGGTCTTATAAATCACGCTTACAATAAAAAATGGGGTAAAAACGCTATTCGCTTTACCCGCTTTGACTTTATTGACGACTATGAAGTATCAAAGGCACTTTTTGATAAGGTTGTGTCCTGGGGCAAGGAAAAGGGGTATTCTGAAATTATGGGTCCCATTGGCTTTACGGATATGGACCACGAGGGAATGCTTGTGGAAGGCTTTTCCGAGCTTAATCTTTCCATAACCTTCTATAATCATCCCTATTACATTGACCACATGGAACGACTGGGACTGAAGAAGGATATTGACTGGATTGAATACCGTATAAATGTTCCGGAAGCGGTAGACCCCCGCTTTGAAAGACTCAGTAATCATATTATTGAGAAGAACGGCTACGAGGTTGTGACCTACAATAGCCGCAAGGTGCTTTATAATGACGCTCTTGAAGCGTTCAAGATTATTGACGTAGCCTTTTCGAAGCTTTATGGCACCGTACCGCTTACTCCCGAGGTTATAAAACACGCTATTGACGGTTACATACCGGTGGTTAATCTTGATTACGTTTGCTCCGTTAAAAATAAGAATGGCGAAATTATCGGCTTCGGCGTGCTTGTTCCCTCTATCGCAAAGGCACTCAAAAAGTCTGACGGTAAGATGCTGCCCTTTGGTGCACTGCGTGTGCTTAAAGCACTCAACGGCAAAAACGATACCTTGGAGATGTTTTTTGTTGCCGTTCATCCTGATTATCAGGCACTCGGACTTCCGGCAATACTTATACAGACACTTTCAAAGAAGATTATTGAAAACGGCGTTAAATACTGTGAAACAGGACCTATGCTTGAAACCAACGGCGACGTTCACAGTATGTGGCGACATTTTGATAAGCGTCAGCACCGCCGCCGTCGCTGTTACATAAAGGCTATCTGATAATGAGGGGAGCAGTAAAAATCAACGATGACAAATTTACAAATTTTCGTTGAATAAACTACCCCTTTGTGATACAATGGGGTGAATTTGAGTGGGCGTTTTCACTCAAATTATGACGCTTCACTTTGCGAAATACTAAGGCTGTAAACACAAGGAGAAACAAAAATGAAATTAGGTATAGTAGGACTCCCGAACGTCGGAAAAAGTACGCTTTTTAACGCAATAACAAACGCAGGCGCAGATGCGGCAAACTACCCTTTCTGCACCATCGACCCAAATGTGGGTATAGCTCCCGTTCCGGACAGCCGTCTTGATGTTCTTGCAAAAATGTACGACCCGAAAAAATATACTCCCGCAGTAATAGAGTTCGTTGATATCGCAGGTCTTGTAAAGGGCGCATCAAAGGGAGAGGGACTGGGAAATAAGTTCCTTTCACATATCCGTGAGGTAGACGCTATCGTTCACGTTGTAAGATGCTTTGAAAACAGCGATATAGTTCACGTAAACGGAAAGGTTGACCCGGCATCTGACGTTGAAACCATAAATCTTGAGCTTATTTATTCGGATATAGAAATCCTTGAACGCCGCCTTGACAGAGCACAGAAAATTCTTAAGGGCGACAAGAGTGCGCAAAAGGAAATCGACCTTATAAATAAAATCAGAGAAGCTCTAAACGAGGGTAAGAGCGCAAGAACACTCGACTATTCCGAGGACGAGCTTGAAATGCTCCGTGAAATTCCGCTTCTGAGCCTTAAGCCCGTAATATATGCGGCAAACATTGATGAAGACCAGATAGCAAATGACCCGATGGAAAATCCTCATTACGTAGCTCTTAAGAAAATCGCAGACGAGGAAGGCTCCGGAATTATTGAAATTTGCGCAGGAATAGAGGCGGAGATTGCAGAGCTTGAGGGCGAGGACAAGGCTATGTTCCTTTCCGACCTCGGTCTTGAGTGCTCCGGACTTGATAAGCTTGTAAAAGCGTGCTATTCGCTTCTCGGACTTATAAGCTATCTTACGGCAGGTCCCGAGGAAGTCCGCGCCTGGACTATCACAAAGGGCACAAAGGCTCCGCAGGCGGCAGGTAAAATCCATACCGACTTTGAACGTGGCTTTATAAGAGCCGAAGTAATTGCCTTTGACGACCTTGTTGAATGCGGCTCAACTGCGACGGCACGTGAAAAAGGACTTATGCGCAGTGAGGGCAAGGAATACGTTATGCAGGACGGCGACGTAGTTCTGTTCAGATTTAACGTTTAATTTTCGCTTGTAAAAAATTAATGCTCCTTTGGAAGATGAATTTCCAAGGGAGCGATTTTTATGCCGTTTTCTTTTTTGGTGTATATTTGCATTGACGAGAGCCCGACACAACCGACTTCGTCGGCAGGTCGGGAAATATGTTACTTTTCTTTACAAAAAGAAAAGTAACCAAAAGAAGTTGTTCAGAGGACAAGTCCTCTGAAAACTCCCTTTTGTCACGTAAAAGCTTTAGTGGGCGTACATCTTTAATTGTCGCAAGGAGTTCTCGTAATCTTGGAGTTGAACCATACTATCAAGAACAGAGTTTAGCTTTAAGGTTTTACATTGATTACAATGTTGCTCATACATACATTGAAAGTATGTGCAATTATGTAATCTTTGTGTAGTATTAACTTTGTAGAAAGTATTGGATAGTGTGGTTAAATTTCAAAGTAACGAATGCTTTTTCGTGTTCTAAAGTTTTAGATTTGTATAAACTCGAAGCGGGACAAGAGGAGTTCTAAGAGGTTTGCCTCTTAGCAACTTCTTTTTGGTTACTTTTTCTTTTTGGAAAGAAAAAGTAACATCCCAAATAAAGTTTCAAGTTTGATGAAAATTTCTCCAGGAAAGCTTTGTTTTGATTTTAGGAAAGAAAAAGTACATAGTCCCGACCTGACAACGCAGTTGTCTGTGTCGGACTTTCATAAATACTACCTTATACAAATCCTCTGCACACCGGTGCATTTTTTACTGTCAAGAGAAATGGTGAAAAGACAGCCGCAAAGCGCAGACGGGTTTTCCGATTCAATATGACGTACAGGTATCTTTGTAAGAAATTTCTTTATTATTACTTCATTTTTAATTCCCAGCACCGAATCCTCAGGACCGCACATTCCGGCGTCGGTTATATAGCCGGTACCGCCGGGCAAAATCTGCTCGTCTGCGGTCTGAACGTGGGTGTGAGTTCCGAAAACAGCCGTAACTCTGCCGTCAAGATACTTTGCAAGGGCAAGCTTTTCACTTGTCGCCTCTGCGTGAATATCAAGAACAGCGAAGTCGTAGTTGCCCTTTTCACGCTCAAGAATTTTGTCTGCTACAGAGAAGGGAGATTCAAGGCTTTCCATAAAAACAGTGCCAAGTAAATTCATAACAAGCACCTTGTAGGAGCACATATCAAAAATACACGCACCGCTTCCGGGGCACGCAGGGGGATAGTTTGCCGGGCGAAGAACAAACTCGTTTGCGTCAAGAAGCTCGCCCACAGAAGAACGCTTCCAAATGTGATTTCCGCTGGTTATTACGTCTGCGCCGGCTCTGAAAAGCCTGTCAGATGTGTCCTTGTCAAGCCCGTTCCCCGGCGCCGCATTTTCGCCGTTTACCACCGTCATATCTGCGCCGTAGAATTTTCTGATGCCCCAAAGCTTTTTTTCTATAAATTCCGTTCCGCCGACGCCTACTACGTCGCCGATTACAAGTATTCTTGCTTCTCCGTTTGTCATTCTGCAGTTCCTTTCAATCAAATTATGATACCGTTTTCCACACATGTGTAAAACTTTGTGGAAAAACACTTATACTACATATAGTTGTGGAAAAAGTTTTGCTCTTTTTGGGAAAACCTTGGAAAAACATGCATATTTAACGGTACGTTCTCATAAAATTGAATTTTACAACGTGATTTTTTCCACAGTTTCCACCGATTTTTCCACTAAAAAATCAAGGTCTTGCGTGTATCGTGCTTTAAAAAGGGTCGAAAAATGGGGATTTTTCCGCACATCACAGAGCAAAAAAGTTGAAAACCCCTTATTTCCCACTTTTTGCATAAAAATATTTGAAAAAGGTGTGGAAAACTTTATTCAAAATAAATTATATCACACTATATATATACTTTCAAGATGTTTTGAAAAATTTCTTTTTGTTAGTTTTCCACCGGCTTTTGAATAATTTACTCTCCTTTGCGAAAAATATAAAAAGTGAAAGGACCGTAATCGGTCACGGGGCACTACGCCTTGCTTCACGGAAAGGGATTTTATATTATGACACTTACACAAAAGGAAACGGCTCTTTTAAAGGACCTTACAGACCAGGAAAAGCTTTGTATAGAGAAGTATACACAGAGCGCAGGGTGCGCAAAGGACGGTCAGCTTAAAAACTTATTTACTCAGCTTGCAGGCATTGAACAAAACCATCTTGATACCCTCAATCAGATTTCAGGCGGTACAGTGCCGGCGCAGAACAATTCCCAGGGAGCATCTCCTCTTGAAAATATGACCTTCAGTGCAAATTATTCAGCTGCGGATTCCTCTGACAAAAAGGACGACTGCTTCCTCTGTACAGACCTTCTTACAATGGAAAAGCACGCCTCACACCTCTATGATACCTGCATTTTTGAGTTTTCCGACAAGGGCGCCCGTGACTGCCTGGGTTCCATTCAGAAGCAGGAACAGCTTCACGGCAAGGTTATTTACGACTATATGTCTGCAAATAATATGTACTAAAAAACAAGGCGGCATACCTCTTGGGGTGTGCCGTCTTATTTTATAGACTACTTATTATCACGTGCTCACAAACCTAAGTGTGAACAAATTTCTTTTACCTCTTTGATTTTTTCGTCAGATATATTATTGACATACGCCATTTCAGAAGCAATTCGCTTGGATTTTCCACCAAATATTGCGCTTATCCACCTTGCGACATAGCAAAACGGAAGTAGAAAAAAGCCCTTCTTCAAAAACGGATACAATATTATCATAGATTTGTATGGTGGAAAGAGTCTTTTTAATGCATAAGTTACAGAACTCTTGGTCTTGGATTTATCAACAGCAATATGATTTTCCGCACTACCATACACGCCGCCCTTAAAAATATATTTGAGTATTGAATCAGAAAAAGAATCCCTTTCGCTATTTGTAAAACACTGTCCTGCGAGCTTGCTCATTTCCGAGGCAAACTTGTATATGCCGGCTTTCTCTAATAGTTCTTTTGCGCAGGAATATGAAATTCCCATTTTATGCTCCATTACTCTGATATCCAATAAGGCTCGAATTCCACAACCGCCGGAAACAAAGTGATATGCCATATGCGCAAAAATATGAAAAGCAAAAAAATCCTTTGAAAACGCATATTGGCTTCCCTTTACAGGCTCGGCATATTCCCAAGCATTTTTCAATACAGCATCTAAATTATCCATATTCTCCTGGATATTGAAATGCAATTCTAAATGAATATTATTAGGGGAATACAATGACACATCGTGGTAATGTCTTTCGCCACAGCGATAATTCTTTTCTTCAAGTGCGCCAATTGCTAATTCCAAATCAGCTTCGTGAATCAGAATATCAATATCGCAACTGGTTCTCATATCTTCTGTGGGATAATATGCCCGTAGAACAGAACCTTTCAATGGAACATATGCAATTTCCGCTTGATCAAAAGCGTCACATATCTGAGTAAAGGAGTATTTCATTCGCTCATACTGGTAGACCGCCATCAAATCTGTCTTGCGCAGTTTAGCTTCAATTTCAGAATTGACACTAATTTGATTTTTGAAAATATATCGGGCAACTAAATGAGCAAGCGAATGCTTTTTTGCAAGACCATATACGGCTGCAACCACATCAGATGTCAATTTTTCATTAAGAGAAGAATCGTCCGAATTCTCATTTATGGTGCAATAGAGAATTTCCATCAATATTTCTTGTATTTCGCTTTGATCCATATGTGCTGATACCTTTCGAATTACTTTCTCCAGACCATTTTATCTACAACACCGGTGTAAGACTGAATGATCTTGATTACCTTTGTAGATACGTTTTCTTCAATGTAATCGGGAACGGGAATGCCGTAGTCACCCATTTCGTTCATCGTTACTGCTGTATCAACCGCCTGCAAAAGTCCCTTTTCGTCAATTCCTGAAAGGATAAAGCAAGCTTTGTCAAGAGCTTCCGGACGTTCGGTTGATGTCCGGATACAAATAGCAGGGAAGGGTTTTCCAATACTTGTGAAGAACGAGCTTTCTTCGGGAAGCGTTCCGCTATCAGAGACTACCGCAAAGGCGTTCATCTGCAGACAGTTGTAGTCGTGGAAGCCAAGAGGCTCGTGCTGAATAACTCTCTTATCAAGTACAAATCCACTTGATTCAAGACGTTTACGGCTTCTCGGATGGCAGGAATAAAGTATCGGCATATCGTACTTTTCAGCCATTTTATTGATCGCTGTGAAAAGGCTTGTGAAATTTTTTTCTGTGTCTATATTCTCTTCTCTGTGTGCCGAAAGGAGAATGTACTTTCCCTTATCAAGTCCGAGGCGTGCGTGAATGTCGCTTGCCTCTATCTCGTCAAGGTTATTGCGCAGTACTTCTGCCATAGGAGAACCTGTCACATATGTGCGCTCCTTGGGCAGTCCGCAATCTGCAAGATAGCGGCGTGCGTGCTCGGAGTATGCCATATTGACGTCGGAAATAATATCAACGATTCTTCTGTTAGTTTCCTCGGGCAGACACTCGTCTTTGCAACGGTTTCCTGCTTCCATATGAAAAATCGGGATATGCAATCGCTTTGCTCCGATAACAGAAAGGCAAGAGTTGGTATCGCCAAGAACCAGTACAGCATCGGGTTTTATCTCTGCCATAAGCTGATAGGAGCTTGCAATAATATTACCCATAGTCTTGCCAAGGTCAGACCCAACTGCGTTCAGATATACATCGGGATCGTCAAGCTTTAAGTCCTTGAAGAACACACCGTTGAGGTTGTAATCGTAATTCTGTCCCGTATGGACAAGAATCGTGTCGAAATATTTACGACATTTCGTGATAACGGCAGAAAGTCTGATGATCTCGGGTCGTGTGCCGACTATAATCAAAAGCTTAAGCTTGCCGTTGTTTTGGAAGCTTAGGTTGTTAAATTCCATTTTTATACCTCCTCAAAGAATGTGTCGGGATGTGCAGCATCAAACAGCTCGTTTGCCCACATTACCGTAACGAGATTTTCTGTGTCTGAAAGATTTATTATGTTGTGAGTGTAACCGGGGAGCATATGAACTGCTTGGATTTTATCTCCCGAAACCTCGAAATTTAGTACCTCATCCGATCCGATTTTTCTCTGCTGAATGAGCCCCTTGCCGCTGACAACAATGAAGAACTCCCATTTCGTGTTATGCCAATGCTGACCTTTGGTAATGCCGGGTTTAGAGATATTTACACTGAACTGCCCGCACTTATCTGTCTTAAGAAGCTCTGTAAAACTGCCTCTGTCATCTGCGTTCATCTTCAGAGGAAAAGCTATTTTTTCCTTTGGCAAGTAAGAAAGATATGTGCTGTAAAGCTTCTTGGCGAAGCTGCTTTGCGGTGTTTCGGGTATAACCAAAGTCTTCGGCTGTGCTTTGAAGCTTTCGAGCAGATCAACTATCTCCCCAAGCGTTACCTTGTGGGTAATCGGCGCAGCACAGTATTTTCCGTCATCGCACAGCACAGTATTAATGCCATCAAATTCGCAATGATGTTCTTTTCCCTCCAACGCATCTAACATTTCAGTTATGAGGTCATCGATATATAGCAATTCCAACTGTACGGAAGGATCACTAACGGTTATAGGCAGGTCGTTTGCAATATTGTGGCAGAAGGTTGCAACAGCGCTGTTGTAATTCGGTCTGCACCACTTACCGAAAAGGTTCGGGAAGCGGTAAACGAGAACCTTTGCGCCAGTTTCCTTTGCATAATCGAAAACAAGCTCCTCTCCTGCTTTCTTGCTACGACCGTAATCGCTGTCGTAACGACCGATGCAAGTCGCCTGAATGGAGGATGAGATCATAACGGGGCACTTGTTTCCGTGTTTTTTCAGAGTATCAAGCAGAATACTTGCAAAGCCAAAATTGCCCTGCATAAACTCTTCTGCGTTCTGAGGACGGTTCACTCCCGCAAGATTGAAAACAAAATCCGCTTTTGCGCAGTATTCGTCGAAAAGCGCAGAATCGGTGTCGATATCGTATTCGCAAATTTCATCGATTACGATATTCGGACGGGTTCTGTCCTTGCCATCACGGATGTTTTTTAAGTTTTCGCAAAGGTTCTTCCCGACAAAGCCTTTGGCTCCTGTTACAAGTACCTTCATACACTTGCTCCCTTTGCAAGCTCGTCCTGAATATATTTAAGGCTTGCAATCTTTGCCTTGGTTTCCGCTACATTCAGAAGCTTGGTGTTATTAGAATTAAACTCGGTAAGCGTGTTGCGTTCAGTATCACCTTTGTTGAAATATTTATCATAATTAAGTCCACGCTTGTCACAAGGTACACGGTAGAAGTTGCCCATGTCCTCTGCATTTGCGCATTCCTCGTTGGTGAGAAGCGTTTCGTATATTTTCTCGCCGTGACGGATGCCGATGACCTTGATGTTGTTTTTATCACCGCCGAACAGCTCGCAAACTGCCTCAGCCTGTGTCTTAATTGTGCAAGCAGGCGCTTTTTGAACGAGAATATCACCACTCTCACCGTGCTCGAAGGCAAACAACACGAGATCAACAGCCTCGTCAAGCGACATAATGAAGCGTGTCATGTTGCCATCTGTAATAGTGATGGGGTTGCCTGAACGAATCTGGTCAATCCAAAGTGGAATGACAGAGCCACGACTGCACATAACGTTGCCGTAACGTGTGCAGCAGATTTTTGTCTTTTTCGGGTCAACCGTTCTCGACTTTGCAACGATAACCTTCTCCATCATCGCCTTGCTTGTCCCCATAGCGTTTACGGGATATGCCGCCTTATCTGTCGAAAGACAAACAACGTTCTTTACGCCCGCTTCAATTGCTGCAGTCAATACGTTTTCCGTGCCAAGCACATTGGTCTTTACTGCCTCAATAGGAAAGAACTCGCATGACGGTACCTGCTTTAGAGCGGCAGCATGGAATATGTAGTCTACGTCGTGCATAGCGTTGCGCACGGATTGGATGTCACGCACATCGCCAATATAAAATTTTATTTTATCCGCCACCTCAGGCATCTTAACCTGAAATTCGTGGCGCATATCGTCCTGCTTTTTCTCGTCACGAGAAAAAATTCTGATTTCTCCTATATCCGTGGCAAGAAATCGGTTCAACACGGCGTTGCCGAAGGAACCTGTGCCGCCGGTTATGAGGAGGGTTTTGTTATTGAACAACGACATACTTTCTACTCCACTTCTTTCGTTATTTTTTTCTTTTTAACAAGATAGAATATTATGCCTATTACTACCCACGCCAATAGCATTAGATAAGATTCTTTACCAAAATTCACGCCGTACAGCCCCGGAATTGGTATAAGTTGCAGAATCATAAAAATTAAAGAAAACATCACACCTAATATTGCCATTGACTTCATGCGTAAGTTTACATTTTTGTCTAATTTCATGTTCTTCAATACAGAAGCACTCGTAAATAAGAAGCCCATTGACGCACCAATTGCAGACATATCTACAAACCAGCCTAAGGCTTCTCTACCAAGTATCGGTCCGGAAAGAGAAATGATAAAACAAAAAATAATTGCGTTTGTAGGTGTTCCGTATTTCTCATTGAGCTTGCCGAACACTGGGGGCAGATACCCGTCCGCAGCCATTGAATACATAAGACGTGAGGATGCCAAATAGAAGCCCATAATTCCCGAAAGAACGGCGCAGGATACAGCAACACCAATCAGAATTTTGCCGAGCATTCCCAGCATTTCTTCTGCGGCAACCAAGAGTACCCATTCTCCCGCCATTACTCTATCAGGCCAATTTTCAAGCACTGCAGCAGCTACTGTATTGTTTGTTGTATAGACGAAGCAACCGAACAATATGGCGATAACCATGATGCCAATTACCTTTTTGTAAGAAAATTTAAATTCTTCTGCAGCCTGTGGAATGGTATCAAATCCCACATATGCCCAAGGTGCAATGGCAAATGTAGCTAAGATTGAAGAAATAATTCCGCCGGTACCGCTTTTTGCAAAGTCGGATATATTCTCGGTAGTGGCACCTGCAGCCATTGCCGCACTTTTATCAAATCCCCAAATAGGCACCATGTTGATTCCCTGTGCCTTACTACTTATCAAAGCCGAAATAGCCAAAGTAAACACAGAAATAACAAGCAAACCGGACAATACAGTTTGAACAATGCCTGCTTTTTTTACACCTAACAGATTGACGACTGCAAATATTATCAAAATCGCCGTGGCAAATATCATTTCTCCAAAGTATATATCAAATCCCGCAACCGAATAGTGGAAGCCAAGCTTCAAAATATCCGCTGCTCCGTCAAGACCGTCTACTATAAGTCCTATTGCGGTAGAATTCATAGGAACATTTGTAAGATACGCCGCAATTAAAAACCAACCACAAACAAATGCGGCTTTTTTACCAAAGCATTCTTTGGTGAAAGTGAATTCTCCACCGGCTTTTGGATACTTAGGAATCATGTAAGCGTAGCTAAAGGCAATGATAATCATTACGATAGCACCAAGTGCCATAGCGATAGCAGTGCCTGCAACACCGGAGTTTGGCAAGAATTTTTTACCGGGATTTACAAAAGATCCCCAACCTATAATACATCCAAATGCTAACGCCCATACATGCACGGGTGATAATTGTCGTCGTAATTCGGTACTTTTATTCGTTGTCATCATTACCCCCTCATTTATCATATTTATGTATTAATCTCTTTTAAAAAGATCTCTTGTATACACCTTTTCGTTTACATCATCCAAATTACTGTCATATCTGTTTGCAAGAATAACCTCGCTTAACTCTTTAAATTTCTCCAAATCGTTTACAACTTCGCTTCCAAAAAAAGTATCGCCATCAGATAATATTGGTTCATAAATGATAACTCTTGCGCCTTTGGCTTTGATTCGCTTCATTATGCCTTGGATAGAGCTTTGGCGGAAGTTGTCGGAATTGGATTTCATGGTCAAGCGATATATGCCAATAACTACTTCTTTTTCAATTTTAGAATCCCATTGACCGTTTTCAGAGTAATAATCAGCCTTTTCAAGCACACGACTTGCAATAAAGTCCTTTCTTGTTCGATTAGACTCTACAATGGCTTCAATTAAATTTTGAGGTACATCTTTGTAATTCGCCAAAAGCTGCTTGGTATCTTTGGGGAGACAGTAACCACCGTATCCAAAGGAAGGATTGTTGTAATGCCCTCCTATTCTTGGATCAAGGCAAACGCCATCAATAATTGACTTGGTGTCAAGTCCCTTCATTTCTGCATACGTGTCAAGCTCGTTGAAAAAGCTAACTCTCAGCGCAAGGTATGTATTAGCAAACAGCTTTACCGCTTCAGCCTCGGTAAATCCCATAAGAAGTATATCAACACCTTCTTTTATTGCACATTCTTGCAGGATATCCGCAAATTTTTTAGCTGCTTCGGTAAGTTTTTCATCCGATTTGTCAGTTCCTACGATAATTCTGCTGGGATACAGATTATCATACAAGGCTTTGGATTCACGTAAAAATTCGGGGCTAAATATAATTCTTTTATTACCTGTTTTTGCCCGGATCTTCTCGGTAAATCCCACAGGAATTGTGGATTTTATAACGATCACTGCACCGGAATTACATTTCTCGATAGTTTCTATAACAGATTCTACAGCGGATGTATCGAAATAATTTTGTTTACTGTCATAGTTGGTCGGAGTAGCGACTATAACGTATTCTGCTTCCTTATACGCTTCTTCGGCATCTAACGTTGCGCAGAGATTTAATTTTTTTTCTTTGAGATACTTCTCGATATATTCATCTTTAATTGGGCTTATATGCTTATTTATAAGCTCAACTTTTTCAGGCATAACATCTACCGCAATTACTTCGTGTTTTTGAGCAAGAAGTACCGCAAGAGATAATCCGACATACCCTGTCCCTGCTACTGCTATCTTCATCTTTATCCTCGCTTATTCTTTGTTTTTTTATCTATGTAATATTCTTTATACCACATGGCGAATTCTCTAAGTCCTTCACGCAGGCTTGTAGAGGGTCTAAATCCGAAATCTTTTTCAAGAGGGGTAACATCAGCGTATGTGACAGGAACATCACCCGGCTGCATCGGCACGAGCTTGCTGTGCTTTGAAATATCGAAGTCGCTCGGCAGAACACCCGCCGCAATAAGCTCTTCGCCGAGAATATTTACGAAATCAAGCAGATTTTCAGGCGCATTGTTGCCGATGTTATAGACAGCATAAGGAGGAATCGGCAATCCGTCCTCGCCTATTTCCTTTTTCGGAGCACAGTTCATAACTCGAATAACACCTTCTACGATGTCGTCTACGTAAGTAAAATCACGCTTGCAGTTACCGTAATTGAAGATCTCGATGGTTTCTCCTCGCAAAAGCTTGTTTGTAAAGCCAAAGTACGCCATATCGGGACGTCCTGCGGGACCATAAACTGTGAAGAAACGAAGTCCTGTTGATGGAATATTATAAAGCTTGGAATATGCGTGCGCCATCAGCTCATTGGACTTCTTTGTAGCAGCGTATAAACTCACAGGGTTGTCCACTTTGTCATCTGTGGAATATGGGATCTTCTTGTTACTACCGTAAACGCTTGAACTTGAAGCATATACTAAATGCTCCACGGGATAGTGCCGACAAGCCTCCAGAATATTGTAAAATCCAATAATATTAGATTCTATGTAAGCATCGGGGTGATCGATAGAATATCTGACACCTGCCTGAGCAGCAAGATTTACAACGATATCAAAGTGATATTTTTCAAAAAGCGAATTAACAAGTGCCTTGTCCGCAATACTTCCCTGAACAAAACGCCATGTCACATGAGGGTTCTTTCGAGCCAATTCTTCAATTTTGCATAAACGATACTCCTTAAGGGAAACGTCATAGTAGTCGTTCATGTTGTCAAGACCGACTACAGTAATGGGCTCGTCGGTTTCCATAAGGCGTAAAACCAAATTCGCACCGATGAAGCCGGCGGAGCCGGTGATTAATATCGGAATACCATATCTCATACAAAATCCCTTTCCAAGATTAATACATTAAATTATTTAAATGTTTTTCAATAATTTTTTTAATCTTCTGACTACTTTTTGATAAAAATTTTGTTTGGGCAAAACCGTTTTAATAGCTATATCAAAATTAGAAACAGCAAGTAATTCGAAAAATTTTTCCCTTGATTTTGGCATCGAAGATGAATAAAGCGCTGCAGAATTATATTTTAAAGCATTTTCCAAATTAACTCTTTTAAAAACAATTCCGTCTTTTATATTTTCCCAAACCAACTTTGATTTTTCTGTATTCAACCAACACAATGAGGTACCATTTTTGTTTTCCATTTCAGGACATATATATTGTATTCCCCAAAAATCGGCTAATGTAAAATCACTAATTCTACTAATTGTTTTGTAATCACAATGATAACACGATGGACGCAAATAAATATCAGCCAAAAAGCCTTTCATAAAAAGATCTTCAGTAAATACCGTTCTTTGCTTCAATCCATTATCGAAATCTAGACAGATACTAAATTTATGCCATCCATATGTTTTGTCCCTGAAGTTTATATGTTTAACTTTAGCTGATGTAAAAGATTCTATATGCTGAACATATTTCTTCCACACCATAGGCGAAGGGACTCCGTGGCAAACAATATCCAATGTAAACAGATTGTCGTAATCCTTTTTCAAATATTTTTTCAATCCGGCTACTTGACATGGAGTTCCTGTGAACAAAACCCAGCGACCTGTTTCAAGGTTCTGCTTAATAAGAGAATAATTATTCCCCATATAACTTTGTAAATATTTGGATCCTTGTAACAAACAAATATCTTCCAATGAGTCAACTGCTATATGCTTCACGGTATATGCATCCGTAAATGCAGCGCCATAAATAATTCCTCCATTTTTAATTACAAAAACAGCAATTTCTCTAAATATTCCGCCTGAAGAACTATTTTGAAGTTCTTTTTCATACTTTATATATGCCGCATAAGCTTCAAGCGTATTTGGGGTTGAAAATTTTTCTTTGTCACTATGACATACTATTGTACACAAATTGCACTGTACACAACAATCTTGATCTATATGTGGATAAAAAAAACCTTCAGAATCCTTTTTCAATGTAATACACTGTTTAGGACAAATATTCAAACATGCCGCACAACCGGTACAATTATATTTGTCTTTTATTATGTCTATCATAATTATCTCTTTCTTGGTTTATTAATCAATAAAAATATTGGTTTTTTAAATAAATTCTTTTCATAGTCATTCATAGCAAAACACCACATCGAAACACAATACGACAGGGTATATATTGCAATTTTAAACAACATGGTAATTATCGAATCGTCCAACCAAAAGAAATATAGACATATGGAAACAGCAATAGGAAAAACAAATCCCTTAAGCATACAAATAATATTTTTCCAAAACGAAACAACATCCAGTCTACATTCTTTGGCGTAATAAACATTCATAATTATGCCATTGCAGACAATTAACGAAAATGCCGTCCCAAAAGCACTGCCTATTGCTCCAAACTTTTGGCAAAGATAAATAGACATAATAAGATTTAACAATGCCATAATAGCATATACAATTGAACGAAATCTATGTTTGTTGAGTGCACGCTGAATTTCAATCCCAACATTCTGAATCAAAGCCGGGAAAGAAGCCAATACCAAAAAAATCATAACATAATATGATTCTGAATATCCTTCTCCTGCCCAAATTTGAATTATAAATTGATATCCAAAAATAAAAAGTCCACTAGCTATCAAACCTAAAATCATAAACTGAATTCGTCCTACCTTGATAAACAAGGCTGATAATAATTGATATTTATTAAGATCTTCTGAATTATCACACACAATTTTGTGGACTCTTGGTGTAAATAATCCCGAAATCGCTGTTGAAAATATCATATAATAACTAAACAAAGTATATCCAACGGAATAAATCGCAACCGCATAAGTGCCCTTATATCTTGCCAAAAGTAACTTATCCACATTCCAGTTTATTTGATCAACGATTAGATTGATCGCTATAAAACTGATATACAAAAACAACTCCTTAAATAAAGTGATTTCAAAATTTTTGAAAACAAACTTCTGTTTCAATATAAATATAACGTAATATACATATACAATATCTGTAACAGTGGCAATTATAATTGTAACTGCAACCATAGCCACAGAATTAAAACCCATCAAAAGTAGCGGCAAAGTTACCAACGGACTAATAACAGTTTTCATTAGTCCCAACAATTTTAACAGTACAAACTTTTCATGAGCTGATATAATATTGACAAATACACTCATTGGAAAAGACAATGCTAAATTGAATGTCAATAAAATCATTAAGCTGCGTGCCAATTCAAATTCTTGATTGGTTAAACCTTTGTCAAAAACAACATCTAAATGAGATGCTAAAAACAAACCGCAAACCAAAGAAAGCAACGCAATAATGATAAAAACCAGCAAATACATTCCGTTTAAACTGAATATTTTTTTCAAATTATTTTCTTTTCGATATTTTGAGAAAAATCGGATATACCCACTGTTAAAACCAAGACTTAATACAGAAAGCATTGATATCGTCGATACTGCCGTATTGTATAATCCATATTCACTATCACCAAGCAACCAAATCATCCAAGGAGTATAAACAAGTCCTATAATTATTCCTGCTAAAATCTGTATGTATGATATAACAGAACCCAATTTAATTTGATTAATCTTCATAACCACTTTCTAATATAAAATTTTTCAAATATTTTATTGAATCTGATTTTAAAGCTTCAAGAATCGTTTTCACAGGTCTGAAATCAATTTTTGAAAGAGAATCTATATAATCAATTCCATCATTTTCAGAAAAATTGTAAAAACGATCTGACAAATTAAACGTATCCAATAAGCAATTCAATCTTGTTTTCATCGCGCCGGCAGTACCTCCAGCAGCGCGATTGAAAACAACAAACTCTTTTTCATAAATAATTGAAAAAACAGCTGCATGAAAACTATCTGTAAATATCATCTGAGCGTTTTTTATTAATGCTATAAAATCCTCAGGCGAAACATCATACAATCTTTCATCTCCAAAATTCGCATCGCATTTTCTATAACTACCCAGAAGATGTGGAAGTGTAACCACCTTTAAATTATGTTCTTTCGCATATTTCTCTGTTAACATTCGTACAAATTTGTTATCACCCAAAAAATAACAGAAGATATATGGTGATTCAACTGTAAAATTACTGCACACCTCATCCCAATGGTCTTGCGAAAGCAAAAAAACAGGATCTAACGACACATGTATCTTTGTTGTCACAATATCCTTTAATAACTCAACCGAACTACTTTCTCTGACAGATATTCCGTTAAAATCCGCCAAACTTCTTTTCAAAATACTACGATATTCATCCGTTATTTCACTGCTTGCCAAGCTTGCCGCATAAGAAAGTTTAATTTTATTGGAAGGGACAAATTCCAATCCATAAGCGGAACAATATGCAACAGGATGCCATACTTGATCGCTTCCCGTTATAAACACATCGTAATTATCCACGCACTGAGAGATATTCTTTTCGTTATATATTGTCGTTGTATGAGGAATAACATTTCTGTTGAAAGCATCCAACCGATGATTTCTATGTTTCAAACCTTCACGAATACTTACGCTTCTTAATTTCGATAACCCGTAAAAAATATTTTTCGCAATCTTCTTTACTGTAATTCTTGACCTTTTTCTATTTGCATAGCGATCAAACGATATTTGTTCTGCGTTCATCCCCATTTGGTCTAAGACCTTGCACAATGCATATGCTTGGAGATTCCCCCCATAATTTTTACTATTATAGTAATGCGTAATAATGGCAATTTTCATATTATCCGATCCCTAAAATAAACTTTGCATCACGCCTTATACTTTTCAAAATATAGGCTCGTATACTCCTCATATTTGATTCTTTCTTGAAAACGCTCTGCATTTTGAATACAATCAGCTTTGATAAAAGGCCTTGTTTGATAAATTCGATTAATCTCTCGATATAACGCATTAATATCATCGCATTCAACTATAGCACCAGATTTATCATCAATGCATTCAGGGCTTCCACCCGTTCGATACATGAGAACAGGAGTTCCGCATGCATTTGCTTCCACATTTACTAAACCAAAAACTTCTTCTCTTGTTGGATTCACAAGCAAGTCAGCAGCAGTATAAATCTTTGCAAGTTCAATCTGATTAGCAGTACGATGAACAGAAATAATGTTGGAAGGCAATTGTTTATCGATCGAATCATCGGTACCCACGAGCACAATCTTAAATTTTTCATTCAAGTGTTTTGAAAGCTCAATAAATACATCCGGTCCTTTTCTGGGCACCCATTTATCAGCAACACCGAGAATCATAAATTGATCCTTCGCAATGCCATATCTTTCTCTGAAATCAGAATCTCTGCAACAAAAAACATTTAAGTCAATGCCGTTGTGGATTACTTTTACCGGATAATCTTTCAAAAAAGATTCTTTCACAAAACCGGCAAGCCAATGAGATGGCGTTATAATTGTCAAATTCAACCCTTCAAAGGTTTTTCTCTTTTTTTCATATAGCCATGCGCTTCTATCTGAAAACCAACTAAACGTCTTGCTCTGTACGCAATGGTGGCAACCGGTTTTCCATTTATCGCATTTCGCCATCACAAAATGCGGACAATACGCAGTAAATGCCCAGCAGTCATGAAAAGTCCAAAACAATTTTGTATGATGACTCTTGAAATAATTCATTAATAGCGAAAGATCACAATTATGTCCGTGAAGATTATGGAGATGAACCACATCAGGTTTGATTCGTTCCAGCTCTGAAATAAGTATTTCGGTCGTTTTCCGAGAATTGAATCCATAGTTTCCTAAAATACGGGAGCGAAATGCCTGAAGTTTATGCAAAGGTTCTGAACATTTTATTCCGTGAGAATCCTTTGATTGTCCGGATGTATATAAAATATAATTTTCTATGCCGTAGTCATCTAAAACACTGCTGATTCCAACACAAATCTTTCCGGTACTGCCACTACCACACACTGTATTTATCTGAACTACTTTCATTTATCATTACCTAAAGGGAGATTATTCACTGCTATTGTCGCGAATCCACTTTGCAATATCAAATGCGGTTTCATAGTAACGATGACCCTTCATATCAGCAAAAGAAACCGTTACACGGCATTGAAAACGATTTTTGAATTGGCGTATCGGAATTGCCCAATCGTACTGAGGATAATCCTTTGAAACAAACATAATCTTGTTTTTATACGGTAAACGATCGAAGCGTTCCATGCAATCATCGTGGCACATGCCGTCATGATTGGTCGCAACAATAAAAATATTATCCCACACAATCCTTTCTGTTCTTTTTTTCCATTTTTCCATACATTCTTCCGGTGTTTTATAATGCACAAAATTTACTTCAATATCATCAATACGTGCAATCGGAAAGTTGCGTCCTTCCCACGTGAAAAACTCCATTTCATGTTCCAAATAGTGCCTTGGATTGGAAAGGAACTTCAAAAAGTCATCGCCATCCATAGCAGTATTGATCAGTGGTGAAGTAAACTGTAATCCGGCATCATTGTAAAACACCCCGCCTAAACAGTTATTACTGAAAATTGTAAATGGTTTTACGTCCTTCAATTTTTCTCTTATATTCTGATTTAAAATCACTCTGTGTTTTCTCGACAGTCTTTTTCTTACTGCAAGAATGATTCTTCTTGGTAGAAGGGGGGAGCCATCTCTACGAATCGTTTTATCTGCAAGCATAATTCATACCTCATTATCAATATCAATTTCGCCGACACCACTGTCGTTGCCCACCGCACGCCCCGTGGAGGCATTGATTTTGTGCGGTTACCCCATCCCAAAAGGGGTGGGGCATGATATTGTAAATTATTCAATGATCATTTTGCCTTCTGCATCAAACTCGTAATAACCGGGTTTGAAGTTGGTTCCTTCAAGGAATCTCTTTTCAACATACATGGTCTTGTTTGTAACATATTTGTTGTAGTCGCTGATGAAGTAATAATCACCTTCATATTCTACAAGCTGATATGCCAACTGCTTTACACCGTTAATGTAGAAATAACC
>JAZOCR010000149.1:0-1873 GCA_045596605.1 Eubacteriales bacterium | reverse complement strand
CGAAAACAACCGTGTTATCCTTTGCCCCAAGTGATGAAGCGGCAAAAAGCACAATTGCCCTTTCCCTGTCACTTAAAAAATCCGTAAAAGCAGGGATTCCCCGCTCCAGCGCACGACGGACATAATCCTCTGCACGTGCTGCGAGAATTTTTTCATCATCAGATAATTTCATAATTTCCATAGCTGCACCGTTAAATAATCACAGCCGGCAAAGCGGCACCAAGCACAGACAGCCATATAAACGTAATAATATACGTTACGTCAATCGGGAAATTATCAAGTACCCTGACTCTATCAACAATTAGCCGTGCGGGAAAAAGCACCGGTCCATTTATCCGGTCAAGAAACAGCACAATCTTATTATCGTATCTTGCTGCAGGAAACCAGGATATAATTGCTGAAACACAAAGTGTGATTTCAAAAAAGGTAATAAGTAAGTGCACAAGGCTTATTACTATATGCATAAAATACGGCATATATCAATATTTAGAATGCGCCTTCTGTTTCCTCGTCAGCAATATCGATAGGTCCTGTAACGTCTACGTTGTGAGGAGTTGCCACGAAAGTCTTCTTACCAACCTTTTCAATCTTTCCGTCAACTGCGTGAACAACGCCGGAAAGGAAATCGAGAAGTCTTCTTGCATCCTCAAGAGAAGTAGATTCAAGATTAAGAAGAACAGTTTTTCTGTCAAGAAGAAGGTCGCCGAACTGCTTTGCTTCGTCAATTTTGTAGCAAGTAGGCTTTACAACCTTCATTTCGATTGTTGCACCGGTATCGCCTGCAGAAACGCCGGATGTGCCGGCTTCCATAAAGCTTTCATCCGCTACATAATCGTCGTCAATGTAAACGTCTCCGGGGTTAATTACATCATTGCGTCCGTTTGAAAATAAATCTTTAAGTGCCATTATATTATCCTCCAAAAATATTATTTACTATAATTTCTTTCGCCGAAAATTGCACGACCTGGTCTTACGATTGTCGCTCCACATTCTACTGCTTCGCAATAATCCTCAGACATACCCATCGACAATTCCCACATACTAACATTATCTATTTTTTCTTTCAATAAGTCAAGTGATAATTCCTTAACTTTTTTGAAATAACCATTAGAAGAGTAAACTTTTTGTGAACACGCACTTTGCTCATCACCAAAAGAACTGTTTAAAATGTCATTTTTCGGTGGAATAACCATTAACCCGACGATTTTTATACCTTCAAATTTTGCAGCCTCTCTCACGAAGCTTACAGCATCCTCCGGCATAATTCCGGATTTTGATTCTTCTCTGCCTATATTGACCTCAATAAGAACCTTCATAACCTTTCCGTGCGCAATCGCTCTTTTGCTTATTTCAGCGCAAAGCTTAAGATTATCAACAGAGTGAATCATATCCACTTTGTCAATTATATACTTGACCTTGTTGCTCTGAAGCTTTCCAATGAAATGGATTTTAAATCTTTTATCAAGGCTGTCGTATTTTTCAATAAGCTCCTGAACCCTGTTTTCACCAATTGTATCTATACCGCAGTCAAGAAGGAGATTTATACGGGAAGCACTCACCGTCTTTGTTGCCGGAACTATAAGCACCTCCTCCGGCTTTCTCCCTGCCCTTTCTGCAGCTTCTCTTATATTGTTTTTTATTATATCTACATTATCAAATATCGGCTCTGACAATTGGAACACCCTTTCAGCTTCAATGGTTATTTATTCAACCTTCATTCCGTCGTATACTTCTGTTTTGCTTGTTATCACCAGGTCATACAGCGAGAGTGGCTGATAATAAATTATTCTTTCATTTGTTTGCTCATTACCGTTTTTATCCGTTACAGTATAGTATTCTCTTTTTCTTTCGTATTTCGGATAGTTCTCGGCGT
>JAZOCR010000148.1:0-2898 GCA_045596605.1 Eubacteriales bacterium | reverse complement strand
AACTACTTTTCTGTTATCTGATGTCATGTTTTTCTCCTCTTGTATGTTTTTTATTATTTTACCATAGATTGGTTTTTTTATGCAAGGTGTGATATGTTAATTTGCTTTGTGTTATTGTAGTGTTGGGCAGGAAAAATCATTTTTTAGGCAGCCCGACGACAACGAAAAAGTCTTAAGACTTTTTTTATGTTTGAAGAATTTGCAAGCAAATTCTTCCTATACCAAACACTTCATCGTCAGGTCGGGGGATATGTTACTTTTCTTTACAAAAAGAAAAGTAACCAAAAGAAGTTGTTCAGAGGACAAGTCCTCTGAAAACTCCCTTTTGTCACGTAACAACTTTAGTTGGTCTGCAGCTTTTGTTGTCGCAAGAAGCTCTCGTAAATTTGGAGTTAAACCATACTATAAAGCAGTGAGTTCAGTTTTAAATCTTTACATTGATTACAATGTTGCACATATTGTAGGGTGCGACGTCCCCGGCGCACCGGTTAAATTCCAACGTAACGAATGTTTTTTCGTGTGCTAAAATTTCAAAGCATGCAAAAGTCGAAGCGAGGCAAAAGGAAGAATTTTCATTTGAAAATTCTTTGGACATAAGAAAACCGTAGGTTTTCGTTATATTTTTCTTTGCGAGAAGAAAAAGTATTATCTTAAAAAAGCTTCAAGTTTAATGAAAGTTTCATCAGAAATTTTTCCCTATTGTAAAAAAAAATAACATACAACTCCCCGGACAGTCGGTATTTTGGACTGTCCGGGGAGTTATCATCTTAATTAATTTAATATCAGAAAAGACCTGTAATCTTGCCGTTTTCGTCAACGTCAATACGCTCTGCCGCAGGAGCTTTTGGAAGTCCGGGCATTGTCATAATGTCGCCGGTGAGAACAACTATAAAGCCTGCACCTGCGCTTACCTTTACGTTCTTAACAGTGACCTTAAAGCCTTCGGGAGCGCCCAGCTTTGTCATATCATCGGAGAAGCTGTACTGGGTTTTTGCAACGCATATGGGAAGCTTTCCAAAGCCAAGCTCTGTAAGCTGTGCTATCTGCTTCTTTGCCGCCGGGAGTACGGTAATGCCGTCACCGCCGTAAACCTTCTTTACGATAGCTTCAATCTTTTCTTCGATTGAGCAGCCAAGGTCGTATGAGAATGTGAAGTCGTTCGGCTGTTCACAAAGTCTTACAACTTCCTCTGCAAGCTCAATACCGCCTTCGCCGCCCTTTGCCCAAACGTCTGAAAGAACAACGTTTACGCCAAGCTCACGGCACTTTGCGATAATAAGCTCAACCTCAGCGTCGGTGTCAGTCGGGAAGCGGTTAACCGCAACAACAGAGGGGAGCTTGTATACGTTCTTGATATTTGAAACGTGACGGAGAAGATTGGGAATACCCTTTTCAAGAGCTTCAAGATTCTCTGCACCAAGCTCTGTCTTTGCAACGCCGCCGTGCATCTTGAGTGCTCTGATAGTCGCAACGATAACCACTGCACTCGGACGAAGTCCAGCATATCTGCACTTGATGTCAAGGAATTTTTCAGCGCCGAGGTCTGCGCCGAAGCCTGCTTCGGTAACAGCGTAGTCGCCTACCTTCATAGCCGTTCTCGTAGCAATTACAGAGTTACAGCCATGAGCAATATTTGCGAAAGGACCGCCGTGCACGAATGCGGGAGTACCCTCAAGGGTCTGAACAAGGTTAGGTTTAAGTGCATCTTTAAGAAGTGCGGTCATTGCGCCCTGCGCCTTAAGGTCGGCACAAGTTACGGGCTTGTCGTCGTAGGTATAGCCAACGATAATTCTTGAAAGTCGCTCCTTAAGGTCTGAAAGGGAGCTTGCAAGGCAGAGCACCGCCATAATTTCAGAAGCAACCGTAATATCAAAGCCGTCCTCACGGGGAACGCCGTTTACTTTTCCGCCAAGACCGTCTATAACGCTACGAAGCTGTCTGTCGTTCATATCCACACAGCGCTTCCAGGTAATTTTTCTTACGTCAATACCAAGAGCGTTACCCTGCTGAATGTGGTTGTCAAGCATAGCAGCTAGAAGATTGTTTGCAGCGCCGATTGCGTGGAAGTCACCTGTAAAGTGGAGATTTATATCCTCCATAGGAACTACCTGTGCGTATCCGCCGCCTGCCGCACCGCCCTTAACACCGAAAACCGGTCCGAGTGAGGGCTCACGGAGTGCAACAGCAACGTTCTTGCCAATCTTTCTAAGTCCGTCGGCAAGACCGATAGTAGTGGTGGTTTTACCCTCTCCTGCGGGGGTGGGGGTGATAGCTGTAACGAGAATGAGCTTTCCGTCGTCCTTTTTGTTCTCGGTAAGGTAAGAAAGGTCGATTTTCGCCTTGTAATTTCCGTACTGCTCAAGGTATTTTTCATCTACGCCCGCAGTTTTTGCTATTTCTTTGATGTGGCGCATTTCTACGCTCTGGGCGATTTCAATGTCTGAAAGGTATGCCATTGTTTTGTTCTCCTTTTTGCTTTTTATTTTTTCGCCGAAAAAAAGACAGCTTCGCAAATGCAAAACTGCCCAGACGGTCGGCTGTGTGCGCTGCACATTTTGTTGCAGTGCCCCGCATTTGTTCCCTTGCGGTAATTCCGCTTTTTCCGTCAGTTGCAAATGCGTTTATACTGTAACAATTATAGCATACCTGTTTATGTGTGTCAAGGGATTTTGGGAAATTATTTCTATTTTATAGGTATTAAGGCGATGGAGCTTCTGTTATATAGGCGTTCTCAAACATTTCTTTTACAGTATTGTTTGAGCTATTTACTCTGAAGGCTTCGATGTCGCCGACCTCTAATATAAACTCGCACAGCATATTATTTTCTATATCATATAATAAACAAACGAAACAATATTTTGATGTTTCATTATCTTGAATTGCATATGTCATTAACGT
>JAZOCR010000147.1:0-5664 GCA_045596605.1 Eubacteriales bacterium | reverse complement strand
TCAGCCTTCCTTCATCACAGCCGTTACTGTTTTCTTCGCCTAGAAAATACGCATCGGGACAAAGAACCTTTAGGTTTTCAATAAGAAAATTCTGAACTCTTACATCATACTCAGTTACAATATCCGAGTTCGAGGATTTTTCGACAGACTGCTGTTCGGCGTCTGTTGCTTCAATTATTATTCTGCCTGCTTCTTTTGCAAGCATCTCTATTTTTTTGAACATTGTATCTATTTACCACATTTTTTTTATAATAACATTATATAATTCAATATATGTTTTTGACTTACTAAACTGTAAACTTTCGTTGCTATTTTATAAATTAAAATCTTAACAACCACAAAATACAAGTTTCAGTTAATAAAACTCAAAAGCTATTGACAAAAGACTTATTTTAATGTAAATTATTAATGTAAAGATACTCGCCATAAACATCTATACGAAACGGAGATATAAGGTGAAAAATAAAATTCCCGAACATATACTGAAAATACTTTATATACTTGAAAACAATAACGCACAGCCGTATCTTGTCGGCGGCTGCGTGCGTGATACCGTTATGGGAATTTGTCCGCACGACTACGATATTACGGTGCTTGCAAAACCGCAGGAGGTTATTTCCTATTTTGCACAAGAAGGCTACAAAACAATAGATATCGGAAAAAAATTCGGAACTATCGGTGTGCTGGCAGAAGGCGAAGTTGTGGAAATTACCCCATACCGCACAGAAAGCGACTACAATGATTCAAGACATCCTGAAAAGGTTGAATTTGTATCAGATATAAAGCTTGACCTTTCACGCCGTGATTTTACCATAAATGCAATGGCAATGAATAAAGAGGGTGCAATTCTTGATGTTTTTGGCGGATGTGAAGATATAAAAAACGGCATTGTCAGATGTGTTGGAGTGCCAAAGGAAAGATTTACAGAGGATGCACTGCGAATTTTGCGTGCAATAAGATTTGCTTCACGCTTCGGCTTTTCCATTGAAGAAAAAACCATGTCAGCAATGCTTGAATGTAAATCACTTCTTAAGAACATCTCCGGTGAAAGAATCAAATCTGAGCTTGAGGGTACTCTTGCTTCCCCAAAGTCTTTTGCTGTTCTCTCCTACTCCATCGACATTATTTCGGAAATAATTCCCGGTTTTCTGCCAGATGAATTTTTAAGTAAGAATACAGGCGACTTTGCACTCAGACTATTCTCCTGCATTTATAAAGAGAGCTATCAAAGAGTTTTGGAAATTTGTAATATCCTTAAGCTTTCCAATGCCGAAAAAGAAAAAATTCTTGCACTTCATATGTTATATCACAAAGAAATTCCCCTTGAACAAAATGGCAAAATTATTTTTGATAAAAAAATCAAGCGTATTCTTTGCGATTATCCTGCAGAATTTATAAAGGATATTTTTGTCTTTACAGACACAAATACAGAACAGCTTGACGAGTTTATAGATAGCGGCGTTTATACAGTTACTTCTCTTGAAATCAGCGGTGGTGAAATTGCAAATCTTGGAATTTTTGAGAGAAATATGACTGCAAAGGTTTTAAAAGAAGTCCTTTTGAGCGTTGCCACCGGTGAAACGGAAAATACAAAGGATGGTATTATTGCATTTTTAAATAATTTAGAAATTTAAAACACGTATAAATAACAGAGGCAAGAGCATAATAAATAAGCGCACATAAATTTAGCGCAAAAATATGAAAGAGAGTGATTATTATGCCCCAAATCAGTTGCGATGCGGTAAAATGCGTATTCAATACCCACGGCGGCTGCAGCCGTGAATGTATTGAAGTTGACGGAAACTGTAATGCACACCAGTGTAGTGCCACTTACTGCGACAGCTTCTCGGATAAGATTTCTTCCGTAAAAAACAGCGCCTGCACAGACGGCTGTCCTTGCCGTGATTCAGATATTGAATGCGACGTGACAAGCTGCGTTTATAACAGTGATGAGGTCTGTACAGCAGACAGAATTCACGTTGGTAAAGCTTTCTCCTCTACAAGCGGGGAAACCGAATGTGAAACCTTCAAGGAAAGAAGCTAATATAAAGACTAATCGGAGCAGTGCTTGCTCCGATTTTCTTTTCATCTTACGAAAATAGCAGTATTTTCACGGCATATTTGACTATCCTCTTGCAAAAAATAAATTTGTATACTTTTTAAAAGGAGTGATACTATGAATGGTAAAAACAAAAAATACCCCTGCGAAGACGCATTTTTTATTACACCGCCTGCAAGCGCAAGCGACTGGACAGGTTATGGCGTGAAAATCCCTATGTCCGAGGATGAAGCAGAATCTCTTTCGGATATGCTAAGAGAAGTGCCAACAACAGCATCGAGATTCGGAGTAGACGTGCCGCCGGAAAGAAAGACGAGAAATACTAAGCCGTAACCCGAGCTTTCAAGATGTGCTTATCGTATAAAACGGTAAGCACTTTTTTGTAATTCTAATGCATTGACATTCACAGAATTATATGTTATAATAAACATATACTACTATACTTTTGGGAGGTTTATATGAAAAGGAAATTTTTAATCGTAGCAGTACTTATGGCTTTTACGCTTTTGTCAAGTTGTCAAAAGGATAATTCACAACCACCGCAAGATGTAAAAGAGTCTGATGTACAAGTGAATAACGAGGCTTCCTTGCCGGAAGTGGAAGATGAAGTTTCCGATGTATACACTCATAGTGCATCAATCAGTATTGGTAGTTTCTATGAAGAAATGCATATAATAGATTATTCATTCAAGAAGAGCGAAAAATGCGATTCATGGTATCCGGATGAGAAAGCAACTGAAGCCGAAAAAGATCGGGAGATAACCGATGACGACCTTGTAAAACTCACAAGCTTCATAAATGAACTTGATAATAAGCTTTCACCCGGTAGCCGTGGTATATTTGCAAACGGTCAGTGTGACCCTGCATTTGGTTCATTTAAATACAATAATGGGACAATGGTAAAGTATGTCGGTGAAAATGATACTTTAGAAGCGATATATGATACTATGAAGGGCATATGCTCTCCCGTTGTTACCCAAAAGCTAATGAACGAAAGTTATATGTATAGCTTTGACGGAGAAATATATTATCACGCTGCAGCCGGTATTTACGGTGCCCAGGAGCTACAGAGCATCTCTAAAGATGACGTTATTTCAGTTGACGGAAATATTGCGGTTATCAAGCTTAAAAGATATTATGCAAACAGCAGCGAAAAGAATCCATTTTATCACATTTATTTGTATACCGTGCTGTTTGATGACGATTCTCCGTATATATGGGATTACGATATTATCGCCTCAGGCTATGACGCACACTGAATAAAAAGTAAAACTCGAATAAATATATACACAAAAACGACCTTGTATTACAAGGTCGTTTTTTATCGGATAATCATATATTTACATTTAGACTCTTATCAAGCACAAATTGCTCACAAGGATACACATACGATATATCGTAATTCCCGTTGAGTGAAATATAATAAAATTCATCACCCGCAGAGGAAATATTGAACAGTCCCTGGGAAGTTAAGTAAAAATCCTTACTCCACTTATAATGCTGATAAATTTTTTTCGGTATTCTCCAGCTTCTTCCGGACATAAAGTAAAAGAACTCTACCGGCTTTGAGTAGTGCGTATGTCTGCTAATCATATGCATATGTGGCTCGTATATAATTTCTTCTGCTTTATGACTGAATTTCTCAAGATATATGCAAATATCCCCTCTGTCAATCATTTCAAGAATTGATTTCTTTTGCTGTGTGTATTTTTTATAATCCATAACATATCGAACAATGTGATATGCAGCAATCAAAAAAGCTACACCTGCGACAATATACCATTTCAGGAATATTGATAAAATTGCAAGAGCCGCAAATGGAAATATAAATGAAAAACGCCAATCGCCGACGTTTGATATTTGAAACTCTGCCATTTGCTTTAAATCGAATGAAATGCCTTTAAGGGTGAGTGTTTCTTTTGTCATTGTTTTGCCACCTTTCTGATATTATTATATCTCAATTGCAATGGTTTGTCAAGGTTTGACATTCAGTCAATATGAATTATAAAAACACTGTAAGGAAAACAAAAAGTATTAAGAGCGAAAAACCACCCTATTGGGTGGCTTTTTCAAATCATATATTCATATTCAAACTGCTGTCAAGCACAAAATTCTTACAGGGATAAATGTACGAAACCTCCTCATACCCTTTTAACGAAACAAAATAAAACTCATCACCAAAAAGTGAGATATTAGAAAGCCCCTCTGAAGAAATGTAAAAATCCTTGCTCCATTTATAATGCTCATTACAGTAATTAGGCATAAACCGTCTACCGTCCGGTATTCTCCAGCGCCTTCCGGAGAAAAAACAAAAGTAATTCACAGGCTTTAATGCATGAAATATAAAATGGCGTGTATTAAGTGTGAGGCGGGTATAAAAATTGATATGTGGCTCGTATATGGTTCCATCGGATATGTTTGTAAACTTCTCTAAAGATATACAAATATCTTCTCTGCCTGCCATTTTATTGATGATACTTATCTTTTTTCTGTATTTTATATATTCTAAAATGTATCTTGTAATATGATAAACAATAACCAAAAATATCACAGCCGCAATATAATATTTCTTTAAGAAAAAGGTAATTATTATCGCTATAAGAGTTAACGGAATTATATAAAGCAGCCGCCACTCTCTGACATTCGACATATTAAACTTGGCAATTTTCTTAAAATCGTAAGAAATACCTTTTAGCGTAAGTGTTTCTTTTGTCATTGTTTTATTACCTTTCTGATAATATAAAGACCTTTACTGCAATCTTTCAAGCGCAGCTCTTGCAGACGTTTTTATCGCTGTTTCCCCACCGAAATCTGCACAATACTGATAATAGTAAATGACTTTTTCTTTATCTCCCATTTTTTCGTAAATCGCACCTAAACTAAAGTTAACAACAAGTTTGCCTAAATTATCAAGCTTCGGGAACTTTTGCTCAAGCATTTTAAGATAATGCAGTTCTGCTGTTTTATAATCTCCCATAGCGACCGCACGGTCACCTTTCATAATAGAATCTATAAGCATATTGCACATAGCATTTGTTTTTGATTTTTGGGCTTCAATAAAAAGTTCTTCAGCCTCATTAATATTACCATAAGAAAAAAGAGCCGCTGCTTTAAAAAGCTTTGCCATTACTATATTTTTATCACTCGCAACAGCGAGCATCTCATCAAGGGTAGCAAGGCAATTTTCACTGTCATTCAAAACACTATACGCTACAACAACCAGATGCAAAACCTCAAAGCTTGGCTTATTTATAATAAGTCCTTGTGTGTTTCTTAATTTATTATACTCATTTATAAATTCAGAAGGTCTTAATTCTTTACGAACAAGCTTATTACCCAAATTAATATATTTGCCTTTCCCCTCTACGTATCTGCCCAAAAAGAATAAAACCGGACAAAGAGCGTAAGAAATGGCACCCAACACAAATGATAAGCCCACATCAGCCTGCAGAATTTTACAAAGATATCCCAAAGAGATACACGCAGTTCCTAAAATAAAATACGCTGCAACAAGAATAATTATTTTCAACAATCCTTTTTTAGTCAGAAACATAGCGCAACCTTCTTCAGAAATCAAATTAATGTGTATATATTATATCATAAAG
>JAZOCR010000146.1:0-14179 GCA_045596605.1 Eubacteriales bacterium | reverse complement strand
TACAATAAACAGGAACATAACAAAGAAGTTCACACCATAACAAAGCAGGTTGTACTTCTTTTTCGTTATGGTCTTTTTTCTTGCCATCGCTAAAATGATTGGAAATGCACCATAAGCTACTAATGTAATCAGTATCATAATCAGCAAAATTGGCACATATACTGCAGGTCCGTGCTGAAACAATTCATAATACATCATTTTTAATCATCTCCTTTGGTTTGTAGTTCAATCTCGTTTTTTGCACCGCATATGTGGCAGAACAAACTGTCGTAAGCCAATTCGACACCACAATTTGCACACTTGTTAGTTTCACTTGACAACTCGTTTTCAGCTTCTTTGTTTTTCCGAACATACCAAACCGAAACCGCTACAATTCCAAGCAAGAGAACGACAACGACCACTCCCCAAAAAGCAGAGTGACTTGCGTTGTTTGCCGAAGTGTCATTATTGTTACTAATTAAGTTAACACTACTGCTACCTGCATATTTAACACTATTAAGGAGAGCTTCTAAATCATCAAAATAGATGCTGTCTGTTGTTCCTCCAAATTGAAACGAATACATCCATCCGTTCTCAAACCTTAACAATATCGTCATTTCTGGAGAGAACTCAATTCCGTACAATTCTGTGGTTTGTTTAAATGTGAATTGAAAATACTCAATACCATTATACTCTACCATTGAAACTTTACTTTTATCAATACCATATAATTCTGCTATATCATTTATTGTAAAAACATCGTTGCTTATATCTGAACGTGTTGCTCCAACTTTTTCGTCATCTGTCAATGCTTCCCATACGTCAACACTACCATACATTATGGTCAAACCTTCCTCTTTTGAAGATACAAACTTCACATCTATAGTATCACGTTCTTTGGAAAGTTCTTTTTTATACCAATTTGCAGGAACAGTGAATTTTGTATTTGTTTTGGTATCAGTATATATAAAAGCTTCTGTTTCGACACCAGAAGGGGTTTCTACAGGCGGAGTATCGAACTTTATTGTATCCACAATGTTTTTTATAGCCTGCTCTTGCGTTGATGTGATTCCACCCGAATAAGACCTCATTGTGAAATTTATTGCTTTTCCGTTGTAAATGGTGTAATACTGCAATCCATTTACAGAGTTTGCTGTGTCTTCGAAATAAAAACGAACAAATTTTGCTTGTGAGTGTTCATAGACGTCGTATTTTGAAATATTAAAACCTAGTTCTTCCCATGTACTAATCCAAGACGATGCAAACATTTTTAATGAAGTAGCACTTAAAGCACTAAAATTATTAATATCATTGGGAGCCATTGTGACGACAATTTCTTCCCCAGTTACGCCTTTAGGTATTGCATTTAGGTAGACAAAAGTTGTTTTGAATTGCTCTATAAGTTCTTTTCCAGAGACTCCTAATACCTTAAAAATCGGACTTGATACAGGTGTATCTCGAGTAATAACATCATAGGTAGAGGGTATAGACACTTCAAGACCTAATTCATCAAGTTTATATGTGGTTGAAGAAGCAAAGGTTGGCATAATAAGGAACAACATTAAAACTATCGAAACAAGTAATTTAATTACAATCCTTTTCAAATAATACATCTCCTTAATAAATCATTGTTGTTGATTTTATCATTATTTACATTATAACACATAATTTCCCAAAAGACAACACCTTTGTGTCCGTTTAGACGGAATTATCATTTAATTTACAATTTGTTTTGTGCTATGGTGGTATGTATAGTTTAATTAAATAACAGAGTTCCTTTAATATATAGGAAGAATTATTTGTATTAAGACGTTTGTATAATCCATTAAATATATAAACGTTCAATATATATTTAATAGTTAAAATTAAATTAAGAAGTACTATATATATTCTTTCTTTATTACATGGGAGTGTTTTTAGAAATAGAAACGGTTTGCAAATGCCCTTGAATACAAGGATTCTGGCGGTTTCATCAGCCGCACTTTTTCTGAACTTTAATCTGTTATCCCCGACAGCTTCTATTGCCTTGTAGAATCCGAGCTTGTCATTGTTAAGAACCCCTGCCTTGTCACAATCGAGCTTGCGGATTGCAAGGGATTGCTTTGCAAGGTACTCAACGGAAGCCTCTACATATGAATTTGCCTCATTTTCCCAAGTTATCTTCCTTTTATATTTAGTGCGGAGATGCTTCTTTAACATTTCCACAATGGTCGTGGCAGGGTTAGCGTACATCACGATATGAATATGTGCGGGGACTTCGGGCTTAAGGCAGTACGGGTTTGTACGGACAAAGATTGTTCGGGGTCTGCCTCGTGTCCCCGTGTGGAGCGGTTGAACCTCTCCTGCACGTGGATTGTTCTTGCTTATACCGACAATGGCTTTGCAGGAGTAACCGTTCTTCTTGCAATGGTAGTCTAGGAACGAAACGATAGCTTCCGCCTCTGCAACGGCTTCTTCAAAGCTTGTGAATAGTCCTGCCGACACATTCACACTCATAACATGGCTTACTCTATGGCTCACGGTTACACCCCCTCTAAAAAATATCGTTTTCTATATAAGTGCATATTTTTTCAAAAAAATAAATAGGAAAGGTGTTCGAGCAAACATTTTTTGAGTTTTACCCCCTTATTTTAAGCAAAACTCCGTTTAGACGGACACGAGCATATTTACCTTTCTGAATTTATGTGCTAAAATAAGAATGTTAGCAAACAAAAAAGCCGTCGGCTAAACCGACAGCTAAAATGGGAAGAAATAAAAATGGCATTACGGATAATCTTCATTCATGTGTTCAATCCATTGTGAAAACTCCTTATCGAAGCTTTGCATATACCACTCGTGCATATCATCTTCAAATTCAAGATACTCCCTGTTGTCCTCTCTGTTCATCGTTCTACCTCACTTGTCTAAGATATTACATTTTATATATAAGCAAGGCTGTATATAAGAATATCGTGTTTTACACCCACTTTCCAATATCAATTCCAGAAAACAAACGATTCTTGCAGTTGTACCAGTGAAAAAATATATTTTCTCGGTAATAATCTTCTTTGAGTTCGTTGCCTTTGATAGCAAGTAAATTCCTGTGTAGTTTTTTCTCGGTATGTTCGTTTCTATCTGACAATGAATAAATATCAAAAATATTTTTAATATTTATATCTCCGAAAATGTCCTCAACCGCTTTTTCCGTTTTCGTGATAATCTCCGAGAGTTTGTCGGCATTTTTGTTTGTGCCGAACACAGCGAAGTGCAGACATATCCTGCCGTCATTGAAGCTTGCAGATTCAACATACACATCATTGCTACGCAGGGTAAGCAAGTCATCTGACTTTACTCCTTGTCCATTTAACTTTTCCTTTCGTCCTTTGGTACTGCCCTTGATAAAAGCAATTTTCCTGTCAAGCTCGTCAATGCTCCATTGAAGCGTTGAGAGATTGCTTTCCCCGCGATGATAGAGGAATGTATATATCCTGTTCAGAATATCCCTGCTGTAATGTGGCTGAAAATACGAAAAGTTGCTCATAGTCAGCCGTGACTGCATCTTGGTTAGCTCGTCTGGATAATAACGGTGTAGCATCATTTCACACCACAAGGCGTTATGCAAAAGCATTTTCACCGTAATTCTTGCCCCTTTATTGTCAAGGCAGAAATAACGGAACACACTATGCTTTAATATAATAATGAAGTTTCTTCCTATTTTTTGCTGTTTGATTAACTTATGTTCAATCATTGAGTTAAGTATGTACGAAGCATTCTTACCTATCAGCTTTGCGAAATGTGTGCGGAAGATAACACCGCCACAACCGAACAAAGCAATATACAACTGCTTGTGGTACGTCCTTAACAATTCACTTTGTATTCGTATCTGAATCTCATTCATTAAAATCCCCCCTTTCTATATTCGTTCCATTTCAAGATTTCCACCAATCGAGGCAACAGCCTCAATCTTTGCCTGTATTTCCATTTCTCCGTATGAGCTTGTTACCACCTCATAATAGCTGTCAATGCCGTACTGCAAGTCTGGCATTGAAATGCTGTGGTCTTGCAGGGCATTATATAACTGCTCGTATCTCTCATACTCTCGGCTGTCGAGTAATTCTTGCAATCTGTCACGGAACTGGTCTCTGATTTCCGATTCCGTTCTCATAGTGGAGCGTTGCTCGGCTGATAGTGAAAGTATCTTGTTCATAAGCTGAATATCGTGTTCAATGCCTGTTGAAGAATAAAATCTCCTATCAGCAAGGCTGTCTATATGTTCCCGAACCCAGAGCTTTCCTTGTTCGGATATACGGTATATCTCTTGTCGCACACCGTCTTTTGAAGTGTGGGAACATTTCTCAATGGTTTTATCAAGCACGAAATTCTTGAGGCGATTAGACGAAATGAATTGAAGTGCCTGTTGTTTTGTGCAAACACCGCTACATCTGAGGCTGTTGAGAAAGTCAATGTCACGATGATTGACGGTTTGCACATAATGTGATTTTCTCAAAAAATCACCCCCTTGTACGCTCCTGCGAGACCGAGCGGAATGAAACAGTTTAAGTAACATTCACGGCATCGAGAATGTGGTAGCTCTGCTGACTTAAATTGTGTGTGATACTTTTGGTATCACGAGTGAAGCGAGGTCTCGCAAGAAAATATTAAATATATTTTTATTATTCTACTGTAATGAACTTCGTTTTATAACTAAATACCGACAAAAACAGACATTTTATTTGGTTGGAACATATTTTGAGGTATTTAGTATCTGTTCCTATAAATAGAAAATGACCGCCGACAAAAAATCGTGCGGTCTATAATTATGCCGTTATATTCGACAATCCTCGACAGTATAATCTAATATCCAACAAAAGATATAGATATATGAGAGGAGAATGGATATGAGCATGGAGATTTATCTCACAAATCTTGGAAAGTATGTGGAAGGCTATCTTGTCGGACAATGGGTTAAGTTACCTATTGACGAGGACAAGCTTAACGACATACTGAAAAGAATCGGTATTAACGAGGAATATGAGGAATTCTTTATCACAGACTATGAATCGTCCTTTGTGGGACTGCGGGACATCTTAGGGGAGCATGAGAACATTGAGGCACTCAACGAGCTTGCGGAGATGTTAGAGGCTCTGTCTGACGATGACGAAGACAAGCTGAACGCAATTCTCGAATGTGAAAGTTGCAGGGGTGTTTCCGACATCAAAGAACTTGTTGAACGGCTTGACGAGTTTGACCTCATCACCGACATAAACGACGATGATGACTTGGGACGGTACATGATTGATGAATGTTGCTGTCTTTCTGTCCCCACACATTTGCAGAACTACATAGACTATGAAAGCTATGGCAGAGATGTACGATTGGAAAGCAATATCACCTACACTTCTTACGGCTGTTTGTTTGATAATAGATAAAAAATCCGTCTAAACGGATTTGAAGTATTTACTTTTTCAAAAAAATATGTTATTGTGTATATAGAACGATACAGCAAGTATCTTTCAAATAACTACAATTCTGAAAGGAGTTCTATATATGATAAATAACACAATTATAATGACAGACAACAGCGGAGAAGTTTCCGTTACAAAGGATATTAAGCTTTACACAGTACAAGAGGTTGCCGACATTCTTGGGGTAAATAAAACAGCTATTTATGGTCTTGTTAAGAGGGGCGAACTTCCAGCAATAAAGCTTGGTACGACCAAAATAAGACATAGTGCTCTTGTTTTATTCCTTGACAAGATTGAAAGCAATGGTTACCCACAGCCAGAATGCAGAATTTCACAGACACTTAAAGGGGCGTAAGCTATGGCAAGAGAAGTTCATGTAGGTAAAGCTGCTATAACTAAGAATGGCGAGCCTACAAAGAAATTTACTTGGTATTATCGTTTTGAGCGAAAAGATGTTGCCCCCGATGGCAGACGTCAATTTATTAAGAAATGAGGATTCCGAACAAGAGATGAGGCTCTTGAAGCAGGTCAGCTCGCAATGGCTCTTGATTATGGTATCAGCACTCCTGCGGTAAATATTCCGCAGGAGGCAAAGCCAGAGAACAAGTACGCAAGTATGACATTTGAAGACTACATAATCAATGTATGGATTCCCAATAATCAAAGGTCTTGGAAATCTACTACGCTTGAGGGGTATAGGAAGAAACTAAAGAACCAAGCATTCAGAAAGTTTGGAAATACTCCTATATCAGCAATTACAGGGGAAATGTTAAGCAATCATTTTGATACAATTTACCTTGACACATCTACCGCAATAAGCTCTATTGACAATTTGCGTTCGCTTTTATCCCAGATATTCAAGTATGCTGTTCTTAACAGGCATATCGAATATAATCCGATGATAAGCGTAAAAAAGCCAAATTTCCGAGTTGAAACAAGCGTGCCGAAAGAAAAACAGGTACGAGATGCGATAAGTGAAGAAACATTAACTGCAATCTTTGAAAGATTCCCAGAGGGAAGTCCTGCTCATTTACCGCTGAAATTATGTTGTATGGCAGGATTAAGGCTAAATGAGTCTTTAGGTCTTGCTTGGTCTGATGTGGATTTCGAAAAGCATAGAATCTTTGTCAGACGGCAGATAGTTAAGATTCATAAAGGACATGAACTTACAGCAAGAGAAAAAGAGGCGGTTGAAAAGCATCCTGAACTTACTTCCTTTACCATGACTTGTTCAAATCCGAAATACGATTCAAAACGAGTTATCCCTCTTTTCCCAGAGCTTGAAGAACTATTACTTCGTGAAAGAAAGCGACAGATAGAGCAAAAGGCACTATTCGAGGAAAACGGCGTGGAATACAAACAGTATTTCTACACAAAGGCAATTGCTCCGAGCTACACTCTTGACTATGAGGAGTTCATACGTTTAAAAGAACGCATGGATTTTGAAGATGGAATTGTAAATACGAAAGGCATAGGCTATGCTATTGACTTTGTATGCAGACGAGATGATGGAGAGCTTGCTACAATACATACAGCAAATCATGTGTCCCGTGTCGTACATGGCAAAGAAAAAGAGCCTGCTATTTCCGAAACATTCAACATTCATTCTCTCAGACATACTTTTGCATCGAGGCTCAGAGCAAGTGAATTTAGCGGAAGCGAACACTTGATACAAGAGTTTATGGGGCATAAGTCCGAAAGAGAAACAAACGACTATATGCACATCTCGGAAAGTGAGTTTGCTTCTGCTACTGCCAGAATAGGCACAAGTAAATCAAAGGTAGATACCGTACTTGAATTTATCCGACTTCAAGGATTAAATGCTTCAGATATTTCGGAATTGAGTTTGCGTTTGAGTATGCTCAATTCCGAGAGTTCTCAACTTAATACCGAACAAAACTAAAACCTCTTTGGAATGTTATCCAGAGAGGTTTTTAAACTTAACACTTTATTGTTGAAGTATATCGAAAAGTATGTTATAATGTAGAAAAATTATATTTGGAGGAAAAATGAAAAAAAGTATCACTATCTTAATATCTATTATATTGATATTATCACTTGTATCTTGTGGCAACCACAATAGCACTACAATTTTTTGCAATAATTGCAATGAAAGCATATCGATTAATGCTAAGTTCTGTCAAGCATGTGGACAGGCTGTAGATGAAGTTAGTAACATCACCAATACAAATGTTAATAACGAAAATACCGAAAACAATAATTCGCATACTATAAATCAACCAAATCCGTCTGAAAATCCTGAGAAATTACCAACAATCGTTGAATATGACTTCATTGATTATACTGAATTTTCTGAATATTGGTTTGATGGAACTTTTAGATGTGGAACAGACTTCTTGGCTGGAGATTATTATGTTCTTCCGTTATTTGGTGCGGGAGCAATGTATGATGTGTGTGATTCGCCCAATGATTTTTCGTGGTCAAATTATAGAATGCTCAGAAAAATCACAGTTAAAGAGGGACAATATGTAAATGTTGGACACGGAGCAATTATGGTATCAGCAGATGAAGTTGATACGGGTAATTGGTCTAAGTATGGTGTGTTCTTAGTTGGCAAAGACATCCTAGCTGGTGAATATAAAATGGAAACAATTAGTGACGAGTATTCTTCAGCCTTATATAGTATAACTGGTATAGATGGTGCATATCAGTTAAATGGTAATGATGTAGAAGAGACTCCTACTGAAAGCAATTATCTATTTGAAAATCAGAAATATATCACCTTAGAAAATGGTCAATACATCATCATTACCAATATCAAGCTAACGAATGTTAATGCTTCCGCTACAGAGTTGTCAGAGCAACCGTCTAAAGATAGTTCGACTGAAGCAAACGACGAAGATGTTATTCAAGATTCAAATAGCTCCGATGATAGCAATTCAGATAATAATACTGATACTGAAGAAACATTTATATCAAACGGTCGCTTTACATTTACACCACGTTCCTTTATAAAGCTATTTGATGAGGCTGATAAGAAAGCAAGCGGATATAATTATACATACATGAGAATGAACGGAGAAACTTCGTTGTTCTATGAGTTGGCTGAGATTAGTGGTGGTTACGAAAATGTAAGAAGCGTTGGTATGGTTTCTTTCGTTAAAGATATTGATACTACTTTGACGATTGAGGAGGATTATACAGAGAATATAATTACAAAAATCAATGTCTTGGTTGAAGATGTTGATGATGTTCCTGCGATATTAGTAGGGTGTATGTGTGCCGCAGACCCCGCTTTAGATTTTACAACTGCTTATAATGTAGGTATGGATGTTATAGAGCAAGCTGGAACAGAAGAAGGTTATACACACAATGGAGTGAATTATGTTGTTGCAGGAGATGGAGAATATTATTATATAATTATATCTGTAGCAAACACCTCGACTGAAAAACAAGGTGATGCAAATATAACTACTGCCCCTTCTTCTAAAAAATCTGACCACATTTCTGCTACACTTACAGCCACAGAAACAGATTTGTACTTGGATGCAACATCTCAATTAGTTTATTTTTATGTTAATCCAAGTGATATTGATGCAATTGTTGATTATACGATAGCCGATGAAAGCATTGTTGAAATTCAACGTGGTGGTTGGGATGGAAACACTGCACAACTACTTTTTATTCCCGTTTCAACAGGTGAAACAACCGTTACCGTATATATTGATGGCTATGATGGGTGTTCGGTTAAAATCAACGTTTCTACAAACGTAGATGGGGGTGTTTCTTCGGAATTTAATTTTAATGGTCCATTTATAACATCCACTGAATCCGAATTCTATTTGGATAATGAAAATGGGGTCACTTACATTACCGCACACAACATAACAGGCGAATATTCGCTCTCTTGTGACGTTGACAATTCTGATGTTGTAGAATGTGTTTGGGGAGATTGGGATGATGATACAATATCGCTTACTTTCATGCCTTTGAACTCAGGAAATGCATTTGTGACTGTTTACGTTGATGGATATTATGACAATAGTGCCATTACAATACCAGTGTTTGTTTCATAAAGTCTAAACACAAGTATGAGGGTGGACTTTATGTATATATATTAGAATCAAATGGTCACATTTGGTCACACGAAAAAATTACACCTGATACCAACAGGTTAAAAAAACAGCAAAAAATCCCGTTTTCACTGCAAAATTACGTTAAAATACGCATATAAAAGCGGTAAACCGAGGGGCAACAACCCCATGGTTGGTGCTACTGTTGCAGTTGCGGTTGCGGTTGAAGAGGCTGCGAAGTAATTAACAACCATATAAGAATAAAATTCCGTTTCCCTTTTGGGAGACGGAATTTTTGCATAAAAAACACATTCTGAGAGAAATCCCGGAATGTGTTTTTTATTGTATAAGGAAAACCGTCAGAGAAATATTTCTCTGGCGGTTTTTGCTTGTATCTTATTTATTACTCGCTTCTTAGTGCTACAACCGGGTCTTTCTTTGCGGCACTTCTTGAGGGGATAATACCTGCGAACAGTGTCAGCACAACACTTATAGCAACAAGAATAATCGCATAGGGCAACGGCAGAATTGCATTAAGATTATTTATGCCGGTAGCATAGTGGAGAATCATATTGATGGGAATACACAAGAGATAGGTTACAAGCACACCAAGCAATCCGCTTGTAAAGCCGATAATTACCGTTTCTGCGTTAAACAGGCTTGATACGTTCTTCTTTGAAGCTCCTATCGCACGCAGTATTCCGATTTCCTTGGTTCTTTCCTGAACGGAAATAAGGGTTATTACGCCTATCATAATAGAGGAAACCACAAGTGATACCGCAACAAAGGCAATAAGCACGTAGGTTATTGCGTTAATGATGGTAGTTACGGAGGACATCATAATGCCTACGTAATCGGTATAAGCGATTCTTTCAAGGTCGTCTACCGTTTCATTATAGGATGCAATTACTTCCTCTATAACGTCTTTATTCTCAAAGCTGGAGGCAAAAAGGTTTATGGTTGCAGGGTCGTCTATATCAACGCAGCCAAGCTTTATAAGATTTGCTTCATAGCTTGAGGGGGAGAAAATCAGAACCTGGTCGTGATAGGTCACAAACTGCTCTGCAGTATAGGTTTGTATAGCCATATCAAGTGCAGCTGCAAGCTGTGCCGTGCCGAGCTGTGCAAGCTGTGCCGAAACCTGTGCGGCATACTGCGCCTTAGTCTGCTCAACTATCATCTGGGTAAATACTTCGGTAATATCCTCGTCGGACATATCCTCAATGTAGCTTTGTATTTCCGATTCAGCCATTCCCATCTGCATTGTAAGTGCCTGGGTGAGAGTAGTTTCCATATCCTCACGGGTCATAGCGCCAAGGGTCTGTGCTACAACAGCGTCAAGCTGCTCCTTTGAGGGAATACTCATAATTTTAACGTAAGCGTCAGCCTTGCCTTTTTCATCAAGCTGTGCAATGTAGCTCTTGAATTCCGCTTCCTTTTCAGAATCCGACATATTTCCGGTGTTTTCATGGAAAGGAAGACCGGTGAAAATATCCGTGGAAGGGTCGGCAAGCTGTGCTTTAACTGCGTCTGAATCCTTGGAGTTTTCAATGATGTACTCGGTGAGCTTGCTCGTATATCCGATGCTGCCTGTAAGCATTGCGGAAACTGCGTCTTCGCTGGGGCGAATTATACCGGACACCTTAAGGGGGGTGCCGTTATCATAAAGATACTTAAGTCCCGCCTGAGTTTCACGAAGGTCTGTATAAAGCCCCGTGCTTTCGTCAAGGGTATAGCAGTCGGATGCCAAAATGGTGCGGTACTCGGTATTGCAGATTTCCTCGTAGCTCCATTTCTGTCCGGTTGCTTCAATTTCCGTTTTATTTACCGCCGCCTCGGCGAGTGCGTCAATATCCGCCTTTGATTTAAGACCCAGGGCGTAAAGGGTCATATCGTCAACCTCGTTATCCTCGTCAACCACGAGAACTATTTCGTTATATTCGGTAGGCCAGGAGCCGTAAATTACGTCGTACTGCTTTTCAAGAAGCGGATTTATAAGCTTTCCGTTATCGCCGGGAAGCATTTCCTGCCAGAGATTCCCTCCGGTGCCCATAGACGAAAAGCTTGCCATTGACCCTGCATTACCCAGTGTTCCGCTGTTTTCCGTGCTGAACATCGAAGCAAGATTAAATCCGAAGTATTCTGCGAGAAGCTCCTGCATAAGTGCCTGCGTATCCGATTTGATAATGGTGCCGTCTACGCTTTTGGTGTAAATGAGCATTTCCGTATTATATGTATACTGAATACCGCTTACTGCTTCAGAAAGCTTGCTTTCCTCATTTGCCCGCTCTGCCTCGATATACTTTTTAAAGGCAGAAAGGTCATTTTCTGTTGCTTCAAGGGAATTAAGGGAATTTACAAGGTCATAAATCATTGCTTTCTGATAAACTGCGTCATTTTCGTGACCCTCGGCAGACGCCGCCTTACCCATAAAGGTCTGCAGAAGTGTTCCCATATCCATATGCTGCGCTTCAAGAGTCAGCGGATATGAGGAAAGAGTATCCTCCTGAACTGTATTAATGTAGGTGGTCATACCCTGGGATACCGCAAGAATAAGGGCAATACCGATAATTCCTATGCTTCCTGCAAAGGAGGTAAGGGCGGTACGGCCTTTTTTGGTAAAAAGATTTTTAAGGGAAAGTCCGAAAGAAGTAGTTGCTTTCATTGACGGCATTTTGGTGTTTTTGCTTTTTTCAGCCTTTTGCTTTTCTCTCTCTTTTTCAGCCTCTATTTCCTCGCTTGTCAAGGGTGCGGAATCGTCGGTGATAATACCGTCAAGCATTTTTATAATACGTGTAGAATATTTTTCAGCAAGGTCAGGGTTATGCGTAACCATAACAACAAGTCTGTCCTTTGCGACCTCCTTTAAAATATCCATTACCTGCACGCTTGTTTCTGTGTCAAGTGCGCCGGTGGGCTCGTCGGCAAGAATAATATCCGGATTATTTACAAGGGCTCTTGCTATAGCAACTCTCTGCATCTGACCGCCGGACATTTCGGAGGGCTTCTTTTTCATCTGATTTTCAAGACCTACGTCACAAAGTGCCTTCTTTGCACGCTTTCTGCGTTCTGCCTTGGAAACACCGGAAAGAGTCAGGGCAATCTCTACGTTCTGAAGCACGCTCTGGTGCGGAATCAGGTTATAGCTCTGAAACACAAATCCAACGGAATGGTTGCGGTAGGAGTCCCAGTCTCTGTCCTTGAAGTTTTTAGTGGAGCGTCCGTTAATAACAAGGTCACCCTCGGTATATTTGTCAAGACCACCGATGATATTAAGCATCGTGGTCTTTCCACAGCCGGAGGGTCCGAGAATTGAAACGAATTCGCTTTCACGGAACGTAAGGTCTATACCCTTAAGGGCGTGAACTGTTTCACCGCCTGCAGGATAATCTTTTTTGATGTTTTTTAGTTGAAGCATTTGGTTTTCCTTTCAAATCGAAGACTAACTATTATAAAGGTTCATAATGTTGATAAATATATATTATAAACCATATATGTGTCAACAGTGTGAAAATAAACTGTATTTTTCACGATAAAGGCTGCAAAACACGTCGAATGCGCTCAACATCCGACGTGTCTGTGTTTGTTTTTTAAATTACGTAGAAAAATATTGCAAAGAACTGAAGCACCGTGCCGATAACCACAAAGATGTGGAACACGGAATGCATATATTTCAGTCCCCGTTTTCCGCCTACCGAATAAAGCACTGCGCCGATGGAATAGGACACACCGCCAAGTATGATGAATAAAAATCCCGGAACAGTCAGCGCAGCAATCAAAGTTTTCAGAGTAAAAATGGCACACCAGCCGATAACAAGATAACAAATCATTGAGAATTTTTTGTATTTCTTTATATCAATGGCGTTAAGGGTAATTCCCAGCGCAGATGCGCCCCACACAAATCCGAACACCACCCAGCCGATTACGGCGTTTTCCCGTCTCAGTGCACAAAGTGCAATGGGAGTGTAGGTTCCCGCAATAAGAATGAAAATGACGCAGTGGTCAATGACCTGCATTACTTTCTTCGCAATATCAGCCTTCGGCGTTATTCCGTGATACACGCTGGATATGGTGTAAAGTATAATTATTGAAAAGCCGTAGATAAAGGAGCCTACAACTGCATATGGGTCGTGGTGTAAAAACGAAAATACAACACACAGTGCCAGAGCCGCAACACCCAGTGCACCCCCTACTATGTGGGTTACCATGTTGAATATTTCCTCTCCCTTTGTGTACTGCGGGAGCTTTCTGTCTTTTAGTGCCGTTCTTGACATAATTTTTCCTCCTGTATTTCTGTGGGCTCTGCCCACACCCGTGCACTTTCCCAACAGAAAGTGCATCAAAGAACTTTATATTTTATAAACTCCTCGAATTGCTACGCAATTTCTGCGGAGTTTATCGGTTTATTAACTTAAACAAGCATCCTTGTTCGGCGTTTGAAACAACGAAAAATGCTTAAGCATTTTTCTTATGTTCGAAGAATTTTCTAAAAGAAAATTCTTCAGCGTAAGGCAAGCTTTAGCTTGTCGTCGCCACAGCCCTATGGAAGAATTTCGGTGCTCTGCACCGAAATTTTCCCTCTGTTGAGGCGTGCGATGCGGAAATAAATTCAATAAAACTTTCATGCGTTGGGATAGAGTTGTCAGAGAAAGGGGGTATCCCCCTTTCTCTGACCGGAGCTTTTTGGTTACTTTTTCTCACTGTAGAGAAAAAGTAACATAC
>JAZOCR010000145.1:0-2884 GCA_045596605.1 Eubacteriales bacterium | reverse complement strand
TCTCACTCATCTCATCGGCAAGCTCAAAGGGATAATCCTCCTCCGAGCCTGAGAAAGGAATGCCATGGCGTCTGAAATCGCCCGATGAAATCACGTACTTTGTACCGGTATCATCTCTGACTGTATACTCGTTACCTCCCTCGGAGCGGCTAACTGACGTTATAATCATTAAATTATGCGCTCCTTTCGGTCCACAAATATTATAAGAATATTATTCGTCAAAACTTTCGGTAATAACCAGCTTTTCATCGCTTTCAAAGGAGCCGTCTTTATCTTCAAGTATCTCGCCGTTAGAATCAGCAAAAGCCTTTCTTATCTTTGCTTCAATTTCTGCGGCAAGCTCCTTATTTGTGACAAGCATATCACGAACGTTATCTCTGCCCTGTCCAAGACGCTCACCGCCATATGAAAGCCAGGAACCACTCTTCTGAATGATGTCAAGCTTTATACCAACATCAATAAGCTCGCTTTCCTTTGATATTCCCTTTCCGTAAAGGATATCAAATTCAGCAGTTCTGAAGGGAGGTGCAACCTTATTCTTTACAACCTTACACTTAGTGTGGTTACCGGTAACGTCTGCACCGTCTTTAATCTGCTCGCTTCTTCTTATGTCAATACGAACTGAAGCGTAATATTTCAGTGCAACACCGCCTGGTGTGGTTTCCGGATTTCCGTAAAGCACGCCGACCTTCTGTCTGAGCTGATTAATGAAGATAACTGTACAGTTTGACTTTGCAATAGCACCGGAGAGCTTACGAAGTGCCTGTGACATGAGTCTTGCCTGAAGACCTACATGGGAATCACCCATTTCACCGTCAATTTCAGCTCTCGGAACAAGTGCCGCAACAGAGTCCACAACAACAACGTCAATTGCACCGGAGCGAACGAGAGCCTCGGTAATTTCAAGAGCCTGCTCGCCGTAGTCGGGCTGTGAAACGAGAAGCTCATCGATATTTATGCCGAGTGCCTTTGCATAAACCGGGTCAAGAGCGTGCTCTGCGTCAATAAATGCCGCCTCGCCGCCTTGTCTTTGTACCTCTGCAATTACGTGAAGTGCAACGGTAGTTTTACCGGAGGATTCCGGTCCGTATATTTCAATAATTCTTCCTCTCGGAACACCACCGATACCAAGAGCAAGGTCGAGTGTAAGCGAACCTGTGGAAATTGCGGATACGTTCATATTGGTATTCTCGCCAAGGCGCATAATCGCACCTTTACCGTAGTCCTTTTCTATTTTGGAAATTGTGGTGTCAAGAGCCTTTCTTCTGTTTTCGTCGCCGATAACCTCTTCGGGAGCTTTCTTATTCTTTACTTCCTTTGCCATTTCACATTTTTCCTTTCTTATGTAATGCTCGCAAAAACGCCTTTATATTTCTGCTTTTATTTTACTCCTCTATTATATATCCTTTTGCCACAAATTACAATGTAAATTTAATGAACTTTTATACGAACATTTGTGTCGAACGGCAGTTCTTTGATGCTAAAACAAAAACGCTCACAAAGAGCGTTTTCATATCTATCAGTCAGTAACAAGAGTAATGTCCGCACCAACGCCTTGTAATTTTTCAACTATATTTTCATAGCCACGAAGTATATGGTGAATCTGAGTGATTTCGGTGGTACCGCTCGCACAAAGTCCTGCAACTATCACCGCAGCCCCTGCACGAAGGTCAACGGCTCTAACGTGTGCACCCACAAGACCGTCCACCTTTTTGAAGGTTGCCTGCTTTCCGCCCATTTCAACCTGAATATCTGCACCCATAAGCTTTAGTTCTTCTGTGTATCTGAATCGGTTATCCCAGACGCCCTCACGCATTACGCTTATTCCGTCGGCAATACACATAAGAGTTCCAAGCTGTGGATTCATATCCGTAGGAAATCCGGGATACGGAAGTGTTTTTACTTCAATTCCACGAAGCACACCTGTAGATTTTACCTTTACAGCCTCATCATACTCCTCTACCTCAACACCCATTTCGATAAGCTTTGACGAAACAGATTCAAGGTGTTTCGGAATAACGTTGGTTATAAGAAGCTCACCGCCGGTTGCACCCCCTGCAATCATATAAGTGCCTGCTTCAATCATATCAGGAATAATGGTGTAATCCGTGCCGTGAAGCTTTTCAACGCCCTTGATTTTTATGGTATCCGTACCTGCTCCGGAAATCATAGCACCGGAAGCATTAAGGAAGTTTGCAAGGTCAACTATATGAGGCTCACGTGCCGCATTTTCAATAACCGTTACTCCCTTTGCACGGGACGCCGCAAGAATTATATTGATAGTTGCGCCAACGGAAACTACGTCCATATACACTGTATTTCCGACAAGTCCATTTTCACTTACACAGTCAATATAGCTCTTTTCCGCTTCAATAGTCGTAACATTTGCACCAAGTGCACGGAAGCCCTTGATATGCTGGTCAATGGGTCTGACACCAAAATCACAGCCACCGGGATATGCCGTGTGCGCTCTTCCGAAGCGTCCAAGCTCCGCACCGAGAATATAGTAGGATGCACGCATTTTACGAACGAAGTCATAGGGAGATGAGCCGCAAACAACACCTCTCGTATCTACTTTATATGTGGTTTTATCTAATCTTTCTACCTGTGCACCCATTTTTTCAAGGATAGCAAAGCCGTCAACGACGTCACTTATATCAGGCAAATTTCTGATAATACATTCATCTTCATTAAGTATTGTAGCAAATATTATTGCGACAGCCGCATTCTTCATTCCGCCGACTTCAATCTGCCCCTGAAGCGCCTTTCCGCCCTTTACTACAAATCTATCCATAATCTGTGACCATTCCTTTCAATGACAATACAAATTGCCATAAGTAGTCCAATATAGTACTTGCTTTTCACAAAGGAAAAACAACCAATA
>JAZOCR010000144.1:0-1993 GCA_045596605.1 Eubacteriales bacterium | reverse complement strand
AGCGGCGATTTTTTTGAACTTTTTCATGTGTTTTCCTCCATATACATGATATATTTTTTGTTCACTGCGAGAGCAGCTTATAGCAAACTTATAGTTCGCTATATATACATATATGTATATATAGCATTTTTTTTGCACAATAACAACAATTTCAGGGCAAGCCGTACAAAATGCAGACAACTTGTTGTTTTGTACATTTTATCGTGCGTTTCTTTTGCCTGAAAAGCACATTACAGCACTTTATCCTCGGGGGTACTGACAAAATGTCAAAACTAACAAAAAACACCCCAAAGGGTGTTTTTCGCTCTACTTTGTATATCCGATTATATATTAGTAACTGCTTCCTTGAATTCATGTACCTTGCTACGTGATACTCGTACATCCAACTGACCTACAAGCGTTACGATTATGGTACGGTCGCTGTCAGTAACATATTTTACCACTTTGTCCATATTGATAAGAACGGACTTAGATATACGCATGAAATTACGTGACATCAGCATTTCCTCAAGTGCTGCTAGTGTCTTTTTCACCTCATATTTGCCTGATTTCAGCACGGCATAGGTCTTTTTGCCATCTGCCTCAAAGTACAGAATATTCTCCACCAGCACCTTATTAAGGCTACCGTCCTTCTGCACAAATATCGAAGTCGAACCGGTCGTAATAGGCGTCTTGGGAGATTCCTCAGTCGTCTGTACCGTGGGCTGTACAAGCTGTTCCTTCACCGCATTCCTTATGGACAATATTTCCAATGCTACTGCAAGCCTGCTGACAAAACGTTTGAGCAGGAAGTTATATACTACGGGCTCGTTGTAACCTACCGCCACATGACCATACATCCTGCCGTTGAAGTTTATGGGAAGGATATGTAGATTTTTAGGTTCACCGGCGAAAACGTATGACTTAGGATAAAGCTCAAAGGTTTTAAAATCAACGGCGTTACCCTCACGTATTACTTCGGTCATATATATACATTTTGATGTCTTGCCGTCAAGATGCAGATTTACTGCAAGAAGCTCCTTGTCAGGAACAATATAATGAGTGTTGTTCAACACGTCAGCAATTTCATCATAATCCTTGCAGACATAAAGACGTTCTTCAATATCACTGTTATGATAGTATATTTCCTCCATGCGGCGCTTCTCGTGAAGCTCAAGTCCTCTACGGATATCCAATGGCTTATGTATTCCGCATCCGCAGCTTACACCTGTGATCACTTCGCCTCTGGGAGGACTGATCTCTACCGGTTCTTCTCCCGTCAGCAGAGAATGAAGCTGTACCATAGCCTTTCTTCCGATGTACTCACCGTCGGACGGGAAGGTGGTGATGGAAATAACACTGTTTTTGGAATGTATTTTGGAACCGAAGCCGGTCACGATAATGTCCTCGGGCACACGGATTCCATACTTTGCCAGTGCCTTGATAAAGAAGAAAGCCACTGCGTCGTCATAGCATATAACAGCGTCCGGCTTTTCAAGCATATTGTATGCGATATCCTTTGCCAGCTTCTCACCGCATTCCATCCAATATCCGCCGTAAATCATATTATCATCCGTGCAGACGAGACCGTGCTTTTTCATGGAGCCGATAAATCCAATATCTCTGCCGCTTGAGCCGTTGGGATATCCCCCGAGAAAATACAGCACCTCACAGTTGTGTTCTTCTATGACGTGATCCGTCAGCAGCTCAGTATCCTGACTGTTTTCACCTGAAAATTCGTAATCATAGATATTGCTTTCACCGACTACCACAACAGGCTTCTTGCATTTATCGCTGATTGCTTTTTCAATCTTCTTACCCAGTGATTTATGTGATGAAAAAGACATCTCAAAGAAAACCACACCGGTATACTTGTTGAAATCAATCAGGTCGAATACAGCTTCCTCGTTCTTTGTGTACAATTCATTCAACATCGGCATGGAAAAGACAGTGGTTCTATATCCCAGCTTATTCGCCTGACGCTCAATTCCCACAACGTCATCGTCACGGTAGT
>JAZOCR010000143.1:0-68713 GCA_045596605.1 Eubacteriales bacterium | reverse complement strand
AAAGAAAATTCTTCGAACATAAGAAAAATGCCCACGCATTTTTCGTTGTCGCAGACGAGTTACAAAGCAAGTGTGTAAACTTATGTAATCTTTCTGCGGTACTAAATTTTTGCTTTCTGCTTGATAGAACTGTAAAGGAATAGAAAGAATTTGCTCTGCAAATTCTTCAAACATAAGAAAAAGGATTAAGCCTTTTTCGTTGTCAATTCCGAATTAATAAAAAACTGCCACTCTGCAAAGGCTTTTCCCTTGAGAGTGGCAATTATCTTATACTTTTATTTAATTCTATGAAAGCTCCGGTGATAGCTCAATTGCTTTTGCGATTATAAGCTCTCTTGCTTCGTCGTTGGTTTTATTCCTGATTGTACAGCCTGCGGCTTTTATATGACCACCGCCTCCGAAGGCTTCGCAGATTTTTGCGGCGTTTATACTGCCGTTTGAGCGAAGTGACATTTTGACGCTGTTTTCTCCACTGACACTATCAGTGCTTTGCTTTGCAAATATACTGAGCTCTACGCCCTCAATTTCACGGAAGACCTGCGTTATTCCGTCGCAGTCCTCCTTCGATGCTCCGCAAAGTGCAAGCTCGTCCTCAAGAAGAAGGCAGTATGCAAGCTTTCCGTCACATAAAAGCTCCGTTTTTGGAATAACAAGTCCCGTAAGCTTAAACTGGGCAAGGCTTTTGGTATCAAATAGAAGTCTTGAAATAACTTCCGTATCTGCACCGAGGGATTTAAGTCTTGACGCATAAAGAAGGGTTTTTGCTGTGGTATTTCCGTATTTGAAGGAACCACTGTCAGATGAAATTGCGGCATAAAGCATATCGCTTATCTCTTTTGTGACAGCTTGGGTAGAAGTTTTTTGAGAAATTTCGTCAAGTATTTCAAGAATTATTTCACCGCAGGCAGAAGCGTCTGCACGTCTGTGGATTTTATCTGCCTTTATAGTATTTATCATATGGTGGTCTATGCAGAGATTTATTCTATCCTGATATTTTTCACGAAGATTTGAAAGTAGCTCCGGTGATGCGGTATCAACCGTAACGACAAGCTCTGCGTCAAAATCCTGCTCCGGCTCACCTGCGAAGCAAAGAACTTCTTCTTTCAAGCCCTTACATATAAACGCAAGTCTTTTTGGAAGTGCGTGTGCACACACAAGGCGCACATCCTTCCCAAGATTAGTCAAAGCCTTTGCAAGTGCCGCACCCGAGCCTATACAGTCGCCGTCCGGATTTGAGTGGACAAGAATCATTATTCTGTTTTTGGAAAGAAGTATTTTTGCGCATTCACTTATTGTACAGGAAACCATACATTCCTCCGATAATAAAAATATGATATAATTAGTTAGTCAAGGTGTATTTCGGTAAAGTCGGTGATATACACGTCGCAGGTATTCTTTATATCCTTTGCCGTATTTTCGGTACAGTATCTGTCCTTTATACCTACTGCTGTCATTCCGAGCTCTTTTCCGGTTCTTATTCCGTATATTGCGTCTTCAAAAATTACGCATTCACACAGCTCTGCGTTCATTCTTGCCGCCGCCTCGATAAGTATATAGGGTTTATCCTTGCCGCTTTTTCTCTCAGCGGCAGATATAATAAAATCAACGTAGCCGAGAAGCCCGGAAAGCTCCAGTGCCTGTGTAGCGAGGTAGGTTGGCGTTGCAGTAACGACGCAAACGTCTGCACCTGCACCTTTGAGCTTTGAAAGAAATTCCCGTGCGCCGCCTTTTTTCTCCTTTGGGGTTTTATAGGCGTTTTCTGCAAAATCCATCAATGCTTTTCTTTTCATAATAAGAGGATTTTTGTCCCCCATTACACTTTCAAGATAAGCGAAAACCTTTTTTGAGCCGCCGTAAACCACTTCACTTTCAAACTCCTGCGGGATATCCTCTCTTTTGAAGCTGCACATTTTATCTATATAGTTGAAAATTGCGTCCATCCATACGCCGTTTGAGTCGAGAAGTGTTCCGTCAAGATCGAATATTGCGTGTTTTATTTTCATTTCTTATTATATTCTCCGTATTTCTTTTTGTTCGTGGATTATTTTATCACATATAGGGGCAAGCATAAATAAGAATTTGTAAATTTTAATGCGGCGCTTATTCTTTTTTGACTCTGACGGTATAAACCGTTTCGCTGTTATTCTCCTGCTTATCAAAGCCTGCATAGAGTCCTGCTCTGCGAAGCACGTCACAGGATTTTTCCAGCGAAATCTCAAAGGAGCGAAGGTCGTGAAGCACTATTTTCTGCGTTCTTTTTTCTTTTATATCTGCTTTCTCACTTTGCTCTGTATCTTCTATAGAAGACTCTTCCTTTTTTATGATAACCTTTGAAAGTATTTCTTCAAGGTCATCGGGAGAAGGATTTTTTATTTCTGAAAGCCTCTTGCAGACAGTTCTTATACTGCTTTCGTTCAGTTCCTTTTCGGTACAAAGCTTTATGGTATAATAACGGACAGAACAGGGCACGTCAAGAAAAAGTGAAGCGATGTCAGGTGATATTCCAAGGTGCAGAATCTCCTGCATTTCCGCTCTTGAAAACTGTGTGAGCCTTAGCTTTTTTTCAATCTGCGCAGTGCTGCTTGACAAAATAAGCGCAAGCTGTTCCTGGGAAATCTTATCTCTCTCCATCAGTCTTTTTATGGCTTTTGCCTCGTCAAACATATTAAGCCCCTCACGCTGAATATTTTCAATGACAGAAAGATATTCTGCGTCTTTTCCATAGCTTCCCACAAGCACACAAGGGACAGTGGGAAGCTTCAGAAGAAGCGCCGCACGAAGTCTTCTTTCGCCTGCGACAAGCTCGTATTTTCCGTCCTTTGAAAGACACACACACAGAGGTTGAAGCATGCCGTATCTGCGTATACTGTCTGCAAGACTGCAAAGCGAGGTATCAGAGAAATCCGTTCTGGGAAGAAGCGGACTTGGGCAGATAAGATAGGGTGGAATATTAAAAATTTCTCCCGTGCAGTTTTTTTGTGTGTCCTTTTTTTGCCCTGATTTGATTTTGAATTTACTGTTTATCCCCATAAAAATACTCCCCTTTGAAAAATTACAATTCAAAAGAGAGTATAACATATCTGCACGCTCGAAAAGAGCCGAATATTGAAAATCAGAGCTTTAAATTTCTAAGTATTACGTTTTTTCCACGCCACGCATATGCACGCTGTGAAAAATCATCATCGGACATCTGCTCTATAAGCTCCTTTGTCACAAAAGGCATTCTGTGATTTTTGAAAAAATCTATAGGTGTTTCGCTGACATTGTTGTTTTGCGGGCAAACCTGTTGACATATATCACAGCCCCAGCGCACGCCGAGAGAAGAAATAATTTTTGTTTCATCTTCCGAAAACTTCTTTTTCTGTGTAAGCTCGGAAAGGCAGATTTCGCTTTTTCCTGACATATATGGGCAAGCTGTCTTACACTTTTCACAATTTCCACATATGTCACACTTGAAATTTTCCGCCAGGTGTGATATGCTGATATTATGTGAAATGCAAATACTCCCTATAAACACGTAGCTTCCGTACTCGGAATTTATGAGAAGTCTGTTTTTGCCTATTTTACCAAGCCCTGCTTTTTCTGCGCAGATGCGTTCGGAAAAAGGGGAATTATCGGCAAACACACGCACTGTAACACCTTCGTTTTTATCACTTATAAGCTTCAAAAGGCGCTTTTCAAGCTCTTTTACGTAAAGGTGATAATCACGGGGCACGGCGTACAGTGAAACGTTTCTTTTTTTCTCATCTTTCACATAGTACGGAATAAGAAAAAAGCAGACGCTTTTTGTAAAGTCCGGGAGCTTTCTTGGGTAAATAAGCTCACAGTCGGAAAGCTCAAGGCAGGAATAATATTTTATTTTTTCGGTACTGAAAAATTCGCAAAGTAAGCTTTCAAAAATGTAAACCACCGCCTTTATAAATTTTTCGCCACTGTGGCAGAACGGAGCAAACAATGAACTCTGAGGTTATAACTATTTTACAGGATTTCTGCAAAAAAAACAACATAAGTATTACAGAGAGTGCACTTTCGGATTTTGGTGTGCTGTGTGAACTTCTTCTGGAATTTAACTCCCACACAAATCTTACCGCAATAAAGACGCATGAGGGTGTTGCGATAAAGCATTTTGCGGACTCACTTGCGTCACTGATTTTTTACCTTATTCCGGGTGGTGCATCGGTAATAGACGTTGGCTGCGGTGCCGGCTTTCCGGGACTTCCGCTGTCCCACGTAAGACGTGACATAAAGACCACGTTCCTTGACAGCACGGCTAAAAAGCTGAAATTCACACAGAGTGCCTGCGAAAAGCTTGGAATAGACGCCGAATTTCTTCCGGTTCGTGCAGAGGAGGTATCCTCAGACAAGAAGTACCGTGAGAATTTTGATGTTGCTGTTTCAAGAGCGGTAGCATCACTGCCGGTGCTGCTTGAGCTTTGTCTTCCCTTTGTAAAGGTGGGAGGAGCCTTTATTGCCTACAAGGCAACCGGTGCAAGTGAGGAACTTGAAATATCAAAGGGAGCAATTGCAAAGCTTGGTGGAAAATACGTGAAGACATATGAGGTAGAGCTTCCGCAAAGCACAGACGGCGAGGTGCTTCATCATTCTCTTGTGGTAATAAAGAAAGTAAAATCCACACCGATGCAGTATCCGAGAAGATACGCTCAGATAGTCAAGAAGCCCCTTTAATAGAGTATTTTATCTAAAAGGGTTATTCTTTTGCCTTTGCCGGCTTCAGGTCGGAAAGGACTACCCCACCGATTATCAGAACTGCGCCAAGTGCGCCCATAGGGGTTATTCTTGTATCCGCTACGAAATATGCAAAAATCATAGTTATAAAGGGACTAAGGTATATGTAGTTGGTTGTGGTAACAACGCCTATTCTTTTTACTGCGCTGTTCCACCATATATAGCAAAGGCTTCCGCCGAAAATTCCGAGAAGTGAAAGCGACAGGAGTGCGCCCGGTGTGAAAACAAGGGGAAGACTCGGCACGCCGTCCTTTGCAAGCATTGCGGGGACAAGAAGAAGTAATGAATATATAAGCATTCGTCTTGTGATAATTATGCTGTCGTATTTCTGAAGATATCCTTCCAGCATTACTGAATATATTGCCCAGGAAAGCGCTGCGCCAAAGGCAAGGATATATCCGAGCATATTAAAGGACAGTACGACGGTGCCGTTGAACACCACCATTATAACCCCGGTTATTGCAAGGATAAAGCCGAAAACCTCAAAAAACGTAACCTTATCTTTTTTGCGCAGCAAAACGCTGCCGATAAGTGTAAGGATTGGGGCAAAGCTTATGATGATTGACACGTTTGTGCCGTCGGTTTTTCCTATTGCAAGGTTTTCAAAAAGGTAATAGCAGGTCATTCCGAAAACCGAAAGAAGAAAGAAAGACAGCTCCTGCTTTAAGCTTTGCGGCTTATAGATTTTCGGATTTATTATATACAGCACCAAAAGTGCAAGGACAAAGCGCATTACGAGTATCTGAAGCTCGGTGAAGCCGGATTTTATAAGAAGCTCTGTGGCAACGTAGGTTACCGCCCATATGGCTTCAACGATAAATGCAAGTATATGTCCGACAAATTTTCCGGTATTTACTTTCATTATAAGTTCTCTTTTCTTTAGTGATAGAGTTATTTTACAGCATTTTTATTTATTTTAAAACATTTATATGTAAATTTTAAAACAGTTGAGGTATAAAGGCTATGGCAAAAACAAGCTGGCGTGGAGGTGCGCTTCTTGCTCCGCTTCCTGCGGTTCTTGTATCCTGCAAGGGAAAGGACAAGGAGGGAAACGAGAAGTCAAATATTATAACGGTCGCCTGGACCGGAATAATAAATACGGTGCCTGCAAAGACCTACGTTTCCATAAGAAAGAGCAGATGCTCCTACGATATAATAAAAAACAGCGGTGAATTTGTTATAAATCTTCCGACAAAGGCACTTGCAAAAAAGGTTGACTACTGCGGTATTTACACCGGCAAAAAGGTTGACAAATTTAAAAAGTGTGATTTTACCGAAGAAAAATCAAATACTGTTTCGGCACCAGCCATAAAAGAATGTCCTCTTTCCCTTGAGTGTCGTGTGACGGATATTGTGGAGCTTGGAAGTCATGATATGTTTGTGGCGGATATTCTTTGCACAAATGTTGACGAGGCTCTTATTGACAGCGGCGGAAAGCTTCATCTTGATAATGCCGGTCTTATGGCTTTTGCTCACGGAGAATATTTTGAGCTTGGACGAAAAATCGGATATTTTGGATTTTCCACAAAGAAAAATTCAAAAAAGCGCAGTAAAACGTCGAAAGGAAATAAGTAAAAATTCGACATTATTTTATACTGCGTTTATAAATTCTCTTTTTTCTTGTGGTAAAATATCAAAACCGGATAATAAATATGAATATATTAAACCTATTTCAGTAAAGGACAAAGGTAATGAAAAACAAAATGCTTCATACTTCATTAATTACGGCTATCATTATTACTGCTTTTCTCACCGGGTGCGCTCACACCCACACGGTAACAACTGTGGACTGCACTCTTGACAAGGTATGTGATTCCTGCGGTAAGGTAGTAACTGCCGCAACAGAGCATACTCCTGATAAAGCGGCTGACTGTACAAACGACTCGGTATGTACCGTATGCTCTGCCCTAATAGAAAAGGCTCACGGACACAAGTCCTCGGGAGCGGCAACCTGCAGAATAGAGGAAACCTGCACAGAATGCGGCATTACTCTGGCAGACGTTATAGAACACAACTACGTTACTTCCGCCGACGGAAAGAGCGCAAAATGTGCGACCTGCGACAACACTGTAAACTACAAAAACGGAGTAACCCAGTATATTCCGGAAACCCAGAATACCGGTCACTTTTCAAACAGCATATCCGCATACTACGCAAACAGCGTTCTTGTCTGCGGTGACTACGGGCTTGAATACTTCAGACTCAGAGAAAGCGGCAACGAGTCATATGCACAGATTGTAAACGACTTTGCGGCAAAGTATCCCTCTCTTAACGTAACAAGCCTGCTTATTCCCAAGGCGTGTGCTTTTCTTTCTCCGGAGGGGTATGCAGACGGCGAGGAAAATCAGACCAAGCACATAAGTGCTACATATGCTATGATGTCGGAGTCTGTAAAAAAGGCAGACTGTATGGGTGAGCTTTCCGCACACAAGGGTGAATACACATACTACAGAACGGACCATCACTGGACAAGTCTTGGTGCATACTACGCCTCCCGTGCTTACTGTGAAGCAAACGGCATAACTCCCCGTGAGCTTTCTGATTACACGACGGTTATAAATACCGGCTACACCGGTTCTCTTTACGGCTTCTCCGGCGGTGCTGCTTCTCTTAAAACAAATCCGGACTACACGGTTGCACATCTTCCTAAAGCCGAAGCAACAATGACATACACAAGCGGTGGCATTACATATAAGGGTCAGGTGCTGAACACAAACACCAACAACTATTCCGTAATGTTTATATGCGGTGACCAGCCCTTTACCCACATTAAGACGTCAAACACCACAGGCAAAAAGCTTATCGTTTTCAAGGAGTCCTACGGTAATGCGTTTGTGCCCTATATGGTTGACTACTACGATGAAATTATAGTTATTGACATTCGCAAGGACACTGACTCCGTTAGCAGCATTATTTCAGAATACGGCATTACCGACGCTCTTATTATAAACAACGTACAGGGAGCGGCGAGTCTTCAGGGGTATCTTAAATCCAAGGTAATGTCATAAGGTATATAGGCTTACATAAACCGTCAAAGCAAGACTTTGTCTGCTTTGGCGGTATTTTTATTTCCCTACTTTACAATATAACTCTTGAATAAATAACAAAAGTATGATATTATATAAAAAGTATAAGCCTTAGCCCACTACAAAAGAAGGTGAAGCATTTGAATAGCACAAATTTTCAAAACGATATTCCGGATGAGCTTTACTACCGTGAAGCGATAGAAAAAAGCAGAAGAAAAAAAGAGCTTAGAAAGACCTTGTCCTGCATTTGCTGTATGCTTCTCGGAACGTACCTTACTGTATTTGTATTTCTGATAATTTATTATGCAGTAATTGAATATTTGCAAATTTACGTTCAGCTTACAGATAATGCACTGGATTTCGTAAGCCGTATTATTGACGTTTTCCTGTACGTAGCTCAGCTTGCCGTGCCCGGCATTGTTTATATAGTTCTGAGGAAAAAGCATTTTTCCCGGTGCCTTAAAATAAAGTCTGACGAGGAAAAACAAAAGCTTGGTCCTATGTCGGTTTTATGCTTTGCGGCATGCTGTTTTGCCTTTGCCTACACTATGTCGGGGCTTAGTTCGATTTTTACCGGACTTCTCGGCTTTGACAGCTCAGTTTACGATATGCCGGTAGCGCAGAACACCACTGAATTTATTATTGATTTCATTTCCATCGCTCTTCTTCCCCCGCTTCTTGAGGAATTTGTTTTCAGAGGGATAATTCTATCAGAGCTCATGCCTTACGGTAAATCCTTTGCAATTGTGGGAAGTGCAGTGTTTTTTGCCTCCGTTCACGGAAGCATTGAGCAGATGATGTACAGCTTTGTTTACGGCTTGCTTCTTGCATTTATTGCTGTAAAAACAGGCTCGATACTTACCTGCGTTGTTATTCATTTTCTTAACAACGCATACTCCTGCTCCCTTGACTACATCGAGGTGCTGGTTTCTCCTGAAATTTTTAACCTTTACAGCTCTCTTAGCTATGTGGTGCTTCTCGCCGCAGGGCTTATCTGCGCCGTCTATCTTGTGGGAAAGAACAAAATACAACTATCCGAAAGGAATGACTGTGCCCCCGTTTTCGGAAAGCTTACAGTGCGAGAGACCTTCTCTGCCTTTGCCTCTCCTGTAATGATAATTTACTTTATCCTTGTTTTCCTTGAAACGATGAGCACATATTTCAGATGATATGAAAAAAGATATAATACCGATAAAGGAAAAATCCAAAAACTACTATATGAGAGCAGCACTTCGTGCGGCAGAAAAGGCGGCCCTTGAGGGTGAAGTTCCCGTCGGAGCTGTTGTGGTTTACGCAGGGCACATAGTCGCAAGTGGCAGAAACAGGCGTGAAAGGGGTAAAAACGCTCTTTACCACGCAGAGCTTGAAGCGATAAACAAGGCATGCAAAAGACTTGGTGGCTGGAGACTTTTTGACTGTGACCTTTACGTTACCCTTGAGCCTTGTCCTATGTGTGCGGGGGCGATAATAAATTCCCGTATAAGAAACCTGTATATTGGTGCTCCCGACAGCAAGGCAGGCTGCTTCGGTGGCGTCGTGAACATGAATGACTTTCCTTTTAATCATAGGCCAAAGGTGGAATTTGGCATACTTGAAAAAGAATGCTCGGATTTGCTAAGGGATTTTTTTGCAAGTCTCAGAGCTAAAAAAAGCAAGTCTTAAAAAAAATCAAATAAAATTTTCAGATCTCCCGTCATAAGAAGCTGTCGCCGTTAATATAAATATTACTACGACAAATCAAGTATTTAAGATACTTTTGCGGGAGGTTATATATTATGTTCGTTTATTCACTGAAGGCATCAAAAATAAAGCTTGTGGGGCTGCTGCTTTTATCCGCCATAGCGGTAGCTGCAGTTATAGGATTTCTTCCGGAAAGGGATGCCTCCGCAAACGCTCTGACTGTTGCGGCATCGGAAAAAAGCATTAAGTTTGACGGTATAAAGACGGAGGAGGATCTGCAGAATTTCATTTCTTCTCTTGGTATCCAGGTGAAAACTCCTGCATACAACTCCACCGACGTTGATTTGCCCAAGGTTTTTGATGCGGTATACAAAAAGTACAACGACATTCAGAGGCAGCAGGGCTTTGACCTTTCAAAATACAGAGGTAAAACTCTGCACCGTTACACCTTTGAAATTACAAACTATCCTTCCCCCGACCCAAGTCAGTCAGGCAAGGTATATCTTACGTTATTCGTACACAAAAACAAGGTTGTAGGCGGTGACATTTCCTCCCGTGACTACGGTGGATTTGTCCGCACCTTTATTGACTTTGGAGAGAGTGACAACTCTAAGTGTTGAAATACGTCCGGAAAAAAATCACACCCGACATACAGGGTGTGATTTTTTATACGACCATAAAGGTAAAATATTACCGGAATCAGTTGACTTTTTTGTCAGATAATGATACAATAAAAAAACAAAAAAGAGGAACATAACAAGGACTGTACAAATATGGAAAAAATTTTTTTGATCAATAAAAATCTAACCGACCAACAGATTGATAAATTGCTTACTTTATCTGACGAGCCGATACTTTTTGGGATAGTGGGCGAAGTGTCAAAGAACGCAAAGTATGGTCAGAACATACTTCTTGCTACATCAACCCATTTTTTTACCTACAGCTTTACCGATAATGAATGCTCTGAAAAATACACATTTTCAGATGTTAAAGAAATATATAATAAACGTATGTACGGAAATGCGGTTATGCGTATTTCCTTCGACGGAAAAAATTATGTGGATATTTTCAGATTTACTTTCACGGTTACATCACTTTGCGATGCATTCGTTACTTACGTTAAGGATATTCGCGACGGTGTTCACCAAGAAGTGGCACTTGATATGATTAGTTCGGTCTATGATAAGATGCTTTCTGTGTGTCCTAAATGCGGAAGAACGCTTTCTTCTCCCGGTGCTCCCTGTGTGTACTGCATGAAAAAAGGAAAGCTTTTCAGTCGTCTTGTGAAGTATATAAAGCCGGAAACACTGATACTGGTTATTTCTGTAATTATTTCAGTTCTTACCACAGCAATGGCAATGCTTCCTCCACTTCTTACAAAATCTATGGTGGATGAAATTTTGCCAAACAAAGACAAATACGCACTTTCTGTTGTTGTAATTCTGCTTGTTTCAACACATGTGTTACACTGGCTTCTTGCCGGTGTGCGAGGATATATGCTTCGTGTTTCGGGAAATAAAATAATTTCCAGACTGAAAATTGACGTTTATGAAAAAGCGCAGTACTTACCTATGCGTTTTTACGATAAAACCTCTACGGGTTCGGTAATAAACCGCATAAGCAGTGACACAGCTACAATTCAGGCGTTTATGCTCAGAATGACACAGGAAGTTGTCGTGCAGTTTTTCAAGCTTATCGGCATCATCGTAGTTATGCTTTTCATAAACTGGAAATTGACTCTTTTTTCGCTTGTTCCGGTTCCGATAGTAGTTATCGGTTCACGATTGTTCCGAAAGAAGATCGCTCCTTTTTACCGACGCATCTGGAAAAGGTCTTCTGCTGTCACCTCTGTGCTCACGGATACTATTCCCGGAATACGAGTTGTAAAATCTTTTGCCAACGAGAAAAGGTCGGCAGAAAAATTTGAAAGCACAGTAGAAGAGTGGCGTATTATCAATACCAAGGCAGGTAAGATACTTAATGCGTATCCTGCTATCGTAAACTGCCTTATGAGCTGCGGAAGCGTTATAATATGGGCGCTTGGTGGTACTCTTGTAATAAACGGCATTGAACTTGGAAACTCCGGTACGATTTCGGTTGGCCTTCTGGTATCATTTATTTCCTATGCAACAATGTTTTATGAGCCTGTAAACTTCTTTGCAAATCTTTCCGACTCTGTTCAAGGAGCAATAGCTTCCGTAGAGCGTATAATGGATATACTTGATGCTGAGCCTGAACACGATTTTGGCCGTGGTAATACTGATGCGGATATGGGTGGAAGAATAGAGTTCAAAAACGTCAGCTTTTCTTTTGACAGGACTAAAAAGGTACTTAAAAATATAAATCTCACCATTGAGCCTGGTGATATAGTAGGAATAGTAGGAACAACCGGCTCTGGAAAATCAACTTTGATAAATCTTCTTTTGCGTTACTATGATCATTATGAAGGTACTATCACTATTGGTGGTGTAGATATCAAAGATATAGATATGCACTATTACAGAGAGCGAATTGGTTATGTTCAGCAGGAGCCGCAGATGTTCCATGACACGATATACAATAATATTGCGTATGGTGATACCAGCTTTTCGGTAGAACAGGTAATAAATGCCGCAGATATCGCTAACGCACATGAATTTATCATCCGCCAGCCCGATGGATACGATTCGGTGCTTGGCGAGAGAGGCGTGGGCCTTTCAGGCGGTGAGCGCCAGCGTATATCTATTGCGCGTGCCATGCTCCGCGACCCTACAATGCTTGTTTTTGATGAGGCTACGGCGTCTGTAGACTCAGAAACAGAGCACCTTATTCAGGAGGCAATTGAAAAGCTTATTGCCGGAAGAACTACTATAATGATAGCGCACAGACTCTCAACTCTTTCAAAGGCAAATAAGATAGTTGTAATAGACAACGGTTCCATTATTGAATGCGGTACTCCGGAAGAGCTTATGGCGCTTAAGGGTAAATATTACAAGCTCGTTGAGATACAGTCTATGGCTGATAAAATAGCCGAGTCAAAGCGTACAGAGAACTTTGAGTGAGGTAAAATAATGGGAAGAATATATATTGATAAATACATGGGAAAGATAGAACGCACGAGCCTTTATTCAATTCGTCTTATACTAAAAGACGGAACGGTGTATGAGGACCTTGAGCCAAGAAAGCTTTTTCCTATCACAAACCACACGATGTATATAACCTTGCTTGATCGCCACGAGAAAGAGGTAGGATATATCCGTGACCTCGAAGAAATGGACGAAGAATCACGCCGTGCAATTGAGGGATGCTTTAATGAGTATTATATGATACCCAGAATAAAAAAGGTTCTCAAATGTGTTGATAAATTCGGGGTTCTCAAGTGGACTGTTGAAACAGATCGCGGTGAGATAACCTTTGATATTCGTAACAGGCACAGTGACATCAAGCATCTGCGCGGTAACAGGGTTATGATCAGAGATTCAAACGATAACAGATACGAGATACCTGATGTGCAAAACATGGACTCACACAGTAACAGACTACTTTTTTCCTATCTGTAATGCAAACAGCATAGTATCATTTTCTGAACTCTTGCGTATGCTTATATAATGATACAAAAATAAAAAGAGAGAACTTTGCGAAAATTATCCGCTTTGTTCTCTCTTTGATTTTTGCATTTACACTTGTATTGGAAATGCATATTAAAACGTTACTGAATTGCTATATTTGTGTATTCATAATACAGACAATACGATTTGTCAAGTGTTTTATTCCATGTTTATTTATCAAAATGAACGTCAAGCTGAGGATAAGGCACTTCAATTCCGTTATCTGCAAGCGTTTTCTGAAGTCCGTAGTTAATTGCACCTGCTACATCCCAGTAATGGGAGCTTTCTGTCCAGGCTCTTATTGTAAAATCAATAGAGCTGTCTGCATATGCAGAGATAACCACCGCACATTCCGGGTCTTTTTCAACGTAAGGTACCGACTTTGCAAAATCGAGAAGTATCTTTTTAACCTGTTCTACGTCACTCTTATATGACACAGACACGGGGATATCAACTCTGCGGTACTTTTCTGTTGAGTAATTTATAACAGAGGAGTTTGACGTGGTTGAGTTGGGAATAACTATTGTTTTGCCGTCGGGGGTTTTAAGATAAGTATAAAGAATGGTTATTCCTGTAACTGTTCCGTCAAGTCCGTTTACTGAAACATAATCTCCGTCCTTGAAGGGCTTGAATATAAGTATCATAATTCCGCCCGCAAGGTTTGCAAGGCTTCCCTGAAGTGCAAGACCTATTGCAAGTCCGCATGAGCCGAGTATTGCCACAAGGTTGGTCATAGGAACACCGAGGTAATTTGCTGCGGTAAGTACGACTACAATCTTAAGTGCTACCGAAACAAAGCTTGAGAGAAAGTCTACTACACTTTTTTCAACCTTTGATATTCGTCTGTGATTTTTAAAATATTTGGTAAGCTTGCCTATAACGACAAAGCCTATAACTACGATAAGCACTGCACCGACAAGACGCACGCCTGCGGTCATTGCTATAGAAGCAAGATTTGAAAGTATTTCTTTAATTTTTTCAACCATTATGATTTCTCCTGAAAACTATCCTCTGATTTGCTTATTTATTGAAATAGGAAATAACCGCTACAGGAAGCAGCCAGAAAATCTGAATTATCAGACAGAATACTACGTTAAGTGCGCTGTTTGACAAAACGAAAGCCGTTGAAAGCACAAGGCAAAGCAAGGTGCTTATAAGCTTTATTACGTTATTTATCTTGACGTTTCTTCCGGTGCGCTCGCACAGAAGCAGCATTTCAAGGAAGTTATGAACGCTTCCGAGAGCAATTACTCCGGAGCTTACAGTTTCACATACGCCCGGGATATCCTCCTCGCCTGAGCCTTTCACAACGCTGAGTGCATAGTTTGCTCTTTCAAGGCAACCGAATACAAGGTCGTTGTTTATGCAAGGGTCAAGTGTTTTTATACCAACGCAGAGGTTCGCTTCGTGAAGCTCTCTGAGAGTTCTCTCAAAGTTAGGATTTACAGAGTACTTTATGTAGAATTTTGCCATTACTCTATTTAGCGAAACCAAATAAAGAATACTTCCGTGAGACTGCTCGAAGGCTGTGTCAACGCTGTCGGATATTATTTTTATTCCGTTTGCAGAAAGATACGAGGAGGTTGCAAGACATACGTTCTTTCCGTCCACCTTTACCCAAAGAGCGTCGGGATAAACCTTTTCAAGCTCAACCTCGGATTTTCCGGTTTCAGTATCCACCATTTTTGCGAATATTTTTGAAAGTGGTCCGCCTATTTTACCGTAAATCTTTGACATAAGAACCACGGCTTCGTCAAGTGCCATTCCACTATAGGTTTTTATGCTTGAAATACGCACGTCCTTAGGCAAGAACACTTCGGTATCTTCAAAGGTAACCACTGACAGTCCTTTGTACTCCTCGCTTGCGTTCTGACCTATAAGTGCGGCGCCTATTTGCTTACCCTGCTTTGCCGCTATGTACTTTGGAAGTGCAGACACAAAGAATATGTTTATGGGGAGTGAGGAAATAAGCACAATTGCTGCGCTGGTATAGCCATCGTAAACGCTCTTGGTGGCAACAGCCATAAACACGCCTACAACAAGTGCCACTATAGCCACAATGCCTGCAAGTCTTCCAAGCTTTTTCTCGCCCTCAGGTCTTCTCTCGTTTCTTTCAACGAATCCCTCGTAAACTGCGCCCTTTTTTACAGTTATCGCCTTTGCTTCTTCAAGGTCAATGTGTGAAGAAAAGGGCTCACATTCCGCAGAATCTGTTGCTATTTCAAAGGCACCGAATTTATTTGAGGTGGAGCTTGCAATTTTATAGGCTTTGTAATCTGCAGATGCACGCAGATAATCAGATGCGGAAAGCATAAACAGTGCAAGAAGTCCTACCGAGCAGAAAAGTCTTACTCCATCTGAGCCAGTGCTGAAAATTGCGGTAAGCACTGCCTGAAGCGCACTCACAGCAGCAATTACAAGCGCACATGACGCCGGCGAAAATCTCTTGTCAACAATTGCGAAAAGACCTCTTTCAAGGCTTTCGAGCATGCATATTGCACCAAAGCAAAGAACCTGAAGAGCCACAAGCGCATATACGGCAGGATTTGCCGGTGAAAGAATTTCAAAATGCGGAAGCGATGCTATGGGTGCAAGCTCTACATATAATCCGACAAGCATACAAAGGGTTACGCAGAAAAGAGAAACAAGAGCATTGCGCTTCTTTGTATAGTATCGGTTTTTTCCGGCGTTCACGGCGCCCGGATCCGACATATCTATTTCCTCGTACACTCCGAGCTCTTTGGCTATTTTTTTATGCTCGGACTTTTTCTTTTCCGGCTTTTTTTCTGCCACGGCGACGTTTTCGTCCTCGGAAAAATCATCGTCTGAGCCTCCGAAAAGCTTGGTAAGATAGCCGTCTACCTCATCCGGCTCTTGTACGTCCGAAACGTCATCTTCTATTTCATTAGCCACTTCTGTTTCTTCTTCGGGCTCTGACGTATCATTTTCAAACATCTCAAAGCCTATTTCTTCATCTGATGCTTCTTTTACAGCATTGAACTGTCTTGTAGCCCCGTCGTTATCCGGGTATTCCTCCGGCGGCAGCTCCTCTCCTGCTATTGCTTCGGCTATTGCCTGAGTAATATCCTCGGATATTTCCTCGTCCGTTGCCTGGTGTATTTCTTCGACTTCGGCATTTTCAGCAATTATCTCACTGACACTTTCCTGCTCTTCCTCTGCATCGGATTCTTCTCCTTCTTCCGCTTCAAGCACGAAATCGTTGAGCCAATCCAGATCCTCTTCCTGCTTTCTGAACATTTCGTTCAGCTTATCCATAGGATTTATTTTTTTCTGAGAATCGTCCGCAGTGCCGTTATTTTCAAATTCGTTTATGATGCTGTCGAGAGAAATTTGGTTCTTTGCGCCCTCCGGTGAGGTGTTTCCGTTTGTCTGCATAAAGATTACTTCCTTTCTTAAACTTTTACTGCATCGCAGCCTTCTCAGCTTCTCTGCTTTATTGCCTCATAAAGCAGCACCGCCGCCGCAGTTGAGACGTTAAGGGAATTGACCTTCCCCTTCATAGGTATTGAAACTATAAAATCGGAATTTTTCTTGACTATATCCGACACGCCGTGCTCCTCGCTTCCAAGAACAAGTGCGCACGGGCAATTATAATCTGCCTCGGTATAGCTTGTTCCGTCTGCCTCTGCCGCAAATATCCAGAAGCCCATATCCTTAAGCTTACGTATGGTATCGCTGATATTTGAGCACTTGACCGCCGCTATGTGCTCGGTTGCGCCGGCTGACGCCTTAACCACCGCCGGTGTAATTCCTGCGGCACGTCTTTTGGGAAGCACTATTCCGTGTGCCCCTGCGCCCTCGGCACATCTGATTATTGCTCCGAGGTTATGGGGGTCGGAAATTCCGTCACATATTACGATGAGCGGTTTTTCTCCTCTTTCCTCGGCTATCCTTACCACCTCGTCAAGAGTAACGTACTCCTTTTCGGAGGCTATTGCGACTATTCCCTGATGCTGTTCGTATCCGCAGAGTGCATCAAGCTTGTTTTTATCTACCTCTATGACAGGTATGCCCCGTTCAAGTGCCTGTGCAACAAGGACTGTTATGGAGCCCTCTCTGTCGCCCTCTCTTACGAATATCTTCTCAATATCACGACCGGACTTCAGAAGCTCACGGACTGCATTTCTGCCGGGTACTGAGCCGTTGGAAAGCTCTTCACTGTTTTCTCTTTCTTCCCTCTCAGGTTTTGATGAGGGTTTTCGTCTGCCATAAGGCTTTGAATCCTTTGCGCCAAAGGGTTTGCCGTAGGGTGCTCCCTTTTTACCGTATGGCTTTTTATCTTTATATTTTTCTGCCACGAAGACATCATTCCTTTCCGAAAATATGGTGCATAATTAAGTACGCTGTCATGCTCGCAAAATCTTATGCACATTATCCCGATTCATTATAACATACTTTTTCCGTTTTGTATATAACAATTTTTGCATTATTTACAATAATTTACAATTATCATACACTTTCGGCATAAAATTTGAAAGAAGTGTTATTTTACATCCATATACGAGACTTTTTCTGCTTGCTTTCTTCTCATTCTGTGCCAATTATAATATCCGTAAAGGTCATTTACAAGAAAAACGATAAAACAAATAATTACCGACAGATAGGATATATTTTCAGCGGTGGCAAGTATCCATAAAATTATCAGCACGACGTCGTTTGCAGCATAGGCAAGAGCATAATATTCACTGCGTCTGAACGTCAGATAAACGGCAAAAAAGCTTGTTGTTACGGAAACAGTGCTTGGGAAAAGGTTTGCGGTATTGAAGTAGCGGAGAATAAAATAAAAAGCTACGGTAACAAGAGCTGTAAGTACGAGAGCGAAAACCATTTCCTTTACGGAAATCTTATTCACCTCAACCTCTGACCTTTTTCCTTTAAAGGGGTGACGAAGCCAGCTTACAAGAGAAAATACTGCCATCGGCGCCGTCATTCCAAGGTAGGTTATCATCTCTCCGTAATATGTAAAGGAATAAGAAATTATGCCATATATGACACTGAACATCAGCATAAGCACCTGCCCTATCGGATTTCCTTTAGCGCAGAAAATAAGTGAAGTTACGCCTATAAGCGATGCTGCAAGTGTGAGGTGATTTTCTCTGTCAAACAATAAAAATGCAGCAAGTATAAGCAGCACCGAAGAGCACCATAGCATAAGCTCTCCTTTTGTAAAATAGCCGATATGGGATTTTATTCTTTTCATAATCTTCTCCTGTCTAAAAAAATAAGCATTCGCACGCACATCTTCTAAGACCTAACGATGTACGCCGAATGCCTTGGCATTTTTTCTACCCGGTGGCAGAGATATAAGTGTGTGCGGCATAATATCAATAACACTGCAACACTACGGTTTGACTTTATTATAGCATATTCCTTTTGATATTTCAAGTCTTTCGGGAAAATTTACTCAAAATCCTATACGTTCAAACGCTTGACAAGTTTTATGGGTTGTGATATAATTACAATGCTTATTAAAATAAAACAAAACTCGAAAGGACATAAAGAAAATGAAAGCAAGATTACCAAAAGGTATGGGCGGCGGCCCCCAGAATATGCAGTCAATGATAAAGCAGGCACAGAAGATGCAGCAGGATATGGAGCAGCTTCAGACGGAGCTTGACGCAAGAGAATACGACATTGCTGCGGGCGGCGGTGCTGTAAACGTTAAGATAAACGGAAAGAAGGAGGTTCTCTCTATTAAGCTTTCCGAAGAAATAGTTGACCCTGACGATATTGAAACTCTTGAGGACACCATCGTTGCGGCGGTGAATGAAGCAATAAAGACGGTTGAAGACACCAACAGCGAAGAAATGAACAAGATTACCGGCAGCATTTCAATGCCCGGAATTTTCTAAGCTATGCAGGGCGGTAAAGAATACGTTCCCGCACTGGAAAATCTTGCGGATAAGTTCAGAAGTCTTCCCGGAGTGGGCAGAAAGTCTGCATACCGGCTCGCTTTTCACGTTCTGACGCTGAGTGATGCCGAGGTTAAGGCTTTTTCCGACGCACTTCTGGCGGCAAAAGCACAGACACGCAGATGCTCGGTTTGCCAGAACATATGCGACAGTGAAGTATGCTCGGTGTGTGCGAGCCCTGAACGTGACAAGCGTCAGATATGTGTTCTTGAGGACCCCCGTGACGTTGCGGCGGTTGAGCGCATAAACGACTACAAGGGTTCTTTCCACGTTCTTCACGGCGTTATATCGCCTCTGAATGGAATAGGTCCTGATGATATCACCGTCGGGGAGTTGCTTTCAAGGATAGAAAAGCTTCAGAATGAAAGCGATGATGAAATCGAGCTTATACTTGCGACAAATCCCACCGTTGAAGGCGATGCGACAGCTATGTACATTTCAAGGCTTGCAAAGCCTCTTGGAGTCAAGGTTACCCGTCTTGCCTACGGCATTCCCGTTGGCGGCGACCTTGAATATGCTGATGAATTTACCCTCTTTAAAGCTATTGAGGGCAGACGTGAGATGTGAATTTGATATTTTGAAGTAGAGTGGTGTGGTGCCCTTTGGGGCACCACTCTTTTTTATATGCAGACCGACCTGACGGAGGCTATGTTCTGCCGAAACTTATCAGAATAATACTTTTTCTTTGCGAAAAGAAAAAGTATTCAAAAAGAAGTCGTTCAGAGGACAAGTCCTCTGAAAACTCCCTTTAACTCGCACAAAGATTTGCATAACCGCCCTTTAGTTCCCGAAACAATAGAGATTAAATTTTTAACCACACAATTCTATCATGTACAAAGTGAAAATTTAATACCATATCAAGATTACAATACTGCACATACATTCAAAGACGGTATGTGCAATTATGTAATAAATCTGTGGTTTTAAAAACTTGCTCCTTTGATTAATTTATTAAATTAGTTATATTTCTCTTGCATTTTTGTGGAACATATGATATAATATTACAAAGAACAGAGAGCGATCATCACTTGCGATACCTTGCAGGGCAAAGCACTCTGCGAAGGAGTAGATTTAATTTATGTTTTTAAGACACCGCACAGAAATGCCCTACACTCTCGGTGAAAAAATACGAAAGGTGTTTAAGGCCCCTCCGGAGCTTTCAAGCACGAGGCTGATTTACAAAAAAATCCTCCCGGAAAACTCGGCTGATATGTACGAGTATTCAAGGCTTCCCGAGGTAACACGATATCTTTTATGGACACCCCACGTAAGCATTACGCAAACAGAGCGGTACATAAAGCTTCTTCAGAAAAAATACGACAGCGGTGCCTTCTGGGACTTCGGACTTACCCACAGGGAAAGTGGAAAATTTATAGGCACGTGCGGTATAACCTCCTTTGACGAAAAGGATAATTCCATTGAAATAGGCTATGTTCTTTCACCTTCATTCTGGGGAAAGGGATATGCAACAGAGGCAGCTCAGACTGTGATGAAGTTCTGTTTTGAAAGCTTTGGTGCGGAAAAAATATGCGCAAAGTTCATGGAGGGCAACAACGCCTCTATGCGTGTGATGGCAAAGCTTGGTATGACTCTTGAGGGAATTTACCGCAATTCAATGTTTGTCAAGGGCGAATACAAGACTATACACGTTTATGAAATAACAAAAGATAACTTTGAAAAAGGACTTTCAACAAAAGGAGTCTGACTTGAAAGGGTAATTATTCCCGGATGGGAAAATTATATAAAACAAATATGCGTTGCTATAAAAACAGCACTCGCAAAACACAGGAGGAGAAACTATGGACAATCAGCAGAACCAGAATCAGCAGAATCAGCAGTACTACCAGAACCCCAACCCCAATCAGGGCTATGCGCCGAACGGCTATCAGCAGCAGCCTTACGCACCCAAGTACAACCCCCACGACCGCACAGCAGAATTTGACGCAAAGGACATTTCCGACAACAAGGTGTGGGCACTTCTTCCCTACATTGCAAGCATACTCGGTATACTCGTTGCAAAAATCTGTGCACCCAATTCCGCTTTCGTTGACTTCCACGCAAGACAGGCTATGAAGTTCTTCGTTACAAGCTGGGCTCTCGGACTTGTTATAGCAATTCTTTGCTGGACAATTATCGTTCCGATAGTTGGCGTTATTGCAATGGGCGTACTCGGAGTAGTACAGATCATCACTCTCGTTCAGGCTTGTATGGGCAAGGCGGTTGAACCCGTTATCATCAGAAGCCTTCCCTTCCTTAAGTAATTTTACATAAGAGAATATTGAAAAACTATTCCCGGAAACAGGGTTTTCCGGGAGTTTTTCTTTATTATCAAAAAAAATCTCTGCGTACTTGAAATATTAAAAAAATCGTGGTATACTACTTTCTGACCTGTCAAGGCAATCGCGCAAAGGACCTTTTTGGTCTGAGTGAGGAAAGTCCGTGCTTCACAGAGCAGGATAACGGATAACGTCCGCCGGGGGTGACCCCAGGGAGAGTGCAACAGAGATATACCGGCTACTACTTCTTTATGGAGGTATGAAAGCGAGCATTCGCAGAGCCAAGGGTGGAAAGGCGAGGTAAGAGCTCACCGGGTCCTATGGTAACACAGGACTCCTGTAAACCCTATCCGAAGCAACACGAGGTGGCACGCACCGGTTCCGGTGCAAAGCTTGCTCGGCTCGCCGCAAGTGGCACAGAGCCTTACGGTAACGTAAGGACAAGATAGATGATTGCCAGATACAGAACACGGCTTACTGGCAGGTCAAGACAAAAGACGGCATCACAGGGTGCCGTCTTTATTTTTGTTATTACGTTACATATCAAAAAGCAATTGGGAGCTATAAAAATATTGACTTTGCTATTTACATATGTATGAATATATGATATAATACTAAATAATATTGAATAAATTTGTAATTTTTGGAGGCAACGCAGACAATATGAATACAAGCAAGGAAAACACATATAAGACAATAAGAAACGAATTGGGGCTGTCACGGGATGAGGTCTGCGATATCATAGCCGAAAACAAGCTTGGCGTTCTTACAGCAGAGCGTCTTGAAAGAATAGAAAACGGCAAATTTCCAATACATCCGGAAGAGGTTTTGATTCTTTCAAAAGCATACAAAATGCCCTCTCTTTGCAATCACTTCTGCTCAAAGGAATGTGAGATAGGAAAGAGCTATGTTCCGGAAGTAAAAATCAACGATCTGGAAAAAATCATTTTATCTATGGTTGCATCTCTTAACTCTATGAAGAAAAGTCAGGAGAGATTAATAGAAATTACGGCAGACGGTGTAATTGACGATGACGAGCTTCGGGATTTCATACATATTCAGAAAGAGCTTGAACGCATCTCTGTAACGGTTGAATCACTTCAGCTCTGGACGGAGCAAATGATTGCTACGGAAAAAATCAACATTGAAAAATACAATACCTTTAGGAACACTTAAGCTTAATTCCGAAAAACGCCTTACGCTACTTGTATCATCCTTATTTTGCACTTTTTGTCAAATTTTAACTGTCAATTTTGCACCTTTTGCTATAGACTTTTTATTTGCGATACTGTATAATACAGACACCAAAAACAAAAGCACTTTAAGAAAGAGGTGCCTTAAGTGAACGTAAAATCAAGAATACTTGCAATTAAACTATATAACAAAATAAAAAGTAATCCGGATTATGCGTCAATGCTGGGGCTTGAAATAAGTTTTCCGGAAAAGGAAAAAAAGCGCAAAATGTAAACTTTCACAAAAATCTACGCTTATTTGTAAGCACAATAAGTATTAGTCTGTTTCCCCTTTGCGCATCAAAAATATTCCGCTTTGGATTATCTATCCATAAAAAGTTTTTATCTGCTGTTAAAATTATGTTTAAATCAGATTGAACAAAAAGACAATTTACACTATAATAGTATTCAGAAATCAAAATACAGACAGTGAGGTCGATAAAATGATACCACAAACCGTAGGACGAGAATTTGACATTGGAAAAATTGCATCGGTTCAGTGTGTTAAAAATGATAACCTTGGGGATCTTGATATAAAAGGGCATTGTTTTTTAATGTTGATCATTTATGAAGGAAGTGCATATTTCCAGGTCGGAGATTTCGTATTTGAGGCTATCGGACCTTGCTTTGTCTGCTTTGATGAAAGAGAGCAGCCAAAGCTTGTCAGAAAATCTGATCTGAAATGCGATTCTATATATTTTCATCCGATTTTCCTTAATATAAATATGACCTTTGAAAGGGTACATAGTGATAATTACGAGCAGGTGGCTTCAAGTCACGATATGTTTTTACTCAGGCCCTTTACAGATGAAAACAGATTCGTTTTTCCGCTATTTGAGGAATATACCGACAATCTGAACAGGCTGTTCCTGAAGCTTGAAAACGAGCTTCACAATCAGCACGACTGGTATTGGTCCTGCAGAAGCCGCTCCTATTTCCTGGAGATGATATTGCTTCTTGAAAGAGCGTACGGAATAATCGGTCAAGACAATTCAGAGGCACCTACAAACAAAATCAAAAATTCTCACCTCAGAAATGCAGTAATTTATATTGAAAGCCATTATCACGAGAATCTTACCTTGCAGAATATAGCCAAGGCATCGGCGATGAATCATTCTACTCTGACACAGCTTTTTAAAAGTGAGCTGTACGTAACTCCGATAGAATTTTTATGGCAATACAGAATTACCGTCGCCAAGAAGCATCTGGAGTTTACCAGCCTTCCGATAAAAGACATCTCAATGCGATGCGGCTTTAAGACCAATCAGCATTTCAGCCGCAAGTTTGAAGAATACACCGGCACTACGCCGACGGTTTTCAGAAAAACGGCGGTAGACGGGCGAAAGGCGGCTTTCAAGAATTAGCGCGTAGCTTTTATATGTGGATTTCCCGGAAGCAATTCTGTATTATTATAATAAGGATAATTTTTTTCAAAGAGATAACCATATTTTTCCCCTGGAAGGAGTATATTTATGAAAACTACTATTTCTTCACTTTTGACATTAATAATGACTATTTCATCCTTTGTTGGCTGTGGTGATAAAACATCCGGCAACATAAAAGACTTACCCGAAACTCCGCTTGAATACTTTGGATACACAGAAAATGAAGACGGTGGAATCACAATAACTCACTACTCCGGTGATTTTGAGCACGTAGTTGTGCCTGCTGAAATTGACGGAAAGCCGGTAACGGAGCTGTCTGATTTTCGAATACTTGACACTCCGGATTCCGTTACTGTTTCTGTAACTTTGCCGGAAACATTAAAAACCATCGGCGGAAGTGCATTTGAATCTTGCACAAGTCTTGAAAAGGTAGTTTTGCCGAAGTCGCTGACAGAAATAGGTGCAGAAGCGTTTTCTTATTGTACTTCATTGAAGCATGTCACCATTCCTTCGGATTGTTTAAATACTGATAGTTGGGCAGTTTTTTCCTGTTCAGGGCTTGAAACTGTTGAGCTAAAAGAGGGAGTTAAGTGTATTCCGGCAGAGGCTTTTTATGAAACAAATCTTAAAAAGGTTGTATTGCCCAGTACAGTAGAAGAAATTGGAATGCAAGCTTTTTGTGGATGTTATGATTTAGAAAAAGTAATACTAAACGAAGGCTTGAAAACCATTCAGCACGCAGCTTTTGCACATAATCTTAGGTTGTCAGAAATTGTTATTCCAAAAACAGTAGAATCACTATCCAAGTATTCATTTATAAACTGCGGTTTAAAGACCGTAAAATTTGAAGGAAATGCGCCGGAAGAATTTCTTTTTGGAAAGGAAACCATAGACGATGCATTTAGAGATAGCTCCAAAGAATACACCTCAGATTTCACTGTGTATTTTCACAAGGGCGCTGAGGGCTTTACTTCGCCAACTTGGAACGGATTCCCGGCTGAGATTTGGTAAGCAAATTCACTTCACCTGAAAGGAGCATATTTATGAAAACTGCTATTTCTTTACTTTTGACTCTTATAATGACTATTTCGTCTTTTGTGGGGTGTGACACTCAGTCTGACAAAACACTTGCAGAAAATCCTGCAAGCGATTTTCAATACGAAGTATCTGAAAGCGGAAAATTTATTTATATAAACAAGTACGTAGGTACATCAGAAAACGTGGTTATTCCGGCAAAAATTGACGGTATTCCCGTAACTGCAATAAAAGGGGCTAAAGACGAAAGCTCACCCGATGCAGTAAACGAGGGCGCATTTGAAAACTGCAATATAAAAAGTATCGTAATTCCGGATTCGGTAAAGTCAATCGGTTATTGTGCTTTTAAAGGCTGTAAAGAACTTGAAGACGTGACAATTCCTGAAAATTCAAATTTGACAATTATTGGCGGTTGTGCTTTTGAGGACTGCGAAAAACTCCGGGAGCTTGATATTTCAACGACACAAATCGAACAGATTGACGGTCTTGCCTTTACAAAGTGTTCAACTCTCGAAGAAATAAAACTGCCGGAAACTCTAAACGAGATAGGAGAAAAAGCCTTTTATGAGTGCTCAGTGCTTTCGGAGATTACTTTGCCGAAAAACCTTACAGAAATCGGCGCAGGTGCTTTCGGCTTATGTACTTCTCTTAAAACCGTAAACATTCCTGCCACACTTAATCTTATGGCGGTTGATGAGGCGAGATTTTATGACAATCCAAGCCTTGAAAAAATCATATTTGACAAAGGCAGAGAAGAAATAGACGGCTATGCTTTCTTTGGTATAACATCAGACGTTGAAATAGTTATTCCGGAGGGTGTAACCAAATTTTCTCCGTTGCCGTTTACAGTAAAGAGCGCTTCTCCTGCGTGGCAAATCGAGCTTCGCTTTATAGGTGACTGTCCCGAGTTTACTGAAGAAAGCAATTATTTCGGAGAGCCGACCATTTACTACGACCCTGCTACAGATGGCTGGGACGAATATGCCGGCGAAAGCGAATATAATCTCAAACCAATAAATTAAAAAATTAATCTTATGCTTATCAAATTCCCGGTAAGCATAAGATTTTTCTTTTTGAGGGGCTTTCCGGCAAATTATTTTACCCTTTGGCTTTATTCCTTCTTGACAAAGTGCGCTGTTTGGAGTATAATATTTATTTGTAGAAGTATGTAAAAAAACCAAGCTTGAAAGGATGAAATAAATGATACAGAAGCCAAAAGGTACTCTCGACATTCTTCCCGATGAGGCTCTGCTGTGGCAATATGCCGAGGGAATAATGCGTGAAACCGCTGAAAAATACGGATTTTTTGAAACCCGCTTCCCCACTTTTGAAAACAGTGCGCTCTTCAGACGTGGCGTCGGAAGCACTACGGATATAGTTCAGAAGGAAATGTTCACTATGCCAGACCGTGACGGAAACGAGCTTTGTCTTCGTCCCGAGGGTACGGCGTGCGTTGTAAGAAGCATAATAGAAAACGGACTTGTAGGCGAGCCTATGCCCCTTCGCCTTTACTACATTTCCAACTTCTTCCGTTACGAAAAGCCTCAGGCAGGACGCTCACGTGAGTTCTATCAGTTTGGTGTTGAGATGTTCGGTGCTCCTACTGCAATTGCCGATGCAACGGTTATTTCCATTGCGGACACTGTGCTTTCAAAAATCGGAATTACAAACACCCTTAACATAAATTCTATCGGTTGTCCCGAATGCCGTCCGAAGTACAGACAGGCGCTTGTGGAATATTTCTCGGCACACGAGGAGGAGCTCTGCGACACCTGCCGTGAAAGACTTAAGACAAACCCCTTACGTATTCTCGACTGCAAGAGCCCCGTATGCTCAAAAATTGCCGCAGACTGTCCCAAAACAATTGATTATCTCTGCGAGGAGTGCGACAGTCACTTCAGCGCCCTCAAGACGACTCTTGACACAATGGGAATAGAATATACTGTCAACCCGAAAATCGTGCGTGGGCTTGACTACTATGTGAGAACGGTATTTGAGTTTATTTCCGATGACATCGGTGCGCAGAGCACTGTATGCGGTGGCGGAAGATACGACGGACTTGTAAAGGAGCTTGACGGTCCTGCACTTTGCGGTATCGGCTTTGGTTTGGGACTTACAAGACTTATTCTTGCAATGCGTGCAAATGCAGAAAAGGGCAAGATAGTGCTTCCTGAAAAGAAGCTTCCGAAAATATACGTTGCTCCCATGGGAGATGCGGCAGCGCAGTATGCGGCAGGGCTTGTACATAAGCTTCGCCTTATGGGAATAATTGCAGATTGCGATATCGTTGGCAGAAGCCTTAAGGCACAGATGAAGTATGCTGATAAAATCGGTGCACAGTACGCACTTGTTATAGGCGACAGTGAGCTTGAGGCGGGAAAGGCACAGCTTAAAAATCTTCGTGACGGCGAAAAACTGGATATCGACCTATCTTGTGCCGCAGATGTGATTGCGAAGCTTTAAGCGCAGCTTAGTCGAAACAATAATGCACGGAACAACAAATACAACAAGCTTTGAAAGGATAAACAAAAATGGCAGAATTTCTGGGAAACACAAAACGCAGTGACTACTGCGGTACGGTAACCGAGGCAAAAATCGGCGAAGTCGTAACGGTAATGGGCTGGGTGCAGAAGCAGAGAGACCTCGGAAGCATCATATTTATAGACCTTCGTGACAGAAGCGGTATCGTTCAGATAGCTCTTGACGAAACAAGCGACAAGGATGTATTCGCAAAGGCGGCAGCGGCACGCTCTGAATACGTGCTTGCGGTAACAGGTACTGTTCGTGAGCGTTCAAGCAAGAACCCCAACATCCCCACCGGTAACGTTGAAATTTTTGCAACTGAAATTAAAATTCTCGGCGAGAGCAAAACTCCGCCCTTTGAAATTTCGGAAAACTCTAACGTTAAGGACGAAATAAGACTTAAATACAGATATCTTGACCTTCGTCGTCCTGATCTTCAGAAGAATATTCTTTTCAGACACAAGGTTGCAAAGGTAACACGTGACTACTTTGACGAGAACGGATTTATCGAAATTGAAACTCCTATGATGATAAAGTCCACTCCCGAGGGAGCGAGAGACTATCTTGTTCCGAGCCGTGTTCATCCGGGCTCTTTCTATGCGCTTCCCCAGTCGCCTCAGCTTTACAAGCAGCTTTCTATGGTTGCAGGCTTTGACAGATATATGCAGATTGCACGCTGCTTCAGAGACGAGGACCTGCGTGCTGACAGACAGCCGGAATTTACTCAGATCGACCTTGAAATGTCCTTTGTTGATATGGAAGACGTACTCTCCATTGGCGAGGGATATATGAAGCGTGTTTACAAGGAATGTCTTGGAATTGACATTGAAACACCTCTCCCCCGACTTACCTATAGTGAAGCTATGGAGCGTTTCGGTTCTGACAAGCCTGACGTAAGATACGGTATGGAAATTATTGACCTTTCCGAAGAAGTGAAGAACAGTGAGTTTGTAGTATTCAAGTCTGCACTTGAGGCAGGCGGTACTGTAAGAGCTATCAAGGCTGAAAACTGTGTAAAGACACTTACCAGAAAAGAAATTGACAAGCTTACGGAATACGCAAAGAGCTGTGGTGCAAAGGGACTTGCGTGGATAAGAATGACAGAGGAAGGCGTTTCCTCATCCTTTGCAAAGTTTATGACAGAAGAAGAAATGGCGGCAATTATTGCAAAGACCGGTGCTAAAGTCGGCGACGTAGTTATGATTATCGCTGACAAAAACAAGGGACACGTTCTCTCGCAGCTTGGTCTTCTCCGTATTGAAACTGCAAACAAGCTTCAGATTGAGAAAAAGGGACTTGGACTTCTCTGGATTACAGAGTTCCCGTTCTTTGAATACAACGAAGAGACAGGCAACTGGGACGCAATGCATCACCCCTTCACCTCTCCTCTCGACGAGTGTCTTGACTATCTTGAAACTGACAAGGCAAACGTTCGTGCAAAGGCATACGACCTTGTGCTTGGCGGTATTGAGCTTTCTTCAGGCTCTATAAGAATTACAAATCCCGACCTTCAGAAGAGAATGTTCTCACTTCTGGGCTTTAGCGATGAAGAAGCCTATGAAAAGTTCGGCTTCCTTACAGATGCGTTCCAGTATGGCGCACCGCCTCACGGTGGTATGGGCATCGGTCTTGACAGACTTTGTATGCAGCTTCTCGGTGCTGAAAGCCTTCGTGACGTTATTGCGTTCCCGAAAAATCAGGCGGCAGTTGAGCTTATGACCATGGCGCCGGCAAGCGTTGATGCAAAAGCTCTTGAAGATTTGCACATTAAGATTGACGTTAAGGAATAATAACTCTAAAAAAAGATTAATCGGAAACGCAAGTGCGTTTCCGATTTTTGTTTATTTGAAGGTGTTTTAAGCATCAGCATTTGCAGCGGCTTCGGCGCCGCCTTTGGAGTGCTTTTATATAAAGTTAACTTTCAGTAAATACCAATTATCACCAAGATAGTAACAGTCTTCATCCATACGGTCACCCTTGTGGTAGAAATAATCCGGAACCTTTCCATTTCTTGAGTACACATACATTCTATATCCCAGACCACCGTATGAAACACGCTCGGGAGTTATTTCAACAAAACTGAATTCATAATGCTGAAAAGCATTTAAAATGTTGTTAAATGCATTTTGGATTTCTTGCTCCGGATATATATTACCGTTTTCATACAATCCTACTTTTCCATCTTCTGTAAACTCAATATGCATACTGTTACGAGCTTCGGAATCAAAATTTTGAATTATATACTCCGTTATAAGCTCAAAATCATCCCGGTATATTTCGAAAAGCTCGATTTCTCCCTCGTCGTGCTTGGGAATAGAGTCTATAATTATAACAGTTGCAATTATTGCCGCAACGGCAATTATAAACAGAACAAGTTTTTTTCATATGTGTGTATCCTTTAAAACAATTATAGTTTGCCTGAAATCTGTTACACTTACATTATAATATGAATTTCACTTGTTGTCAAGGTTGAATAATCAAGGCCGCTTCAGAAAAACTCTGAAACAGCCTTATTTTTTATTCTCTTTAAAACTTGATTGTCCCCCACTTGCCGTCAAATTTAACCCATGCTCTGCCGCCATAGGCTGTGTTTGCCGCATCAAACACGCAGGGGTAATACTCTTTTCCGCTTATTGCACGGTAGCCGTATTTGCCGTTCTGCTTTACGATATAGCAGTCGTTCCCGTCACGTACTTCATCGTATATGCAGGCAATTACGTAGTCCATATCGGTATCAATGACGCCGTAATGCATTTCGGTATTCTCCGCCTTAAAGACCTCGGAAAGGCTATTCATTCCTATTCCCTCGTACATCATAATATCCGCATCGCAGTCGTACAGCACAACTATATATCTTTCATTCTGCGCAAAAAATTCCGTATCGGTGATATCAGCTATTCTGAATACTCCGTCCTTGTAGCCTGCTACGTAAACTCTGTCACGGGTGCTGTCAAAAACGTATATGGCGTCACTTGTTTCGTCCTTTCTGTAGCCACAGTCGGGAGAAACGGCAAGGTCTTCGGAAAGCTTCTCCGGTGTATCCTTTACGTCCTTGCTTGAAAGCCCGTGAGTGGAGCAATATATAAGCTCGGAGTAGGTTTTTTCGCCGATATAATATCCGTCAATATCCATAACACCGTAGGCGTCGCCCTGTTTATATATTGAATACTGCGAATTTCCGAAGGTTTCTATAAAGTCATAAGTATAATTGGGCTTTATTTTCCACCTGTCGGCAGAAATAACTTCGGCACTTTCCTCTTTTTCGAAGGCTTCTTCGTCTATTCTGTTTTGGTCATCGGGAGCATTTTCAGAGCTATTTTCTTCTTGCTCTGTATCATCATTCTCATTTTCCTTTTCGCTCTGCACTTTAAGGACTTCCTTATCCTTTACTTCATTATCTGTAGAATGCTCGGACGGTTTTACGCAGGAGCTTACAAAAAGGGCGGAAACGATAAAGACTACCGTTAAAAATTTTATCTTCTTCAACATTTTTCGTCCTTTCTTTTTTCTCTATATAAATATGATAGCAGAAATAAGCACCCTTGTCAATTAACATTATATAAATTTATATTCCGATTTCCCTTTTGAAAATCTTTCCTTTTGCAAAACAAAACAGTTTTCTGCAATTTGCGACAAAAAGCGTTCCTCTGAAGCAAAATCAAAGGAACGCTTTACTGCTTATTTATTAATATGCTTTACCCCAGAGGATAGTCTTTTCGGCTTTCTTGCCACAGCAAACGCATACGTCTGTGTGAAGCTCTTCGCCTACCTCTGCCTCGTCAAAGGGCATACATCTTGAGGTAACGTCTGCCTGCTCCTTGAGTGCCATTTCACATTCAAGGCTACCGCACCACTTGGTCTTGATAAAGCCGGGCTTTGTAGCGGCAATCGTTTTCAGCTCGTCGAGATTTTCCGCAGTATAGGTCATACTGTTGCGGCGTGCCTTTGCACTCTCGTACATATTCTTTGTAATATCGTCAAGAAGCTTTGTGAGAACTTCGGGAAGTTCGGAAAGATTTGCAGTAATCTTTTCACCGTTATCACGGCGTGCGAGAACGCACACGCCTGCTTCAATATCACGGGGTCCAAGCTCAAGTCTTACCGGAACGCCACGCATTTCGTGCTCTGCGAACTTCCAGCCGGGGCTCTGGTCACGGTCGTCAATTTCAACCCTGAAGCTATCCTTGAGAGATTCGTAAACCTCGTTCGCCTTCTCAAGAACGCCCTCTTTATGCTGCTGTACGGGTACAACAACTATCTGTGTAGGTGCAATTGCCGGCGGAAGAACCAGACCGTTATCATCGCCGTGTGTCATAATGATACCACCAATGATTCTTGTGGACATACCCCAAGAGGTCTGGAAGCAATATTTAAGTGTGTTATCCTTGTCAAGATACTGAATATCGAATGCCTTTGCGAAGCCGTCACCGAAGTAATGGGAGGTACCGGACTGAAGCGCACGTCCGTCGTGCATGAGTGCTTCAATTGTATATGTATCCTCTGCGCCTGCAAACTTTTCCTTATCTGTCTTTCTGCCCTTTACAACGGGAATAGCAAGATACTTTTCGCAGAAGTCTGCGTACACATTCAGCATACGGAGTGTTTCTTCCTGTGCATCAGCCGCTGTTGCGTGCATTGTGTGACCTTCCTGCCAGTGAAATTCACGGCTACGAAGGAATGGTCTTGTGGTCTTTTCCCATCTTACAACGCTACACCACTGATTATAGAGCTTTGGAAGGTCTCTGTATGACTTTATAATCTGCGCATAGTGCTCGCAGAAAAGGGTTTCAGAGGTAGGTCTTACGCAAAGTCTTTCAGTAAGCTTTTCGCTACCGCCGTGAGTTACCCAGGCAACCTCGGGGGCAAAGCCTTCAACGTGGTCCTTTTCCTTGTTGAGAAGTGATTCAGGGATAAACATCGGCATTGATATATTGCAATGTCCTGTTTCCTTGAACATCTTATTGAGAATGCTCTGAATATTCTCCCAGATTGCCCAGCCGTAGGGGCGGATAATCATACAGCCCTTTACGCCTGAATAGTCAACAAGGTCTGCATTTTTTACGATGTCGGTATACCACTGCGCAAAATCAACGTCACGGGAGGTTATTTTTTCTACTTTTTTCTTATCTGCCATTTTTATTTTTCAATCCTTTCGGAAGTTTTATTTAATTTTTCTTAAAGACCGAGTATTTTTGTAAAGTCAGCTCTTACCTTTTCAAGCTTATTCTCTGCATCGCCACTGTCCTTGCCGTTTACAAGGTAATAAACCTTAACCTTTGGTTCTGTTCCGGAGGGACGTACAACAACTGCCGAGCCGTCAACAAGTGAGAAATAAACCGCATCGGACTTTGGAAGTCCCGTTGATGAAATCTTACCGTCAGACACCTTTTTATCCTCAAGGTAGTCTGCATAGTAGCTTACCTTTACACCGCCGATTTCGGATACTGTGGCAGCTCTAAGGTCACTCATAAGCCTTCTTGTTTTTTCAAGGCCGTCAAGACCTGCCATTGCGATGTTATCAATCTTTTCAAGATAGGTTCCATACTCTGCGAAAATATCCATAAGCACGTCGTAGAGGTTCTTTCCCTCTCTTGAGTATACCGCCGCCATTTCTGTAATAAGAAGCGTTGCAAGAACTGCGTCCTTATCTCTTGCATAGGTTCCTGCAAGGTAGCCGTAGCTTTCCTCAAAGCCAAAAATGAAGGTATGCTCGAGTGTCGTTTCGTATTCCTTTATCTTTTCACCGATAAACTTGAAGCCCGTGAGAACGTCAACCATTGTAACTCCGTTCTTTTCACAAATGCTTCTTGCAAGCTCGGAGGAAACGATAGACTTTATAACGCAGGCATTTTCCGGGAGTGTGCCTTTCTTTCTTCTTTCGGAAATAATGTAGTTACAAAGAAGTGCACCTATCTGGTTTCCGTTAAAGGAATAGTATTCTCCGTCTGCTTTTTTAACAAGCACGCCCACTCTGTCAGCATCGGGGTCAGTGCCAATTATAAGCTCAGCACCGTTTTCCTCGGCAAGTCGCTTTGCCATATCAAAGCAGTCCTTTTCCTCGGGGTTGGGCACTCTGACTGTAGGGAAGTTTCCGTCGGGCTTCATCTGTTCGGGAACTGCTATGAGATGACGAAGTCCTGCTCTCTCAAGTGCTCTTGGAACAAGCACTGCACCTGTGCCGTGAATAGCAGTGTAAACAACCTTAAATTTATCTGCAACCTCGGCTACCGCCTCAGGGCATATTCTCTGTTCAAGTATCTTTTCTATAAATTTATTGTCAATTTCCTCGCCGATAATTTCGATAGTTCCGTCTTTTACCGCCTCATCAAAATCTGCAAGCTCAACCGAGAAAATATCGGTTCTTGCGATTTCGTCGGAAACAACCTTTGCATGGTCCGGAGAAATCTGCGCTCCGTCCTCCCAGTAAACCTTATAGCCGTTGTACTGTCTTGGATTGTGGGAAGCGGTGATGTTTATACCGGCAATAGCAGAAAGCTCACGAAGTGCAAAGGAAAGCTCGGGGGTAGGTCTTGGACCGTCAAAAAGGTAAACCTTAATACCGCACGCAGCGAGTACCTGTGCACATATTTTTGCAAAATAAACAGAATTATTTCTCGTATCGCAGGCAATGGTAATGCCACGCTTTTCACCGCCGCTCTGCGCAACAAGCGTTGCAAGTCCCTTTGTTGCCTGGGCTACTGTATACTTATTCATACCGTTTATGCCTGCCTGCATAATTCCACGAAGTCCTGCCGTACCAAAGGAAAGCGGCATAGCAAATCTTGCCTTTATTTCATCGTCACTATCCTTTATTGCTTCGAGCTCCTTGCGTATTTCCTCCTCAAGAGCCGAATTGTTAATCCACTTCTCATACTCTGCTTTGTAACACATAATTTTCTCCTTTCAAAACTTTACACTATCTGTTACTATTCGTTTTCAATGCATTTAAGTATAGCCTTTGCAAGCTCATTTGGGCAGGAAGTAGATTTGAAGCCGCATTTTATTCCTCTTATTCTCTCTGCCGCCTCTTTTGCGTTCATTCCCTCAACAAGTCTTGACACGCCCTGGGTATTTCCCGCACAGCCTCCGACTATCTGAACCTTTCTGATTATTCCCTCGTCGTCTATTTCTATATTCATCTGCTTTGAGCACACGCCAGAGGGATTATATGAGATTTTCTTCATTTAAAGTTCTCCATATTATATATAAATTATCATGTAAAGTTAATTATACCACAAATAAGTCAAAAAGAAAACACTATAAATAAAAATTAACAATTATTACAAAAAATACCCAAGGCTTATTTGCTTTCTGCGGTATACTTATTCACCGTATTGAGATATTCTCTGGGTGAAAGTCCCGTAACCTTCTTGAACACCTTTGAAAAATAGTGGGGGTTATTGAAGCAGAGCATATTTGAGATTTGCATAAAATTATGGTTTTTCTCACGTATTAGCCTTTTTGCTTCATCAATTTTCAGTATATTTACGTATTCCATTACGCTGTAGCCGCAGGCTTTTTTAAACTGAGTGCAAATATATGTTTTTCTGTAATTTACAAGAAGACAAATCCTGTCAAGGTCGATATCTCCGTATATTCCCTCTTTTTTAATTATCTCTATAATGCGTGCGGAAATATTTTCTTCTCCCTCATCGGGTACGGAGTTTCCGTACCTTGCTTTGGTACTGCCGAAGGTGCCTTTTTCTCCCTTTCCCATGTGCGTATGCAAAACAGGTGCCTCACGTCTGCTTTCGCCGTCACGATAAAGCTTTATAAGAAGCTCCTCAAGACGCATTTTTATTATCTGTGAGCCTCCGAAGCGTGCGCCCCTTGAAAGCTTTAAATCCTTAAGGTTTCTGTCAAAAACCGGAAGGTTATAGGTGTCCTGGCTTTCCGTTATAATATCCGATATGAGCCTTCTGAGCTTTGCGGGAACATTTATATGCTTACCTTCAAAGTACTTCATACAGGCGTCACTGCAAACGAAGCTTATAATAAACACGTTTGGCGCAGACACTCCGTTTGAGCGCAGTCTGTGAAACTCGTAGGGCTTATGGAAAAGAGCCTCACCCTGACGGAGCGTTATATCACTTGTGTCGGCAGTTGCGATAATCTCACCCTTGTCTACGTACACGAGCTCCCAGAAATCGTGGCTTTCTCCGTCGAAGTGGTAGTCCTTGGCAAATTCAAAATAATGTATGGTAACAATTGACGAAACAGAAATATAGTTTTTTATTCTGTGCTTTTTATAAACCTTAAAAGAATTATCCATTTCTGCACCTCCCCACGTTTCTTATACTCTTATTTTAATACAAGGTACAAAATATTTCTCATACATATTGCAAAAAAGTTGTAAAAAATTTCACAGCGTCAATTCCCTGCCACAACATATGTAGCACCATCTGTAGCCTCCCTATATGGATAGCCATATATGCCTCTCCCTACGGGAGAGGTGGCACGCCAAAAGGCGTGTCGGAGAGGGTGTTGAGCTTCGCCCCTCTCAGTCAGCCTCGTTTGCAGCTCTCGTCAGAGGGAGTCATTCCCTCTCAGTCAGCTTCGCTGACAGCTCTCCCCGAGGGAGAGCCTTGGCGACACTGTGCAAAGCTAAAGCTTTTGGAAGCTACCCCTACGATGCCGGCAGCTTTCATTATACAACATAAAAATCCCCGAACGGTTTTATCCATTCGGGGAAAGCTTTATCTAAAATCAGAATGCAATTTTGTCCTCGATATACTTTCTGAGGTCTTCTATCTTGATTCTTTCCTGCTGCATTGTATCTCTGTCACGAACGGTTACGCAGCCGTCATTTTCAGAGTCAAAGTCGTAGGTAATACATACGGGAGTACCAATTTCGTCCTCACGTCTGTATCTCTTACCGATAGAGCCTGCTTCGTCGTAGTCAACCATAAAGTATTTACGAAGCTCGTCGTAAACCTCGGTTGCCTTTTCGGAAAGCTTCTTTGAAAGGGGAAGAACTGCTGCCTTGAAGGGAGCAAGAGCACCGTGAAGTCTGAGGACTGTTCTTGTGTCGCCGCCTTCGAGCTCTTCCTCGTCGTATGCGTCGATAAGGAATGCGAGTGTAACTCTGTCAGCACCAAGGGAAGGCTCAACAACGTAAGGAATGTACTTCTTGTTTGCTTCCTGGTCGAAGTATTCAAGAGCTTCGCCGGAGTGCTTTGTATGCTGTGTAAGGTCGTAGTCTGTTCTGTCGGCAATACCCCAGAGCTCGCCCCAGCCGAAGGGGAAGAGGAATTCAAAGTCTGTGGTAGCCTTGGAGTAGAAGGAAAGCCCCTCGGGGTCGTGGTCACGAAGTCTGAGGTTTTCTTCTCTCATATTAAGGTCAAGAAGCCACTGTTTGCAGAAGCCTCTCCAATATGCAAACCATTCAAGGTCGGTATCCGGCTCACAGAAGAATTCAAGCTCCATCTGCTCAAACTCACGGGTTCTGAAGGTGAAGTTACCGGGAGTGATTTCGTTTCTGAAGGACTTACCTATCTGGCAAACGCCGAAGGGTATTTTCTTTCTCGTTGTTCTCTGGATATTTTTGAAGTTTACAAAGATACCCTGTGCTGTTTCAGGACGGAGATAAAGAGTAGAGCTCTTGTCCTCGGTTACGCCCTGGAAGGTCTTAAACATGAGGTTGAACTTACGGATATCTGTGAAGTCACCGGAGCCGCAGTCCGGGCAAACAATGCCGTGAGCCTTTATATAGTCCATCATCTCAGCGTCAGACATGCCTGCAGGGTTATCTGAAAGACCGTTCTTTGCTACGTAATCTTCGATAAGCTTATCTGCTCTGTGACGGGTCTTACACTGCTTACAGTCCATAAGCGGGTCTGAGAAGCCGCCAAGGTGTCCTGAAGCTACCCATGTTTCAGGGTTCATAATGATTGCGCTGTCAAGACCTACGTTGTACTTTGACTCCTGAACGAACTTTTTCCACCAAGCTTTTTTTACGTTGTTCTTGAGTTCAACGCCGAGGGGACCGTAGTCCCATGAGTTTGCAAGACCGCCGTAAATTTCACTGCCTGCGTAAACGAAGCCTCTGCCTTTACAGTAGGCAACGATTTTTTCCATTGTCTTTTCGCTGTTCTGCATTTTTATCAATTCCTTTTCTATAAATTTACATAATAAAATATCTTAAACTATATAATAACACATAAATCCCAATATTTCAAGGGGTTTATTCAAGATTTTGTGCCGTATTTTGGATTTTTTGTCCTTTTTCCAGTATTACAAGCGCTTCACTGCCGATTCCCTTGTAAGCACGCTCTACCCTTTCCTTAGAATACCGCATATTTTTCTGCGCCATAGGGTCGTTGAAATAGTAGTATTCCTCGTCGTAGCCCACAAAAAGCACGCAGTGGAAGGGAGTTATCCAGGTGTGCTTTTCGTCTGTGCCCTCGATATTCCAGGTAACGTACTGTGAGGGTACTGCCATATTAATGGTAGCCCAGATAACAACGGGGATTCCCTTATCGATATATTCTGCACAAAGCTCGGGGATTTCTGCGCCCTTTACTACAAACGCCTCCATATCTGACAGCTCCATTTTGTCTATCGCCTTTTTTATAACCTCGGGATAACAGCCCCAGCCGCTTTTTTGTCTTGGGTCTCCGGGAAACTGCTCTCTCGGGTCACAGGCATAGCACACGCCACCTACATAGTAGGGTGAGCTTCCCATGTCGAGATACTCCTCAATAAAGGTATGTGCGTCTATATCAACACCCAGATACTGAAGTGCCATAACTGCTGAAACGCTTTCGCAGCCGTTGGGAAAATCCTCTTTCTGATTTATGTACGGAGCGTCAATCAGCCTGCCCTTGTCCCAGACTGCCGTCCGTTCATTTTTATATCTGTTTATTTCAAAAACACCGACGGTTGCTTCCGTGGCATCCTGCGACAGCTCAACACTTTCGTTGTTTTCGCCCCTTTCACCGCTTTGCGAAGCGTTTTCCTCTTCTTTATCCGTATCTTCTGCAAACGACGACTGCAATTCGTCCTTACTTTCAGTGCCATCCTGCTCCGATTGTCCGGCATTCATGTCGCCCATGCTGCCTGATACGGCGAAGAAAAAGGCTGCCGCTATAAGAAGCAAGGAGAATATTTCCAAAGAAATTTTCATTATATTTTCTTTATTCAATCCATTATCCCCTTTATGTTTCGTAAAAATCCAAGTATTTTACCGTGCAGATAAAAAGCCAATATGCTTCAAAATGTCATTTCACGGAATTTTTTAACCGTATCCGAAAGGTTTTCGCTGTTGACGTACTCAAGAATAACCGGCAGCTCCTTCATTTGTCCAAGCTCCGGGATGAACGGAGAAAAATCCACATCTCCCTCTCCGAAGCGTTCAAAGTATTTACCGTCTTTTTTTCTGTCCCGCAGGTGAATCATTGCAATTTCAGAGTCCGAGACTTTTTTTGAAAATACGGGAGTATAAATATATTTCAGCATATCACTGCTGCCGATGCTTTCTCTTACGTACTCGCAAAGCTTTGTAAAGCCCTTATAATCCTGCACCGCATCCGTTTCACCGCACTCTACCGCAACAGTAAGCCCACGCTTTTTCGCCTCAATGCAGGCACAAGTAAAGCCTTCGTACATTTTTTCACAAAGCCCATTTCCAAAGCTTTTTGACATTGGTATCTGACTTGTATTGCCCGTATGGGTGCAAAGAGCTCTGATGTCAAGGCTGTACGCTATATCACAGTACTCGGTAAAAAGGCGTAGAGTATCAAAGATTTCGCCGTCCGTTCCGCTCCAGAAGTTAAGGTATACTCCGAGAGCACATACGTCTATGCCGAAGTCCCTGAAGGTTTCAGTAGCATTTCTTACATTTTCAAGGCTTGGCAAATCAGAATTTCCGCAAAGGTTATACCGGAAGCCCAAAAGGTCACTCTGGCAAAAGCAAAGCTCTGCAGCTGTAAGACCGCATTTTGCAAAAATCTCTGCCACTTCTTTTACAGTTTTTCCACCGAAGGATTTTGTGCTTGCACCTATTTTCAAAGCCGTTCCTCCAAATTTTCGTGAAAAAGCGTGCTTACAGGCTTTCACGCACTCCGGAAAGTGCCGCACCTATAACCGTTCCGTACTGAGCGTTCTCAGGTATCAGGATATTCACTCCGAACATATTTGAAAGATTATCAAATATCGGTTTTGCATAGGGAATAGTCGTAAGGTTTCCCGTCAGCACTATATCCTGTATACCAAATCTCTTTGTTGCAAAAACGCCGAGCACACCGACCGACTCGAAAACCAGGTTTATAATTCCGAGAGCTACGTCGCTTTTACTTGCAACGTCGGAAAGCTTACCGAAATTTGCAGCTGTCATAAAGTCCGGAAGTCCGGGGTGCATATCCTTATTGGTGATATCCTTTATGCGAAGGTCTACGTTATCAAGGTCACCGTCAGAAGCAAGCTCAACTATATTGTCAACATTCTGTACGCCGAGCATTTTCTTTGAAAGTCCGATAAGCGTACCGCCGCCAACGCCCGTACCGCCGAGATACTCGATAGCACCATCCCTCTCTGCGTGCACAAGAGCCGTACCTGTGCCAAGGCTTGCAATTATCGCCTCACGAAGTCCGGAGAGATAAAGACCGCCAAGTCCAACGCAGTCAAATTCGGTTTTATGTACTGCGGGTATGCCGTAAAGGTCGCTATCTATAAAGGACGAGCCAACTCCCGTCATCATTACCTTTTCAATGTCGGAAAGCTTTATTTTGTTTTCCGATGTGAATTTTCCGAAGGCTCCGTAAACGGAAGCCACCGGGTCTCCTGCCTTAACAAATGTGGGGTTTATCATTTTTTCGCCCTGAAACCCCACAATTTTAGTGGTGCTTCCACCGACGTCAATACCAATTATTATTTTACTCATAACTACTTTCCTTTACTTTTAAGAATAATAGCTTTTAATCTTTGCCTTTCTTGTTTGTCGAAACATTAATTATTCTTACGATTGCAGGTACAAGAATTGAATTAACCAGAAGCTCAATCAAGAAATTTATACCGCAAAGTCCAAATATTATGTAAGCTATCATTGTAGCGGGTTTATCCGGATTATTCAGCGCAAAGCCTACCTGCCATTCATTGATAGTGCTGTTGAAAAATATCAGCATACCGGAAACAAATATACCTGTGTTTACAATGGGAGAAAGCACTCCCGCAGAAATAACTCCTGCAAGTTTACTCTTTTTAGAAAATATTTCGTACATAAGCCCTGAAACAAAGCCTGCTGCAGCACCCTTGCCTATACATAGAATTATTGTGAGCACTATGTTCAAAAATGTGCTTCCTTTATCAAGACCGATGAGAAAATGTGCAGTCGGGTCAATACATAAAACTATGATACCAAACACAGTTCCCAAAAATGCTCCTGCTGCTTTTCCGTAAAGTGCAGCACCTACAAGAATTGGCACAAGTGCAAGTGTTATCGGCACAAATCCCGTCATAGAAGTTAATACTGTACAGAAAATTTGCAGTACAACAATTATTGCCGCAAGTATTGCGAGATGTGTCATTTTTAAAATAGTTTTTTTATCCATTCTTTTTGCGTTTGATTTGCTCATTTTTCTTTCTCCTTAAACTGATATTTGCTTTTATTTACTTTCACTGTATTTCACGGTATACACGGTAAAACCGTCGTAATCGGAAATACGCTCAAAAATTACTTTATCTGAAAAAACGCTCATTTCGCGCATACAGGGAATTCCTTTGCCGATAAGCTTTGAAAGAGCTTCCTTTTTTACCCACATATCAACAAATTCATCTATATCGGGGGTTTCTCCGAGACATTCTATTTCATCTTCGCAAAAATATCTTTTTGAAAGAGAAGCGGGATGCTTCACCCGTCTTCCTCTTTTTTCAGCGTCAATTCCAATTTCATATGGTGCTACCGCAACAAGCAGGAGAGCTTCTGCGTGGGTAACGCTGACGAAAATTTCGTCTGTGCCCGTGATGTGAGGTTTTCCATATTCGTCACGGATGACGCTTATTCGGAGCTCGTCGGAATCCCTGCCCTTATCTTCAAGATAAAGCTTTACTGCGCTGATTATTATATCATCGGTTGCGTTTTCCGAGTGCTTTTCGTACTCAAAGGAATATATTTTCATTATTCTTCCGTCTTTTCTGCGGCTTCTGCAAGGTCTGCAGTCGGAATATTTTCGCTATTTTCTACGCCTTCGTCTGCTTCTTCCTCTTCCTTTTCCTCTTCCTTCTTAACAACCGTTATGCCGTAAATAAATACGTTTTCATCAACTCTCATCACCTTAACGCCCTGGGTGTTTCTGCCGAGAAGCGAAATGTCCTCTGTATGGATTCTGATAATTACGCCCTCGTTGGTAATAAGCATAATATCGTCGTCAGCACCTACTGCAGCAATGCCGCAGAGCTTGCCGGACTTATCCGTAAGCTTATGACCTATAACGCCCTTACCGCCTCTGTTGTGTACCGGGAATTCGTCTGTGCTTGCACGCTTACCAAGTCCCTTTTCGGTAATAGTTATAATATTTCTTTCATCATTAGGAGTAATTGCAACTGCGCCTACAACAAAGTCGTCCTCTGCAAGCTCAATAGCCTTAACGCCTCTTGCAGTTCTGCCGATGCTTCTTGCTCTTTCTTCAGAGAAGCGTACGACAAGACCGTTATGGGTTGCAACGAGAATATCGCAGTCGCCGGTGGTTTTAAGGACGTAGAGAAGCTCGTCACCCTCGTCGAGATTTATTGCGTTAAGACCGCCTCTACGGTAGTTCTTGTACGCCGAAAGCTCTGTTCTCTTTATGATGCCGTTCTTTGTTATCATAGTAAGGTAAGTTTCGCTGTCAAACTCGGTCACAGAAACGCTTGCAGTAAGCTTTTCGTCCTTATCAACGTCAATGATATTTATGATATTCGTACCCTTTGACGCCTTGCCGGACTCAGGGATTTCGTAGCCCTTCTTAACGTACATTCTGCCGTAGCTTGTAAACATAAGAAGATAATCGTGGCTATGGGCGATAATAACGTCCTGAACGAAGTCCTCCTCCTTGGTCTGCATACCGATAACACCTCTGCCGCCTCTACGCTGTGCGTTATAGGTATCTGCATCCATTCTCTTGATGTAGCCTGCGTGGCTGATTGTCAGAACGCAGTCACGGCGCTCGATAAGGTCTTCCATAAGAATTTCGTTTTCAACCTGCTCGATTCTTGTTTTTCTTTCGTCGCCATACTTTCTCTTGATTTCAAGAAGGTCCTCACGAACGATATTTTCAATCTTGGTAATATCTGCAAGGATTTCAACAAGGTTTTCTATCTTCTTGCGAAGTGCTTCAATTTCTTCAAGGAGCTTATCAATTTCAAGTCCCGACAGACGTCCAAGAGGCATCTGAACGATTTCCTGCGCCTGAATTTCCGAAAGTGCAAAGCGGGCAATAAGTGCTTCTCTTGCGTCCGGAATGGTCTTTGAAGCTCTGATTATCTTTATAACCTCGTCGATATTGTCAATTGCGATTTTAAGGCCTTCCAAAATATGCATTCTTCTCTGCGCTTTTTCAAGGTCGTACTGAAGGCGTCTTGTTACGACATTTATCTGGTGGTCAAGATAGTGGCGAAGCATCTCTTTGAGATTGAGGGTTTTAGGCTCACCGCCAACAAGCGCAAGCATATTAACCGCAAAGGTATCCTGGAGCGGACTGTACTTATAAAGCTGATTAAGTATAAGATTGGGATTTGCGTCACGGCGAAGCTCAATAACAACTCTTGTACCGTTTCTCATATCCGAAACGTCGTTTATCGCAGTAATGCCCTCTATTCTCTTGTTCTTAACAAGGTCAGCTATCGCTTCAACAAGAGCTCCCTTTCTCTGCATATAGGGTATTTCCGTAACAATAATGGAGGTTTTTCCTTTTTTCTCCTCAAAATCGCATTTTGCACGAACGGGAATTTTACCTCTGCCGGTCATATACGCCTCGTATATGCCGTTCATACCGTAAATAGTACCGCCTGTGGGGAAGTCCGGACCCTTTATGAAGTTCATAAGCTCGGTAATTTCCGCATCCGGGTTATCTATAAGGTGGATAACGCCGTCTATTACCTCACAGAGATTATGAGGAGGAATATTGGTAGCCATACCTACGGCAATACCAACGGAGCCGTTTACAAGGAGATTTGGGAATCTTGAGGGAAGCACCGTCGGCTCCTTCTGCTTGTTGTCGAAGTTCGGCATAAAGTCAACGACGTCTTTATCAAGGTCTGTTACCATTTCCTCGGACATTTTTGCAAGTCTTGCCTCAGTATAACGGTATGCAGCAGCGCCGTCGCCGTCTATGTTACCGAAGTTACCGTGTCCTTCAACAAGGGGGTAACGCATAGAGAAGGGCTGTGCAAGTCTTACCATTGCGTCGTATACCGATGCGTCACCGTGAGGATGATAATGACCAAGCACGTTACCTACGGTGGTAGCGGATTTTCTAAAGGGTTTATTATAGGTAAGTCCGTCCTCGTACATTGAATAGAGTATTCTTCTATGTACGGGCTTTAATCCGTCACGAACGTCGGGAAGTGCTCTGTCCACGATTACCGACATTGCATAGTCCATAAATGAGGTTCTTACTTCTCTGGAAATCTCTACGTCCACGATTTTGTCATTCTTATGATACTCGCTGAAGGTTCCGTCCATAATATTGTTGTTGTCACTCATTGTTTATACCGTCCTTTTTTATAATAGCCATATATAATTATGATTTTTCAGCACTGCGCTGCTCTTAACTCGCTGCGCCCCCGTCATTCCCCCATTGCTTCCTTACGGGCTTCTTCAAGGTATTCCGCCTTATGCTGCTCTACCTTCTTTGATGCATTTTCAAGCTCTTTTGCACGGCGCTTCGCCTGCGACAGAGAGCTGAAGGACATTTCAGCAACTTCAATCTGTGAATCGTACTCGTAGTAATAATTTTTGAGGTTGTTTATTTCAAGGGTTATACGCTCTACGTCCTCGTCGTCAAGAAGTCCTGTCGGCTCCTTCGTGCGGTACAGCTTCATTGAGTTTATCGCAGAGGTAGTACTCTTGTCATATATGCCGTCTACCTTTTCCAAGCGTAGATATCCAAGCATATACAGTCTTTTTTCAAGTCCCAGCACAGTGTCACTCTGCGTTCCCTCTGAAATTTCCTTGTAATTTATATAGTTGAAAATTTCAAGGCTTTCGGGGAAGGTGTATTTTTTAAGGCAAGTCTTTATTTCAGCATCAGGGATAAGTCCCACACCGTTGTAGGACTCAAGGTCCGGTGTCAGCATTTCAAAGGTTGTAATAGTGAACATATCTCCGGTAGCAAATTCATATGCAGACTGTCCCACGCCCTTTCCGTAGGTGGTTTTTCCTACGAGCTTTGCATCGCAGTAATACTGCAAAATCATAGCAAAAAGCTCTGATGCACTTGCGGTATATTCATCCACTATAAGTGTTATTTTATCAAACTCGTAGCCTTCGTCATCGGAAAGCACCGCCTCCGGCTCCTCCACGCCTCTGGAGTTTATGTAAAACAGAACCTTGTCCTTGCCCGTTACCAGCATATCAGCCATTTCCTTTGCGTAGTCAAGAACGCCGCCACCGTTTCCACGAAGGTCTATTATAAGGTTTTTACGCCCGTCACTTTCTGCGCTTTGAAGTGCAGCTTTGAAATCCTGAACGACGGTGTCGCCCTGGAAGGAGGATATTCCTATATAGGCGTAGCTTTTATCCTCCTGTGCATCGTAGGTAATATTCGACGCAAGCATTTCTCCCTTAGTAAGCGAAACGTCATAGGTCTTGCCGTTTCTTTCAAGGGTAAGATGCAAAGGATAGGATTTTTTTCCTGTAGTCTCGTCTACGATAAATTCCGGCTCATCCGGAATACCAAGGCTGTTACCATTTTCATCAAAAGCTTCTTCCTTTACATATGGAAGCATTCTGACAAGCCCCAGTGCTGCATCAGGAGTTATTCCCTCGGTGGATATCCCCTCAACGCTCACAAGCCTGTCGCCTACCTTTATTCCTGCTTTTAGTGCGTTGGAGTTATAAAGCACCTGCGTTACGTAGATTCCCGGCTCTGTGAGTCCCATCTTGCGAGCCTCGTAGCTTGTTTCATCTCCAAGGGCTATTCCGTATCCAATAGTGCTCTTGCCCGCCGCAATGCCTGTGCCGGTTTCATAATAGGAGCTGTACCCATCCATAGTTCCGAGCATAGTATTTACAAACAGCTTAAACAGCTCAGGGTAGTCATGCAGAAGCTTCATAACAAAGGCTTCTGTAAGCTCCTCTTCGGTAAACTCATATAAATGGGTTTCCGAATACATTTTGAATATTTCCATAAATAAATCATACTGATAGCTGCTGTATTCTTCTTTATAATCAGGTGTGCTGCCTGCATAATATCCCTCGCCGCCTTGTGCAAAAACAAGGCTTGACAGACATACCGAAATGCACAGCATCACAGCACACAATCTTTTTGCAAATTTCAATTTTAACACCTTTTCCTTTCAAAAATCCTTTTACCTTTTCTGTAGCTTTAATCAAGGCACTGCTTTTCACCGAGAATCGGATAAAGCGTAAGTGTCAGCCTCGTGCTTTCAAGCTCCGCTCCGCAAAGCTCAACCACGTATGAAAGCTCAAGAGTTCCACCGTACTCGGAAATACCGTCGGAAAAATCAAGAGTCACGCAGGTTCTTGAAACAAGCTCCGGCTCTACGCCAAGCTTCAGGAGAAAATCAAGATAGGGATAATCTGCGTGAGAGATTCTTTGTCCTTTTTCCAAGGTAAGTACCGGCGTAAAGGGGTCGTTTTTCTTCCAGTACACCGTACCGTCATTTGTTATTTCTATTTCCTCGCCGTCTGCGATGCGGATGATTTTGCCGTCACAAGTTATATCAAGTCTGCCGTCGCAGTAAAATTCGCTTTCACCCGGAAGCGCCGGGGCGGTTTCGCTATACAGCTCGTCCTTCTCCAGAAATGAGTCCGTTCTCTCAATATTTTTCCGAAGCGTTCTCATTCTGTGAAACAGAGGGCTGAAGCGCATTATTGAATTGTTGTATTTTCTCTCATCATAGCCCGCACTGTCATCTGTTCCGTTGTCGATTTTTCCGTACAGAGGACTTGTAACGTCAGGCTCCGGCATTTTCACAAAAACGCTTTGCCTTTTAAGAAGTATTCTCACGTTGGGCTCAAAGTCGTACTGTGTTCTGCCATAGTATTTAGTAGCCATATTTAATTTTCCGTCTTTGTTATACTTATTCCTTTTCTACGTTTATCTTACTTACCTTGTCGATACGCCGTCCGAGAAAAGCCGACGCCGTTTCACTGAAATTATGGGTTTCGTCACTGACGAAAAATTCCGAGCTGCCTGACTGCTTTCCGTCTGCACAAATGCCTTTTCCCGAAAGAAGCACTGAAAGCTCCTTTGCAGCACAGGCTCCTGCGTCAACTATTTTCGGAACATATCCGAGCACCTCAAGGCACGCACCTTCAATAGTTTCCCTTATGAGCGGATAATGGGTACAGCCGAGAATTATCGCAGATGGTGCAAAATCCGAAAGCTTACCGATATACTCCTTTGCAACAAGAAGCGTTACGGGGTTATTCTTTTCGGTATAGCCGTTTTCCACAAGCGGAACGAACATCGGGCAGCCTACAGACATAACCCTTGCGTCCGGCTGCGTTTTAAGTATTTCTCTTTCGTAAGCACCGTTTTTTGCAGTTGCGGGAGTTCCGAGAACGGCGATATTCCCACACACGCCACTGCTCCTTTCTCTTGAAAGACGCACCGCCTCTTTTGAAGCAGGCTTCACGACGCCCACAATCGGCACAGCGGATTCCTTTTCAAGAATGTCAAGGGCAATAGAGCTTACCGTACCGCAGGCAACAAGCACCGCTTTCACGCCCATGCCTTCAAGAAATCGCAAATCGTCACGGGAGTACTTCAGAATAGTTTCTGCCGACCTTGTGCCGTAGGGCACTCTGCCGGTATCACCGAAATATATTATATTTTCATTCGGGAGCACTCTTTCAATTTCACGAACCGACGTAAGTCCGCCGAGTCCCGAATCAAAAACACCTATTGCTCTGTTGTCGTACGTCATTATAGTCCTCCATACTGTCGCATAGCGGCAGGGCAAAAAGTTCCAAAAAATTCTACATATTAAAATATATACCCATCTTCATTATTATATCACAAGTGCCGCAAAAAGTCAAATGAATCAGGCGATTTTAAGCCTTAAATTACATAAAAATCTTTAAAATTCACAATTCTGAAACACATATCCGGCGCAAAGTAAAAACAGAGGCCTTTTAAGCCTCTGTTTTGCCACCGTTAATTATTTGGAAACAAATCCCTTGTCACCAAAAAGTGCCATCTTTAAAGAAAAAAAGATTACTTTTTATCCTTTCTCTGTATCTTTTCCTTGGTGCCGTCGGGTCTTTGGAGATAGGTGTTTTCAAGGATACCGGTAAACTGTGCACGATATTCGGCGATATACTCGTCACGGAGTGCCTTTTGCTCTGCCCTCTCCGCATCTGTAAGTCCCTCGGGGGTCTTTGATTTTTTTGCAAGCTGGTTTATGCGGTCTATTTTTTCTTTTATCATTTATCTGTGATTCCTTTCGTAAAATAGATGCCTGTAAACAGTATAGCACGTTTTTGAAAATAAATCAATAGGTAATACAGTATATTTGTTGCCCTCTCAATAAGTCTCATTGACAGCTATCGGCGTCGGGAGTTACCCCCTCTCAGTCAGCTTCGCTGACAGCTCTCCCAGAGGGAGAGCCTTATACCATCAAAAATTATACGGCACGGAAATATTCCGTGCCGTGTCGTTATTATGCCTTATTTAAACTCGTACATTTTTCCGGTATTAAGGTTTACAAGCCTTTGATTTTTTGCGTAGTCGGTAATGCAGTAGAGTGAGCCGTCATAGCCTACAAACAGTTCTCCGCTTATATAGGGATAAAGCCTCGACATTTTTCCGCCATTCTTTGTATCAATTACGTAATATCCACTATGCACCGGATCGTAGGAAAAGTTTTCAAGTCCAAGTGAATCTTTTGCGCTGTAATAATTCACAGCACGAACGTAGAGCTTTCCGTCATATGCGCCGACAACACTGAGGCTTCCGAAGCCGTAGTCCTCAGCTATATTTACAAGTCTGCCGTCTGCGGTATATTTCATAACAAGCGAGAAATAGTTTTCGTATTTCGCACTTCCAAAGGGCGAAAGAGAATTAAAGCTGATATAATAGGCTTCATCTGCTCCTTTATAAATTCCGGAGAGAGTTTTTGAACTATCCAACTGTGAAAGGAGCTTTGCTTTATTGGTATCTATCTCAAAAAGGAATTCTTTACGGGGAACATACCGTGATGGAACAGTATTATTTGACGCAGTTGCAAGAACGAAAGTCTTTTCGCCATCGGTATATTTTTTACCCTTAGCAGAATTATATCCGTCGGGAAGTGGGCATAGCTCAAGCTTGTCAAAATACAGCTTACCGCCACTGATTTCGATATTTACCGCCGTTGCTCCAAGAGTACCAGTGGCGTTATAATATTTTATTTCCTGCGGCACGCTTGTGTTTTCGAGAGTCAAAAGCTCATCCTTTTCAGCGTCAAAGGTGTACTGTGCGTAATAGTCGTAAAGCCTTTCGTAGCCCATTGCACCGGTCTTTTCATCGTGCAGATATTCACGGTAAACGGTTACGAGCTTCTGGAAATTCATCTGTCCCTCTGACATATCCGTTAGGTATATTCCGCCGTTCATTCCGTTGTAGCTGTCAATATACAGGGAATAATCCTTGCCCGACCACTTCAGATTAAAATTCAACTCCTCCACTGCTATTTCATAGGTCATCGGAAGATAGGTAACGTTACGGAAGTTAAGAACGGGATACTGGCTGTTTTTCTCCATAAGATTTACGCCATTCAGGTACACAGGATAGTCGGGAATAACTGCGTCGTACTGCTTTCCGTAGCTGTTCTTGGCATATCCGCCGAAAAGGTCAATGGGGTTTTCGGGAAGAAGCGTTTCATCAACTCCAGAGTGGTCACGCACTATGTAAAAGCCTTCATCACTGTCATATCCGGAAACAAGTCCCAATTCCATAGAAAGATAGTATGTCACGGGGATATACGTCACGTCTTTATACAGGATAAGCGGATATTTTACCCCCGAATTATATATGCTGATGTCGTTTATCTGGGTATAAAAGGGGGCAATCTGCACCTTGACGCTGCTACTCTTTGCCGTGGCGGTAAGGGAAAAGACAGAGAGCAAAAGTGCAAGTGCGAGGATAACTGATGTGAGTTTTTTCATAATTGTCTCCTTTCTTCATAGCCGTTTGGGCTATTTCTATTTTCATTTTAGCATATGGAGATTTATGTGTCAATACTTTTTTATGCAAATCAATTATTCTGCATATATTAAAAAGGGGCGAATTTCGCCCCTTTTTGCTTTCCGTGTTTTTAAAGTAATATCAATTATCGCTCCGAAGTTTATTTTCCTCATCGAGAGCCTTCGCAAAAACAGCAATAAGCTCCTCTGCGCACCTTGCCTGCGAGCTTGTCATAGATGAAAGATATCTGCCGATAGGCGTAGCCGTTTCTCTTGAAGAATTGCCAAACAGCAGATATTCTGCGTCTACGTCGAGTGCTTTACAAAACTGCGCAAATTTTTCAAGGGACATACCGCCAAGTCCTCTTTCAATTACGCTTATTTGCTGTGCACTTCCGAGGTTAACCATTACGGCAAGCTCTTCCTGCGTTATTTTCTTATTTATTCTCGCTTCTTTAATACGTTGACCTATTGCGTAATAAAAATCATCGTTATGTTTCATAGTTGCCTCACTATTATTGTGATTTGAACTTATTATAAGTGTTTTTATCACAAATTATAATAGGTGCTAATCTCTATATTAGTGTTCTAAACACTTGACATATGCCAAAAAGTATAGTATAATTGTAAAAAAATCAGGAAAGAACAATTGTATGATGATTTCAAGCAAAGATATAGTTACAAAAAAATCTTGTTGTTTCGCAGGACACTCTCAAATTTCAGAAGATAACGATATAATAAAAAATCAAATCAAAGAAACACTTCGGAGCATTGCTCAGACCGCCGATATAGTTTATTGCTATGTTGGCAATTACGGAGATTTTGACAACATAGTAGCAACAGCGATATACGAATTAAAGGAAGAATGTAATAAATTTCGTGCTTACCTTGTAATTCCATATTTAAACAAAGCGGAAAACAAAATAGGCAACTCAAAATTAAAATGGTTTGACGAAGTATTTATACCGAATATCCCTTTAAATACTCCCCCAAGGCTAAAAATAATTAAGACAAATCAATATATGGTTGATAAATCAGATTATTTAATCTGCTACATAAAATACTCATTCGGCGGTGCGGCAAAAACATTTGACTACGCCAAAAGAAAAAAGATAGAAATTATCAACCTTGCAAATAGCCTCGGCAAATCATGACTACCGGTTGTGGCGGATTCGCCTCTCCACTTGGGGAGAGGTGGCACGCCGAGAGGCGTGTCGGAGAGGGAGTTGAATGTTATCCCCCCCCTCTCAATAAGTCTCGTTGACAGCTCTTGGCATCGGGAATTACCCCCTCTCAATAAGTCTCGTTGACAGCTCTCGGCATCGGGAAATCCCCCCTCTCAGTCAGCTTCGCTGACAGCTCTCCCAGAGGGAGAGCCTTATACCATCAAAAATTATACGGCACGGAAATATTCCGTGCCGTATAAAACTTTTACTTCATTATCACTGTTTTAATCTGTTCTTTTTCCTCATTCTCATAAACGCAAGCACGGCAAAAATCATCACAAGTGGGAAAATGCCTGCTGCGAGAAGTCCCCATTTGAGTGCGATTTGCTCCGGGGCAAGCCCCGAAAACACTGCCGCTTCTGAAAGCCACCTGGTATCGGCAGCACCGGAAGCTATACCGGTAAGCCAAGGACCAAGCGAGCAGCCTATATCTCCGCACACTGCAAGAAGGCTAAAGAGCACAGCTCCGCTTCTCGGAAACTCTCTTGAAGCAAGGCTGAGAACTCCCGGCCACATAACGCTTACGGAAAATCCACATACGGAGCATCCGGCAAGGGCAAGTGCCGGATTTTTAGGCAGTATTATCATAAGATAGCCCAGCACGCACGTGCCTGCGCAAAAAAGCAGGCTTCTCGAAAGGTGCAGTCTTGTACCGAATATTCCGTAAAGTATTCTGCCTACGCCCATAAAAAGAGCGAAAGCACAGGTACCAAGCAGGTCACCTGCCACCTTTGAAACTCCGAGTCCTTTTTCTGCAAGCATTGACGCCCACTGGGACACTGCAAGCTCAGATGCGCCTGCGCATATCATAAGTACCGCTGACAAAGCAAAAAGGCGGGAAAACACAACCTTTTTAACGGGTGTTCTTTCCTTTTCGCTGACAAAGGCAGGTATCGGAACAAACAGAAATTTCACTGCGTTACAAAGGGGCACAAGCGACCAGAACATCGGTATAAGCGTCCAGAGATTATCGCCCATAACGTACAGAGCAAGCGTGGAAACAAGGACAACCGCCACCTGTCCCCAGCAGTAGAAGGAATGAAGAAAGCTCATTGCTGCCGCTTTTGCTTTTCCGTTATTGGCGTCGTTTATCGGGATAGCGTCTATAATGGGACTTAAAATAACCTCGGTAAGTCCGCCGCCCACCGAATAAATTACGGTGGAAAGCATAAGTGCGAGGTAGGTATTTTCAAAAAGGAGTGGCAAGACTCCGAGAAGCATAAGTCCCGCAAAGCAAAACACGTGGGCAAGCACGGCGCAGAGACGGGTGTTTATTTTGTTTACAAGCTTTACGGAAACAAGGTCTGTAAGTATCTGCACAAGGAAATTTACAAGCACGAGAGTTCCGAGTCTTGCGTTATCCACGCCGTATGCATCGCTGAAAATAACGAAAAATATCGGCGCAAGATTTATAACTATTGCCTGGGTCATATACCCTATGTAGCAGGCAATTTTCGTACTTTTATAGCTTCTTTCCATTTTCAATACCTCTCAAAACATTATAACAAATGAGTAAATCACCGCAAAAATACAGGAATTTACTCATTTAATATATTTTATTCTACCTTTTTTCCGATGCACACACGCTCAACTCCAAACATATCCGTCAGAATTTCCGTGCGCATTTTGCGGTATTTGAGTATTGCTTCAACCTCTCGAACGGTATCGTAGCCTGCTTCAAGCATAAGATAACCGCCGTTTGCGAGAAATCTTGAGCAGTAGCGCATTGCGATGGTTTTATAGTATTCAAGTCCGTCGTGACCGCCGTCAAAGGCTATTCTCGGCTCGTATTTCATCACCGGTGGAAAGGCTTCCACATCCTCGGTTTTAACGTAAGGCGGGTTTGAAATTATGCAGTATGGAATTTTTACGGGAAGATAATCCTCAAGCGGCATATTTACTATTTCAAGTCTGTTTTCAACCTTGTGATACTTTGCATTCTTTTTTGCATATCCAAGTGCGGCAGCAGAAATATCCACAGCCGTTCCGGTAACGTCCTTGCGGTTATTGAGTATTGCCACGGATATACATCCGCTTCCACTGCAAAGGTCAAGGAAATGTGCGCCGGGCGGCAATAGCTCTATGGCTTTTTCCACAAGCAGCTCGGTTTCGGGTCTTGGTATAAGGCAGCCCTCACCACAGAACATACGAAGACCAAAAAACTCCCATTCGCCGATTATATACTGCAGAGGCTCGCATTGAAGTCTTCTCTCTACTGCGTCTCTCATTTTATAGAGCAAGTCCTCGGAAAGCTCCTCTGTACGCATCGCAAGAAGCCTTGCTTTGCCAACGCCTGCTATATGGCACATTATAGTTGATATTTCAAAGTCCGGATTTTCCACGTCGGGACATTTAGAGAGCAATTCCACTGCTTCGGTTTTAAATTCGTTATAAGTCATTATTCACCTTCGGACATATTCTGTGCGTTGTCCGGTTCATTTTCTTCTGTTTCTCCTGCTTCTTCTGCTACTTCTGCGCCCTCTGCGGCTTCATTTTCCGAAAGCTCCACGAGGATTTCAGGGTAAGTTTCGGGAAGCGATGCTTTGAGGGAGCGTATTGCAACCTCAATCATATCATCGGTAGGCTCTTTGGTGGTAAGTCTTTGCACCCAGAGTCCCGGTGCTGACAGGACACGTACAAGTGTATTGTCGTGTCTTCCTGCGTATCTTATAAACTCATAGCCTACACCTACCACAAGAGGCAGCGTGAGGAGCTTTAGCACCATATATATTCCGTCTTTAAGATTTGCAAAGGGAATACCTATGAGTATTCCGATAACCATCATTACGACAAGGAAGCTTGTTCCGCATCTGGGGTGGAATCTTGACATTTTCTTTACGTTTTCAACGGTAAGCTCCAGACAGCTTTCGTGGCAGAAAATAGACTTATGCTCTGCACCGTGATACATAAAGGTGCGTTTTATATCGGGAATAAAGGACACAAGTCCTATATACGCAAGGAAAATAATAATTCTGAGTACACCCTGAATAAAGCTTTTAAGTACTGCAAAGCCGTAATTTGCATCTACAAGCTCTGCGGGCACAAGGAAGTTTGAAATGAGCTTCGGTAGCCACATAAAGAGCACAAGTGACAGTCCGACGCCAAGCACTGTTCCAATAACGGAAGCTATAGCTGCGATGCTTTTGCCAAAGGTTTTGCTAAGCCACTTTTCAAATTTGGTTTCTTCTTCCTCGATACCGAGCATATCTGCAGACCTTGAGAGTGTGCTGAAGCTGAGAATCATTGAGTCAACAAAGCCGACTATGCCTCTGATAATGGGGATTCTGAAGAATTTATTTTTAGAGGTAAGCGGTTTGCTATCCGTTACCTCGGTACGTATTTTTCCGCTTGTATCACGGACTGACAAAGCCACCTTATCCTTTGACTTCATCATTACGCCTTCAAGGACTGCCTGTCCGCCGGTAGAGCCAAGGCGGCTGTTGCAAGTTTTTTTATCTGACATTTTTTCTCCTTTGCTTATTTACTTTATATAATGGTGCGCCGAGGACGTCGCACCCTACAATAACTTCAATTGTATTTATTATAATTTATTTTTTATACCATTTCTACATTAAAGTATGAATTATCTCCCGTATGGATTTTATTTTACAGTTTTGAAACACAAAAGGGTGTGTTTGGCAAACAATGTGCAAAAATCTTTGCATAAAAAGAAAAACGCTTCCGCGGCGAAGTCCTGCGGAAGCGCATATTATTATTTTGCAAAATCTGCTTTTCTGCTTTCTCTTATGAGGTTAACCTTAATCTGTCCGGGATATTCAAGCTCGTCCTCGATTTTGGTTGCGATATCACGTGCGAGAAGTGTCATATCGTCATCGGAAACCTTTTCGGGCTTAACCATAACACGAATCTCACGACCTGCCTGGATAGCAAAGCACTTATCAACACCCTCAAAGCCTGTTGCGATTTCTTCAAGCTTCTGAAGTCTCTTGATATAGGATTCAAGATTTTCACGTCTTGCACCGGGGCGTGCCGCAGATACTGCGTCCGCCGCCTGAACAAGCATTGCAACAACTGTCTGGGGCTCAACATCGCCGTGATGGGCTTCAATTGCGTGAATTACGTCACGGCTTTCATTGAAGCGGCGTGCGATATCTACGCCGAGAGTAACGTGAGAGCCTTCGATTTCGTGGCTCGCTGCCTTACCGATATCGTGGAGAAGACCTGCTCTTTTTGCAAGAGTTGAGTCAACGCCAAGCTCATCTGCCATAATACCTGCTATATGTGCAACCTCGATAGAGTGGATAAGCACATTCTGACCGTAGCTTGTTCTGTAGCGAAGTCTGCCAAGCATACGTACAAGCTCGGGGTTAAGACCGTTAACACCTGTTTCAAAGGTAGCCTGCTCACCGGACTGCTTGATAATGGTTTCCACCTCTTTAGTGCATTTTTCAACCATTTCTTCAATGCGGGAGGGGTGAATTCTGCCGTCGCTGATAAGTCTTTCAAGAGCAAGACGTGCGATTTCACGGCGTACAGGGTCAAAGCAGGAAACGGTAATTGCTTCGGGTGTATCGTCGATAATAATATCAACGCCTGTTATTGCTTCAATAGACTTGATATTACGTCCTTCACGCCCGATTATTCTGCCCTTCATATCATCGTTGGGCAGGGCAACCGTAGAAACTGTAGCTTCGGCAACCTGCTCGGAGGCAAGGCGCTGAATTGCAAGAGATATAATATTTCTTGCCTTTTCGTCGGCTTCCTCTTTGGTTCTCTGTTCGATTTCGTTGATTTTCATTGCCGCTTCGTGACGTATCTGCGCTTCGAGCTGCTCAAGGAGATATTCCTTTGCCTGCTCGGAGGTAAGTCCGGAGATTTCCTCTAGCTTTGCAATCTGCTTGTCGTAAAGCTGGTTTATTTCCTCATACTTCTTATCGCACTCGGCAATTTTTGATTTGTACTTTTCTTCTGTCTGTTCGCACTGTTCGATTTTTCTGTCCAGTGTTTCTTCTTTCTGCTGTGCACGGTGTTCAAGGCGGGCAACCTCGTTTCTGCGTTCCTTTGCTTCACGTTCTGCTTCGTTCTTGAGCTTTAGTGCTTCTTCTTTTGCTTCGATAAGCGCTTCTTTTTTCTTGGTTTCCGAATCCTTCAGCGCTTCGTCAAGGATTCGTTTTGCTTCGTCTTCAGCGGATTTTATCTTGGCTTCACCAAATTTCTTACGCATATTATAGCCTATAACATAAGCTACAATTACTGCGACAATGGCAACTGCGCCAAGCACAATCCATTTAATGTAGTCCATACGCACCTCCGTAGTTTTTCGGCAATGAAAAACCGGTGCACCGAAGGCATAAAATGTCAGTCAAGCTTCAGAAAGCGAGGATTTTTTCCGAATACACCTGCGATGAGCATACACACGACTAACGTGTGTTTCGCAGCGTGCAGGAACATCTTGGCCTTTTCTCCTGAATCTGTTCTGATTCTTTGCCCTCATCTTACAAAAATAATATTCAATTTTCCTTTGCAAAGCATTTTACGCTCCTGTGCTTTGCTTTTTTCAAAAGCTTCGTTTTTACGAAGATATGTAAGCCGGCGTTGCCGGATAGAATAAAGAAAAATATTTTAATAAGAAATGCACTGCTTTTTCAATGCAAGTAATTAGTCCTTTATCGGGTTTAACGCTGCTGTACTATCCTGTTTCCGGCAGACGTTATTTATAACAAATGGGAGTTTGCCCATTAGCAACACTATCCGATAATGATATTTTAACCTAAAGATGCGAAAATGTCAAGTGTTATATGTTAATTTTTCTTATTTTATGTTGGTAATGCTATACAAGCAAAAGCTTACACAGTTTCGTATCTGCGTGCAAATATATTACTTTTTGTCACGAGCAACAAAAAGTAATCCAAAAATGCCCGTTAGAGAAAGGGGGATACCCCCTTTCTCTAACAACTCTATCCCCGCACGCACGGTAGCTTGATTGAAATTTATTACAACTGCCACGCACAAGCAGAGGGAAAATTTTTCCGCAAAGCGAAAAAATTTCTCCATAGGGCTTGGCTACTGCTACTTGATTGGCTACCAAAAACGCATTACAAAGTGAGTATTTAAAGTGAGATATCCCTAGCACACCAAAAATGCACTATTCTATAAAAATGCTTCCCGAGATTTTTCCCAAGAAGCATTTTTGTTATTATTTAAAATTATCTGTTTACGTTTGAATCCTTAACAAGAACGTCGTGTGCGCCGCCCTCGACGATGGATACGGAGCTTACGAGTGTAAGCTTTGCCTTATCCTGAAGCTCTGCGATGGAGAGTGCTCCGCAGTTGCACATTGTGGAACGGATTTTCGCAAGTGTTATTGCAAGGTTATCGTGGAGAGGTCCTGCGTAGGGTACGTAGCAGTCTACGCCTTCAACGAAGGACTGTGTTGCTGCGCCGCCCATATCGTATCTCTGCCAGTTACGTGCTCTTGCGCTGCCTTCGCCCCAGTATTCCTTCATATAGCTTCCGTTTACCATAATCTTATTTGTGGGAGATTCGTCAAATCTTGAGAAGTATCTTCCAAGCATACAGAAGTCACAGCCCATGGCAAGTGCAAGGGTGATATGGTAGTCGTGAACTATACCGCCGTCGGAGCATATCGGAATATATACGCCTGTTTCCTTGAAATAATCGTCACGTGCCTTTGCAACCTCAATTACTGCAGTTGCCTGTCCTCTGCCTATACCCTTTGTTTCACGGGTAATACAGATAGAGCCGCCGCCAATACCTATTTTAATAAAGTCTGCGCCTGCTTCGGCAAGGAATCTGAAGCCCTCTGCGTCAACCACGTTACCTGCGCCGATCTTCACGCTGTCGCCGTATTTTTCACGAACAAAAGCGATTGTTCTTGACTGCCATTCGGTAAAGCCTTCGCTGGAGTCGATACAGAGAACGTCTGCACCTGCTTCAACAAGGGCGGGGATTCTCTCTGCGTAGTCACGGGTATTTACACCTGCGCCAACGACGTATCTCTTATCCTTATCAAGAAGCTCGTGGGGGTTTTCCTTGTGCTGGTCGTAGTCCTTTCTGAATACGAAGTAGCGGAGTCTGCCCTCTGCGTCTACGATGGGAAGTGAGTTGAGCTTATTATCCCAGATTATATTATTGCACTCCTTGAGAGTTGTTCCCTCGGGTGCTGTGATAAGCTTTTCAAGGGGGGTCATAAAGGTGTGAACCTTTTCGTCCATTGCCATACGGCTTACTCTGTAATCTCTGCCGGTAACTATACCGAGAAGCTTGCCGTTTGCCGTTCCGTCCTCAGTTACTGCAATTGTAGAATGTCCGAGCTCTTCTTTGAGAGCAATAACGTCTGCAAGTGTTGCATCGGGACTTATATTTGAATCGGAGGTTACGAAGCCTGCTTTATAGTTCTTTACTCTTCTTATCATTTCGGCTTCCTGCTCAATTGTCTGAGAGCCGTAAACAAATGATACTCCACCCTCTTTCGCAAGTGCGATAGCCATTTTATCGTCAGATACAGACTGCATTATTGCAGAAACGAGCGGTATATTCATTGAAATTGCCGGTTCTTCGCCTTTTTTGAATTTTACAAGAGGCGTTTTCAGCGATACGTTTGAGGGAATGCAGTTTGCGTCAGAGTATCCCGGTATAAGAAGATATTCACTGAATGTACGTGAGGGTTCGGTGTAATAGTAAGCCATTTTCGTACTCCTTTGCTTTTTCGTTATAAGTTTAATTTTATAGATTATACCACGATATTTTGAACATTTAAACAATTTCTCTGAAAAAATATTGAAAAATATGAATTTTGGAGAATTATACAAAGGTTTTTGAGATTTTTTTCGCTGAAAATTCATTGTGCACAAGCAGGTAAGGGTATGTATTACCTTTTTATTGTAAAAAAGCAACCTGAAAATCGTTCAGAGGACAATTTTATCCGTTGCGTCTGAGACGTCGCACCCTAAACATAAATTTTATTAACTCCGAACTCCGCATTCAGGATTCCGAATTGTATAAAACGCAAGCCTTGACATAGCTTACGCTTTTGCCAAGGCTTTAAATTTGATATTAGTTTTATCTGCCGACTAATCAGGCAAGCACGGATGAGGTTATTTTCTCTCCCTTTATAAGCTTATCAACGTCGTTTATTACCCTCTCAACGGTATCACGGTTTGCGCAGAACTGTCCTACTCCGTTTACGGTAAAGAACACCTTACGGGTAGACAAATCATAGAAGCGATACTCATAAGCGGTGCCGCTGCGGTCTGTAACGGTAAATGCTAAAATTTCGTTGGGGGTTTCCGGAGCATCGGCGTAGTCGTCGAGGGCTAACATAAGAATATCCATATAGAGCTGTCTGAAATTATTGGTATCAATGCTCTCTTTGTTGGAGCTGCGTATAACTGAAAGCTCGTTTTTCTCTCCGGTAAGCTCAAAGGTTTCGTAATGCTTCTTTGTTCGCAGCTCAACGCTTGCAACGCTGTCTATATTCATTCGGAAAAGGAAGCTATCAATAAAATCTATAAGCTCATAGTCGATAAACTCAACGTCTGCAGTGGGAACTGTGCATATCGTCTGCTGGCTCAAATTAAGAGCGTAGTATTCTGTACCGTCCTCAGTTTTGTTGCCGAAAATCGCTCTGTTTTCCTTGCCGCCAAGGGTATATATAAGCTCCCGTGAGGGATTCAAAAATCCGTAACGTTCAAGAATTTCATTCATTTCTTCTTCGGGAATATCTGACTCAACAACCGCAGAGCCCGTCAAGCCACACAGCTTTTCAAGAATAGCATTCAGAGTATCCTGTGAAGCGTTATAACCCGCAGGATAGGTCATAACGTGTGTTCTTGCGGTACCATCCTGCGCATTGTATATCTCTGCCTCTGCCTTTTCAAAGCTCACAAGAAGCTCGCCGTCATGCACGATTTGCAGATTTTCAACGTTATACACGTCATTTGTGGATATAGGCGGCGCAATCATGGGAACTATATAGTCGTTTACGCTTGCAAGTACGTTTGTATCTATCAGCGTCGATACAATATAAACGTGCGGCTTATCCGCATTTTTACAGTAATATCCTGCGCCGGTTGGAATAAGGTCTCCTATGTAAACGGTATTCCGGTTACCCTCGGTGTCCGTTACGGTATAGTATTGCTTAGAAACGCCGCCGGCAAGTCCGTATTCTGAAAGGTCAGAAGAGGCGTCCTCAAGCTTTGCCATTGCAAGAGGCTCGCATGCATTTACGTAAAGATAGGACAGCAGCTCTACGTTAAAGGAAAGCATTTCCTTTCCCTCAAGAACAAGACTCTTTGAAACGGAATCCATTACAAAGCAATATTCTCCAAAGGAGTTGTTTACATATATGGATTTCACGTTTTCAAATTCAATCGGGTTGAATATATAGGGTCTGCCGCCGTTTCCGAGAGCATCTCCGTCCTCGTCGTAAAGAGCCTGCTCTGCTTCCCTCTCGTCAAAGACAAAGGGTTTTGCAATTAAATACGCCGCAAGCAGCACGATAACTGCCACAAGCAGAATAACTATGGTTTTAAGTCGTTTTTTTATCATCTTGATTTTCTCCTGAGCCACACAACGATTCCAAATACGAGTATAATCACCGGCAACACGGCAACTATAACTACCGTCATTGCAGTTGCAGTAGAGTTTGTTATATCAAGGGACGTATCGCCAAAGGGCTTTGTGGAAATATCCACTGATACTGCGTTATTTCCGAAAAGCTTCATTGCTCCGTAGAGCATTTCGGCGTTACCGTAAACCGACGTGCTTGTATATTCGCTGTTAAAGAAGTAGGGCGAGCTGAAAACAAGCATATTGGATCTTACTTCCTGGTTGTTCACGTACCTGGATCTGCTTGAAAGCAGTACGAGCGGTGAGCTTGCACAGGGCTCGGTCTTATTGTCACCCGTAACGCTTACGCAGGAGGGCGATGCAGCGAGAACCGGAACGGCACTGCTGTCAAGAGCCTTCAGCACTGTGCTGCGTGCGCTTATCATTTTTACGGATTTTGAGGAAGCAGTCTTATGCAGCTGATATTCGTAGCTGTCAGACGCTCCGCAATAGCCTGCAATTATCTGAAGGTTGCTTGTGTCAATGGTGTTTGATGCACTGTCCATAAGCACCTTGCCGGAGTCGTATCCGATTCCCCATTCCGAAAGATACTCCGAAAGCTCGGGGAGCTCGGGAGTTTCCGGCGAAAGGAACACCATAACGTTTCCGTAGCCATTGGCAAGGTAATTGTTTATCGCACGTATTTCATTGGTTCCTCCGTTGTTTTCTGCAGCAAGACCTGCAAAGTCACGGGTAGGATTACTTATTATAAGAAGCTGTGTATCCTCGGGAATTTCATGGGTGGTAAGATCAATAAGACCTACCTCGTAGCCCTCCTCTGAGAGAAGATTGTAAAGGCTTACCGAAGACGTCTCGTCGTGTCCCGTTGTAAAGAGTGCTATCGGCTTTTTGTCGCTTGTAACCTGAAGTATATTTGCGGTAAAGCGTTTTTCTCCGTTAAAGCCGTAAACGCCGGTTTTATTACCGGAGCTGTCGGTGGTAAAGGTATAAAAGCCTTCCTGCTGGATTATTTTGCTTTTTTGAGTTTCAGGACAATGCACTACGACGGTGGTTGAATAAATATAGTCAGAGCTTGAAAGCTTATACTTATTAGATGCCGTGGGCTGGCTCATAAGGTCAAGGAACTTTACCTCCACAAAGTCAAAGCTCTTTTCGTACTCCTGTGCAAGCAGCTTTACGTAGCCGAGATAGCTATTATCGGAAATTTTATCGCTCTTTTGGAAAAATACTATTTCCACGGCGGTATCTATCCCGGAAAGCTGCTCCTTGCTCGCCTGAGATACTGTATAAAACTCCTGATTCGTCATATCCACGTAAAGAGAAAATTTTGTACCAAGAGCCGTTATGATTATATTAATTACCAGCACTATCGCAACGAACACGCAGGAAAACGCCACTGCTACTGAGCCGTATCTGAAGCCTTTTGAGCCTGTAATTTTTTTAATGTTCATTTTCGTCATTCCTTTCTGCATGCTTTTTTGCATTTAACTCCATCTGCGTTTTTCGTAAACACGAATGGTAAGGAAAAGGAAAATTACCGCAAGGCTTATGTAGTAAATTATAGAGGACAGATCAAAGACTCCCGCTGAAAAGGGGGCAAATCTGCTTGCTATTGCCAGCCATTTTACTCCTGCACGAATTGCGTCGTTTCCTATATACTGGGACACTGCATCCAGGAGCACCATGACGAGTATTACGGCAATAGTGGTAATTGCGGCAACTATCTGGCTTTCCGTAAGCGAGGACAAAAACAGTCCTATGGCGATAAAGGCAGCACCTATAAGAAGTATACCTATAACGTTACCAAGAACCTCTGCGTAGCTTATTGTGTCAGTAAATCTTGCAAGCACGAAAAAGTTGATAATTACCGACACGATAAACGTAAGCCCAAACATTGTAAAGGCTGCAAGAAATTTTGCTATTACAATTCCTGAAAGGCTTACCGGTGACGTCAGAAGAATCTGTTCTGTTTTCAGCTTTCTTTCCTCCGCCATAAGCTTCATGGTAAGAAGCGGAATTACTATTATAAAAATGAATATAAGGGATACGAAATATCCGCTTGCCGACGAGCTCTTTGACATAAAGGTCATAATGGAAAAGAGAAATCCCGACATTGCAAGGAACACCGCCATAAATATATAGCCTATAGGAGATGAAAAATAGGAGCGCATCTCTCTTTTAAATATTGCGTTCATCGTTTTTTACCCTCCTTTACATTTCCCGTGCCGTGCTCTACGAGCGAAATGAAAACATCTTCAAGGCTTGCGCTGACCGGCTCAAAGGAAAGTATTGCCATATTTCCTTTTGCAAGTCCGTAAAACACCGATTTTCTTATATCGTCGCCGGAAGCACATTCAATCATAAATGCGGAGCAGTCCGGTGTGTTTTGCTCCTCAACAAGCTTTTCTGCCTTCGTTATGCCGTCAATACTACGGAGAATCGCAAGAACGTCCTGCGGATTTCCGCTGACCTTAAGTCTGTATCTGCCGGTTGTACCGGAAAGCTTATCAAGCTCCTGAGCAGTTGCGTTTGCAACGATTTTACCCTTGTTTATAACCACGATTCTGTCGCACACTGCCTGTACCTCAGGAAGTATATGCGTGCTGAGGATAACGGTGTGGTTTTTACCGAGGGAGCGAATAAGGTTTCTTATTTCTATAATCTGCATCGGGTCAAGACCTACGGTAGGCTCGTCAAAGATAAGCACCTCGGGGTTTCCGATAAGCGCCTGGGCGATGCCGACTCTCTGTCTGTAGCCCTTTGAAAGGTTGCCGATAAGTCTATGTGCCATATCCGTGATTTTTATAACCTCACAGATTTCTGCTATATGCTTTTTTCTGTTAAGGGTGCATTTTTTAAGGTCATATACAAAATTGAGGTATTCAAGCACCGTCATTTCAAGGTAAAGAGGGGGCTGCTCCGGAAGATACCCTATTTTCTTCTTTGCTTCAATTGGGTGCTCAAGGATATCCACGCCGTCGATAAGACACACGCCATCGGTTGCGGAAAGGTATCCTGTGAGAATGTTCATGGCTGTACTTTTACCTGCGCCGTTAGGTCCGAGAAAACCCATGATTTCTCCGTCGTTAACGCTGAAGGATATATTATCCACGGCCTTTATATTTGCGCCGTAACGCTTGACGAGATTTTTAATTTCGATCATAGCTTTTTATCTCCTGTTATATTTTTTATACGCATATTTATGGTATTTTACAATAACACACATAACATAATATCACCTATTTGTTAACTTGATTTGAACATGCGCAAAATTATTGCACCCCTAAAAGTGTGCGCAATGTGATAATCGTGAGAAGCTCCCCCCAAAAAAAGAAAAATTCTGCAAGAGGATATTTTCCCGTGCAGACAAAACTCTCTGTTAATTGTCTTTTAAAATGGAAACAGCTCCGAATCTATGCTTCTTTACGCACAGTTCGGAGCTATTTCCGGCTCTCCTTGATATCTAACATCTTTTTTATCCTCGCTTTCTTTTGTCTGCCTCTTGCCCGGATTTTCAAAGTTAAACCTTTTTTTCTTTTCATTTTCCATACGTGGAATCCGTTTGATTTTTCTGTTTTCCTGCAAGGGCGATTTGTCCTGCTTTTACTGAAAGACCTTTGTTTTTCTTTTTTCGGATACATATTTTATTTCTGTATTTGCCTATACATATCCGAGCCTTAATACGACCTGTTCTTTCCGTCGTTTTTCCCTGTCAGAGCTCCGTTATCGATTCTGAACTTCTTTTGTCTTTCGTAAAAGCTTTGAGGTTTATTTTCTCATTGGAGTGTACCTCTCTTTCCTTTGTGTCTATATTATAGCATACATTTTCCGGTTTTGCAATATGTATTTTAAACAAAGTTACTAAAATATTTTTGTTTATTACGCAGAATTTAGAGGTAATGCACAACCATATATTGACAACTTGGTTCGAGTATGTTATACTGAATATGTTGGGGCTTGGGTTTCGCCATTTTACCCCGGCTTTTTCTTTTTTGTGATAAAAATGGCGTTTTAACATTTTCGGTGTTTTCAAAGCTGCCGGCACCATAATCGCTGTTGGAATTTTTGTCAACATTTACAAATCATTTATCTGTGGTTAAGAAAATTCCAAAACATCTTGAAATTGTCATTGGCATGTGATACAATTATTTTAAGGAATATATCAATCGCAGTGGCAGGACGCTCTTGAGTCAACCCAATCCACACGAGGAGGCATTATTATGACTAAAAAAACACTTTCAGCCCTATTGGCATTATTGATGCTCATATCTCTTGGAGCTTGCTCCTTCGGCGAAAATGACGCCGAAAAGGGAAAAGACAACGCAAGTGAAACCCTTGATGCTGTCAAGGATGATGTAAAAGACCAAACCGAAAACAAAGAAATCAACATATCCGAATTTATAGGACTTGACTGGAAGCTTTATGAAGGTTTGGAGTATCCGTGTTTGTCAAGGGACGAAATTCTTGCCTTTGACAAGGATGCACAATATATCGGTGCTGTTCCCGGCTATTCACGTCCCGGACCCGGTTTCTCCTTTTATATAAAAAGCGAGGGCAAAACAATGTTCGGCTATGACGGAATTTTGTACTACCGTGGAGGCTTTGAGCCGACCGGCGCAGAAGAAAACGTTGTAGAGTATGAGCACGAATTTTATTCAAATTGCTACAAGTACACCGGCGACGGCAGTGATATAAAATTCGGATCCGATATGGAGTTTACCATAACAGACGTTACATTAAACCAGCTGCTTGATATTATTGACAAGGCAGCAAAGCTTGCAGATATTGATGCGACAGAGATGAAAATCCTTTATGAGGACGAATACAAAAAAGTCTCGGACATAGCAGAAATTCTATCTGTAAAAGATTATGATGCAATATTGGAAAACGCAGACTTCGAGCTGTCAACACGTCCGGTAACTGTTATGCAGACAGACACACATATTTACGATATGAAAATATATCTTTTCAGTGAAAAACATTTTGAGCCGGAGAACTATAACCGTATGGAGCTTTATCCGGACAGGGACACTGCACAAAACAGAGTGTTTATCCGCATTTACTCCAGAGAGAAAACTGCGTCTGAAGCTGTAGCTTCCGAGAAATACATTTCCGGAAAATACATTTGGTCTGACCCGGGCATCAATGGAGAAGGAAGCACGCCCTGCATTTACTTTGCTGATGACGGCGACTGCGTATTGTTTGTCAACTATCTCCAGGGTGGATGTGACATCGAGGGCAGATACTATATTGCCGACGGAAAGATATACGTAAATCTTGATTTTTCAAATACTATATTTGAAGACACGGGCGATGAGTACACGGACATCGACTTTATGGCTGACAAGTACGTATTTACCATTGTAAACGACAGTGAGATTGTTATAAACCGTGATTGCTATGCGGTAAAGGCAAATGATAAGTTTGTTCGCTCATAAAGCTGGGCTACATAATAAAATGCGCGATGTCCTTATTGGAGGGATTGCTCAAACCAAATAGACAAAAAATCCATCTCAGATGAAAGTCTGTGATGGATTTTCTTTATCTAATAAGCTTATTTTAGTTTTCTCGCAAACTATTCCGCGAAGTCATTGGTTTGTATAATATCATTTACAAGGCTGAGGTACTTTGTTTCATACATTTTTAGTATTTGCCCTGACCTCTCCGCTGCATCTGCATCCACAAGGGCAATATATGCCGTGTGGTACATATCATCAGCCTTGTGATTTCAAGTCCAGCTCACCTGGTTCATATTTTCCGAATTCAACAATCTCACATCCGAGAAATACCTCATCCGCACCGATTTCGTAAACTATCTTATGTGATGGAACGAGATGCAGTCTGTCGGCGAAAAGCTGTACGGTAACATAAGTTATTTCGTTTTCAGTCTTTACATCAACAATACGGTGATGAGGCTCAAAGTAGCGTGTATCTATGTACTCTGCTGTGTCAGTTTCTTTGTCGTATACGCAGATGCCTTTGCTATGGAGATAACCACTTTCCTTCGGTCTTTCTACCTCAATTCCAAATTTATCGTACATAAGTTGCTGTAATTCAGAAAAGTCGATTTTCAGATTTTCTCCGTAAAATTTGCAAATATAGCCATACGGCAGAAGGTCACGTTCGGGCTCCCATTGACCGTAGGAGGATAATTTCCAATAATTCCAATCAACATACCAATAAACAGCCTGCGCTGCAGGAATATCGCCAAACTTATCGAATCCCATGCGAACTCTATTGATTTCTGTATACTCCTCATTTTCTACCGGCTTCTTGTTATCATATAGAAAAACATCTACTCCTTGGTCAACAATTTTTGTATATGTTCCGGGAGGAAGTGTTTCCGGGAGAGAGTTGCCGGTAACTGTAAAGGTGAATTCAAATGTTTCAGTCGGTGAATTTACCCCAGAAAGCCTTGTCAAGGAATAATCCTTAATTCCGAGTTCGTTGTATTCCGGAATATCCGATTCTCCGCTTAGCAGTTCCCATAGAAATGAGTATGCCCCACTGTATTCTTTGCTTAACCCCAATATTTCCCAATCTGCAATATCGGTGATTGTCGTGAAATTCTCAGTAATGATTTCTTCCACAAACGGAATATATTCACCGAGTTGCTGTTGCTGCCCGTATGTATTCTGAAATGTCAAGTAATCATATATATCCCACAAGACAGCGGCATGTTCAGAATCTGTGATATCAAATAAAGGTTCTCCTGCCATTTCCGCATTGTAAACCTCATAGAAAGTGTAAACTTTGCCATCTGTATAAAATGAGTAATCTGCCATCAATGCACGTTTCGCTTCTTCCATATCTTCGATAAAAAGGTAATCCACAAAATCCGGCGACACCCCTGGGCAGTAGTAGTCATACATCTCTGATATTGACAGTCCCATCTTTTGGACCAAATAATACATAATTGGCGGACTTGATGCCTTATCATTTTCATACTCTTTGAGGAATGCATCAGCTGCGGCCGCAAGTTCATCGGATCGCTTGTCAAAAAAGCTTCCGTCGCCAGGAGTAAATTCAACTCTTTCAGAAAAAGGCTTGTATCGTTGCGCTAGTACATCATCATTGTACTCGGTCGTAAGTTCATCGGGAAGTGTATTTTCATCCTTTGTGCCAATCGTTTCAGTAGAATTATCTTTTCCCTCTTCATCGGATATAAGCTCCTCATCCTCGGAGGCTTGTGGTTCTTCCTCAAAATAGTAACTTTTATCCCGATACTTTTCCGGAACCTTATCCTTAAACTTGGCAGGAATTGCGTCATCAGCATATATAAAGACAATTATCTCGGTTGAATTATAAGCATCAATAAGCCAAAGGTCGCCTTCCTTTACGAATTTCATATACCCTAAGTATGAATCCTCTGAATACAGAATTTCTCTTGTATCATAATCCTTATGATACGTTTCATACACTACGGAAAATTCATTTTCCGTTTTGTTTATAACAGTGTAATTTATGTCGGTCTGGTATCCGGAGCAGCCGCCGGCATACCCGGAAAAATATACCGTTCCATTTTCATATATGAATGGCCACGGCAAACCGTTAAAATGCTTTTCTATAAATCTTTCTGTAAAAATCTTTTTCAGATTTTCCTGCATCCATTCGTAATCGCCATAGTAAATTTTTGTGTTTCCTCTAATATCCGGACTTGAAAGAGTTGAACATTCATCTTTATCAAGAGGACGAAACTCTAATTTTCCCCACTTGCCCATTTCCCTTGTTATAGAGCCTTCACTATTCGGCGAAAAGCTTAAATTGCAATCCCCCCAGGAATGCACGGTTTCCTGCCCGGCAATACAGAGAGCGATTGCCTCTTCGTCGGATATAAGCTCTGTGTCCTCGGGGGCGTTGGTTTCTTCCTCCGATGAATCGGGCTTTGACACATCCTGTTCTGTAGAGTCTGTTGCTTCATCCTTGACAGTGCAGATCCACCCAAGCTCGCAAAGGCTGTCCAATACCGCAGGATCAATATCATCTATGGTACCGTCGGACAGCTTTTCAATCGAATGCACCTCGGTTTGTCCGGGATATGTTGTCATGACCATAGAGATTTCAATCTTGATTCTGTCTCCGTCCGTCAACCCTTCAAAAGATACCGAGTCATCAATAACAGTCATCTTACAGGGAGATGCGGGATTTGCGCCCTCGGCATCCATAACGATTACATCGCTGCCAT
>JAZOCR010000142.1:0-2702 GCA_045596605.1 Eubacteriales bacterium | reverse complement strand
GCCAAGGAAGCGAGCGAGGAAACCGGAAAGCATATGGTAAACTGCACTCTCGAATGGCTCAGAAAGACTATTGTATAATTTCCATAATCAAAAAAGAGGCTGTGTCAGCCTCTTTTTTATTTGCTTTTATTTTCCCCCCTCATAGTATATCACTACATAAAGCTCACCACTATTTTCGTCAGCAAATTGTTTATATGATTCGAAAAGATCTTGTTTAAATATCCATTGTTCTTTTCGCACATCATTATCGCCGTCATTGCCGTATAGGTAAAACTCCTCTGGGAACACCCCTCCAAGTGGATCCAAAATATCAACTGTAATTACATCTCCACCTTTGACTTGTTGTTTTTTGTTTTCAATTCAGACTAAATATCTTCTTTAGGAAGTATGTACTCAATTTTGAACTCTCCTCTATCGTACGTTACATAAATGACATAAGAGAATTCTTCTTCATTGTGAGCATCTGCCTTGTATCTTGTAACTTCAATCACTATTTTGTCGTCTTTTATTGTGAAGTTATTTACATTATCTTGACAGTGCAAATGCATATTGATCCAACATCCTTTGTTCGACAATACTGACAAATGGCCTGAATTCCCAGTTTCTACATCAATGTAGTTTAAGGGATTTTCGGAACAGCCAGTATAACTCCATCTATTTATATAGAAAATTTTTCCGTGGAAAACACATTTTTCCCCTCTCAACCAACCAAGATATACTACTTTTTTGTAGTTCTGCTTGTCTTGACGCATTATGTATTGATTAAAACTTTTATCTAAATATAACCAATATTTTTCAGTTTCTCCGAATACATAAAAGTCATCAAGACTTTTTCTGTATTTTCCCATTACCTTATAGTCGCCTAATTCTTTGCAGAACAATCCCATTTCATTCATCTCCTTAATGCCTACAACTTATTTTGGTTATATCGTTGTATGATAATTTGTTTTTGCTGTGATATTCGTTTTATTCCTGCTCAAAAGCACATTTCAAACTGTTGTCAAAGTGTTGTCACGCGAATTCGCAAAATGTGCAAAAAGTGGCTTGGAATAAGGCTTCCAAGCCACTTAAAAACCTTACCCGATTATTCCCACTCAATCGTTCCAATAGGCTTCGGTGTCAAGTCAAGAAGCACTCTGTTGATACCCTCAACCTCGTGGGTAATTCTATCGGTTATATGATGAAGGAGAGCGTAAGGAATTTCCTCGATAGTTGCGGTCATTGCGTCCTTTGTATTTACGGCGCGGATAATTGCGGGCCAACCCTCGTAGCGCTTGTCGTTGCGAACGCCGACACTCTTGAAGTCGGGAACGGCAATGAAGTACTGCCATACCTTTTCCGCAAGTCCTGACTTATCAAACTCCTCACGTAAAATTGCATCAGCCTCACGAAGAGCGTTAAGTCTGTCACGTGTAATTGCGCCAAGGCAACGAACACCGAGACCGGGACCCGGGAACGGCTGACGGTATACCATAGCGTGAGGAAGACCGAGCGCCTCGCCAACTACTCTTACCTCGTCCTTGTAAAGAAGCTTTACAGGCTCAACTAGCTCAAACTGCATATCCTCGGGAAGACCGCCAACGTTGTGGTGCGCCTTTACGCCGTGGCTCTCAAGTATGTCGGGATAAATCGTGCCTTGAGCAAGGAAAGAAATTCCGCTGAGTTTTCTTGCTTCCTCGCCAACCACCTTCATAAACTCTCCGCCGATAATTTTTCTCTTCTTCTCGGGCTCTGCAACTCCTGCAAGCAAGTCAAGAAATCTGTCGGTTGCGTCGATATAAATAAGGTTAGCGTCAAGCTCCTTGCCGAAAACCTCAATTACCTGCTCCGACTCGCCCTTACGCATAAGTCCGTGGTTAACGTGAACGCAGACGAGCTGACGTCCGATAGCCTTAATAAGAAGCGCAGCAACAACCGAGCTATCAACTCCTCCTGAAAGTGCGAGAAGTACCTTTTTATCTCCAACCTGCTCTCTTACGAGCTTAACCTGCTCTTCGATAAATTTGTTTGCAAGCTCCGCATTCGTAATACGTGCCATACTTTCGGGTCTTACGTTGGAATCCATAATTTTATTCCTCCAAAATTTTAATCTTTTTCCATATTCATTATTATACAACAAAAATATTCGGATTACAATATATTTTTTTCACAAAATTGATTTTTTTGAAGTATACTGTTTATATAGAAACTGCACTCATAAAAACCAACCCGAAAGGAAACATTATGCTGGTTATAAAACCCTATCTGCGTGAAAACGCAATACTTTACGCAAACCGCTACGCATTCTCGCAAAACCCCATATTCGGAAATTTTGCAGGCATCGGAGGAAACTGCACGAATTTCGTTTCGCAATGCGTTTACGCAGGCTCGTGTAAGATGAATTACAAAAGCACGTTCGGCTGGTACTATATCTCAATGGACGACAGAGCACCTGCCTGGACGGGTGTAGACTACTTCTACAATTTTATAACGACAAATCAAGGGGTCGGCCCCTTCGGAAAGGAAGCGACGGCTGACGAGGTTGAGACGGGCGACGTAATTCAGCTTGGCAGAGAGGGAGAGGGCTACTACCACACTTTAATTATCGTCGGCTTTGACGGAGACGACCCGCTCATTGCGGCGCAGACCAACAATGCCCTCGGCAGAGCTCTTTCAACCTACGAATACGATTTTTTAAGGTATATAAAAATCCTCGGTGTAAG
>JAZOCR010000141.1:0-30536 GCA_045596605.1 Eubacteriales bacterium | reverse complement strand
GAGAGATAAATCTAAAAAAGGCGTCTTACTGTGAGGATTTTGCATATCTTTCTTCAAGGCTTCGCAAGAGACCGTCTGTGGTATGCAACACCTTTATGCAGAGCTCCGATATGAAGTTCTCCGGCATCTTCAACTTCCGCACAAAGTCAACTGCGCCCTTTAACAAGGATTTTGAGCTTTTGTGCGAGGAGCTTTGTGACTACGCAGAACGGGGATTTAAGACTGTAATTGTTGCAGGAAGTGTTCACAGTGCATCGGTTCTAAATTCTCTTATGGCGGAGAGGCACATAAAAGCAGTTATGGTATCGCCTTCTGAGGTAGAGCTACAGGAAATGTCGCCTGACTACGTTTTTATCACCTATAAAACCGAAAATACTCCGAACCTTTCCGGCTTTGAGCTTACAAATTTAAAATTTGCGCTTCTCACCGAGGGCGGCACGGAGCAAGGCAATATGAAGGCTTCTGCAAGAAGAAGCGGAAGAAGCAAGTCCTCTGCAAAGAAGCTGCTTTCCTATTCTGACCTTAGCGTTGGTGATTACGTTGTACACACGGTACACGGCATAGGAAGATATGACGGCATTAAAACGCTTACTGTCAGTGGCATTACCAAGGATTATATTACGATTATATATGCAGGTAACGATGTTATCTACGTTCCGGCAGACCAGCTTGACAGAGTGTCGAGATATGCTGGAAGCACAGAGCAGGTAAAGCTTTCAAAAATAGGCGGTCAGGACTGGCAAAAGACCAAAACCAGAGTAAAGCGTGCGGCAAAGGATATGGCAAAGGAGCTTATAGAGCTTTATGCAAAGCGCAGAAGACTTCCGGGCTACGCTTTTTCTCCTGACGGTGAATGGCAGAGGGATTTTGAATCCAAATTCATATACGAGGAAACCGACGGACAGCTTGAAGCGATATCCGAAATAAAAAAGGATATGGAGGAAAGCTATCCTATGGACAGACTTCTCTGCGGTGACGTGGGCTTCGGAAAGACGGAGGTTGCACTTCGTGCCGTCTTTAAGTGCATAGCCGAGGGAAAGCAGGCGGCAATCCTTGTGCCGACCACAATTCTTGCATGGCAGCATTATGAAACAGCTCTTTCACGCTTTTGTGATTATCCTGCAAATATCGACGTTATTTCCCGTTTTAAAACTCCTAAGCAAATAAAGGAAACCCTACGAAAGCTTAAAACCGGGGAAATTGACGTTATTATAGGAACTCACAGACTGCTTTCAAAGGATATAGAATTTAAAGACCTGGGGCTTCTTGTAGTTGACGAGGAGCAGCGCTTCGGGGTTGCCCACAAGGAAAAGCTAAAGCAGCTTTCACAGAATGTTGACGTTCTTACACTTACTGCAACTCCGATACCCAGAACTCTTAATATGGCGATGGCGGGTATTCGTGATATGTCTGTGCTTGAGGAAGCACCGCAGGACAGGTATCCTGTTCAGACCTACGTTATGGAGCAGGATATGGAGGTTATAGGTGAGGCTATAAAGAGGGAGCTTCGCCGTGGCGGTCAGGTGTTTTATCTTCGCAACAAGGTTGAGGGCATTGAAGGAACGGCACAGATGATACGTAAAATTGTGCCGGATGCAAATATTGCGGTGGCTCATGGGCAGATGACCGAGGATTTGCTGTCGGATATATGGCGAGGGCTTGTTGACGGTGAGATTGACGTGCTTGTGTGTACTACCATTATTGAAACAGGAGTTGACGTGCCTAACGCCAACACTCTTATTATTGAACACGCCGACAGAATGGGGCTTTCACAGCTTCATCAGATAAGGGGTAGAGTGGGACGCTCGTCTAGACGTGCTTACGCATATCTTACCTATGACGGAAGCCGGGCACTTTCTGAGGTGGCACAAAAGCGGCTTGAAGCGGTTCGTGAATACACGGAATTTGGCTCCGGCTTTAAAATTGCTATGCGTGACCTTGAAATAAGAGGTGCGGGAAATCTTCTTGGTGCAGAGCAGTCGGGACATCTTGAGGCTGTGGGTTACGACCTTTATATAAAGCTTCTTGAAGAAGCGGTGCTTGAGGAAAAGGGCGAAAAAAAGGCGGCAAAATGTGAATGTACAGTTGATTTCGGAAGAAATGCCTATATTCCGGAAAACTATATTTCAATGTCTGGGGCAAGAATTGAAGCTTACAAAAAAATTGCGGCTATTGAGACAAAGGCTGATGCAGATGAGGTAACAGACGAGCTTCTTGACAGATACGGAGATATGCCAAAGCCTGTGTCCGAGCTTATATGGATATCGTCAGTTCGTGCGGCAGGCGAAAGGCTCCGTATAAAACGGATAGAAACAAAGGGTGGGCGGCTTAACCTATATCCGGAAGAACCGTCAAAGGAAAGGCTCCGTGATATGTATGCAGAATTCGGCAAGGCTCTGCTTTACTGTTCGGGTGCAAACCCTTATTACAGCATAAAGCTTTCCGGTGACGGAGAGCTTCGGGGACTTGTGGATAAAATATTTAATATTTATTCACCAAAAGAGATGTGAATTCTGCTACAATTGTGAAAGAATAATGTAATTTGGTGAGAGATTGCTTTTACACGTTCAGATTTTTAAAAAAACAATACGATGACAAGAAAGGATTTATTATGAAAAGAGTATTAAAAAGCCTTTGCCTCATGCTTCTTGTGGCGGTTATTTCGCTGACCTGCCTTGTTTCCTGCGGCGAAACCAAAAACGTAATTTATTACGAGGATGAAAGCGGCAAGACTGTCGCTGCTATGAATGAAAATATATTCTCATATCATCTTTCGGAAAACAAGACGGTTTATCTTTACAGCTTTGGCTATACTACCGACATGGCGCAGTTATGGAATACGCAGGCAAGCGAGGACGGAAAAACCATAGGCGACCTGGTGTTTGATGACATTGTAAGCTATGCTAAGCAATTTGTTGCATCGGCTTACGTTTACGAATATACAAAAAATAACGTTGAGGAAATGAAGGACACTCTTACGGAAAACGATATACAGATTGAAAAGCAGGTTGACGAGCTTATAAATCAGCTGATATCAACCCAAGGCTCCAAAAGCGGTCTTGAATCTTTCCTGTCCGGCTACGGTATAGATATAAAGAATCTGAGAGACTACTATCAAATGTATTACAAGATGATGACTCTTCAAAATGCAATTTCCGTTTCAGAAGAGGAGAAAAAGGAGTATTTCCGTGACAATTATTCAATAGTAAAGCATATTCTCGTAAACACGTCCTTTAAGGTTAAGGACGACGGCTCAAGAGTTTCTCTTACAGAGGCGGAGCTTGCCCAGAAAAAGGCTCTTGCTGAATCCATCAATGCAAGACTCAGTGCCGGCGAAAGCTTTGAGGAGCTTTGGGAAATATACAAGGACTCCGATGCTGCCGGTGCGGAAAAGTATCCTGAGGGATATTTCGTTTGTAAGAACAGTGGCTTTACACCGGAATTTGAACAGGCAGCTCTTGATATGAAAGAGGGCGAAATCCGCACGATAGAGGGCTCCTACGGCATTCATATCATTAAAAAATATCCTATGGACGCAGAAAAATACAACCTTTATTCCGACGTTTATTCTGCTGTCGGAAGCTCCATTTCAAATACTGTATTTGATGAGCTGATAGCACCGTATATGAGTAACGTAAAGATAGATGAAGAAGTGCTCGCAAGCTATAATATTGTAAGTGCTCCTGTATTACAGTAATGCAGCTTTCAAAAAGGACGGTTTGACAAATGCTATTTTCAAACAACAAGCGGGATAACATATTTTTCACCCTTGTATTCCTGCTGTTTTATATTCTTACGGTTAGCGTCTTACCTCATCTTGGTATAAGGTTTGAAATTTTTTCCTTCGGAGGACTTATATCCCAGAGCACAGTAATGCCTGATATTATTTTTCCGCTTGTGCTTTGTACTGCAATTTTCAGCTCAAGACGCCGTGCGGTAATACTTGGTATAATTTTCGGCTTTATAGTTGACGTTACCTGCTCGGCTCCTGTGTTTTCACCGCTGTGCTACTGCCTTTGCGGTATGTATGCCTATACTGCGTCATCAAGCTTTGCAGGTCACGGTGCCCTTAATGCAATGATAGTTTCGGCTGTGCTTCTGCTGTCAAAGGTAGTGGTAAGCACCTTCTATCTTCTCGGAACCTGGCACGACATAAGCTTTGCTGATATAATGCTCGGTGCAGTACTTCCGGAATATATTTACAATATACTTATAACCGGCGTTGTTTACTTATTGGTATCGCTTCTTATGAGAATTTTCAAGATTGAAAGAATGATATAGTATGAGCAGTAACAGGCATTGTGAGATATGTCCCAGGAAATGCGGAGCCGACAGAGGTGCAGGCTTTGGATTTTGCGGTGCGGGTGAAAATATCAGAATTGCAAGGGTTGGTCTTCATGAATGGGAGGAGCCTTGCATTTCCTACGGCAAGGGCTCGGGAACGGTATTCTTTTCGGGCTGTTCGCTGAAATGCGTTTACTGTCAGAATTATGAGATTTCAAGCGGCATGCGTGGGCGTGTCGTTACAAGAGATGAGCTGTGCAATATTTTTCTGCGTATTCAAGATATGGGAGCGGCAAATCTTAACCTTGTAAATCCCACTCACTATAGCGAGGATATAGTATACGCCCTCGAGCGTGTGCATGAAGGACTTAAAATCCCAGTTGTTTTTAATACCGGTGGCTATGACAGTGTGCAGACGCTTAAAAAATTCGACGGTCTTGTTGATATATATCTTCCGGATTTAAAGTATTATTCTCTTGAATACTCAAAGAAATATTCAGGGGCGGAGAATTATTTCGAGGTAGCAACAGCTGCTATAGAAGAGATGTTCAGGCAGGTCGGTTACCCTGTCTTTGACAAGGAGGGGCATATGACAAATGGTGTTCTTGTGCGTCATCTTGTGCTTCCTACTCTTTACAGAGATTCTTTTAAAATACTTGATTATTTATCGGAACACTATGATGCAAAGCGGTTTTATATCAGCATTATGAGGCAGTATTTTCCGGCACACAGAGCAGGTGAATATAAGGAGCTTTCAAGAAAGCTTACTACCCTTGAATATGAAAAGGTGCTGTTCTATGCAGAAAAGCTTGGCTTTGTAAACGGTTTTTCCCAAGAGCGCTCCAGTGCTACTGAGGCTTATGTTCCGGACTTTGATTTTTAGTCCTTGATTTTCACTGAAAGGAGAACGTAAAATGGCGTATAAAAGTGCGACTGACGCAAAAAAAGAGGCGTCAAAGCAGGCTATAGCCGAGCTTAAAAACAGGCTTTCTGCAGGGAATACCGAGGGGCTTTACGTTTTCTCCGGTGACGAGGAATATATGAAGCGTTACTACTTTTCCTCTCTTTGCACTGCTGCAGGGGATAGCGTTAACATCACAACGCTTCGTGGTGATATGGACTTTGGAAAGCTCTGTGATGAGCTTACAGCCGTTCCGATGCAGGAGTTTTCCTTTTTTGACGGTGAGGGAAAGGAAAGTAAAAAGAGAGTTATAAAGCTTGACAGCCCTGATTTTTCAAAGCTTTCCGAAAGGGAACTTGCAGAGCTTTATGACCTGCTTTCAGACATAGGAAAAATGTCTGTGGTTGTAATATATTTTTCCAACATTGAGCCTTTAAAGGGAAAGAATAATCAGGCCTTTATAAAAAAGCTTTCAGAGCTTGCGCTGGTATGTGATTTTCAGAGAGCGCAGATTGGCGACGCTACGCTTCTTCGGTGGATAAAAAAACATTTTGACAAGGAGAAGATTGGGATTTCCCAGGAAGATGTGCGCTATCTTTGTGAGTGCGTAGGCACGGATATGTGTCTTTTGTCCTTTGAGATAGAAAAGCTTGTATCCTATCTTTCCACAAAGCAGAGACAAAGCATCACAAGGGAGGATATAGATTTTATCTGTATAAGAAACGCAGAGGCAATTACCTTTGACGTCACAAACGCCATAGTTGCAAGGAATTTTGAAGCTGCCGTAACGGCACTTTCAAGGCTTCGTGCGGTAAAGACTGAGCCACTTATAATTTTTGGTGCTATCACAAAGCTTGCCGGTGATATAGCTACGGTATCTTCGCTTATGCGTGAGGGAAGAACCGATGCAGAGATTGTGAGGGAATCGGGACTTCGTGATTTTGTTGTAAGAAAATACACTGCTTTTCTTCGGGATATGCCCGGTGATTATGCAAAAAAAATTGCAAGACTTGTTCTTGCGGCAGACGAAAAGCTCAAAAGTGGCGCAAAGGGATATCTTGTTCTGGAAAATCTGATTTTTCAGCTTATAAAATAACGGACTTTCAAAAAATGAAAGTCCGTTATTTGCTTATTACTTAGATTTATCCTTCAACCTTTATTGTATAGTTTTTTGTGGCGCAAAGCTGATTTTCGCTGTCGTATGCCTGCGCCGTGAGGGTTATGGTTTGTCCCTTGTATGGGCTGAAATCTACTGAAAGGGTATAGGGAATATCCTTTACTGTTCCCACGTTTACGCCGTTTATAAGGTAGGTTGCGTGGGAGAAGTTGTTTTCAAAGGTTTTGAAGTAGGCGTGTAGATTTACCTTTTCTGCCGGAACGAACGCATTGTTGCAAAGCTCAAGGCTGTAGGGAATACCGTTGGTCTGCTCGTTGTTATTTGATACGTAGGCGGGGCTTGAAATACCGTTTTTGTAGGCTTCGTGGTAGGTTTCGTTTTCGAGAAGCTGGAACTTTCTTCCGCCAGCGTCAAGGGTTTCAAAGAGATACATTGACGATACCTGCGGGTATTTTATCGGTAGATATTTAAGGAAATTATTCAGCTGTCTGCTTGCAAATTCCGTTATGTCTTTTCCTGTTTCCACGTGATAATAAGACGCTCCGCCCTCGGAAATGATTATCGGCTTTTTGTGACCGTAAAGTCCGACGATGGTATCAAGCACCGACTCGTAGCGGCTTCTGTCAACGCCCTGCCCGAGAGGGTCAAGGTCAGGGTTATATCCGCAGTAGGCTGAAATTCCCACGTAGTCGACGTACTTGTCGCCGGGGTAGTAGTATTCCATGTTGTCAGCCGGGTAGAAGTTAGGTGACCACACCATAGCACAGTTTGGAGCATACTCATGGAAAATGTCTGCAACGTAGCGCCATTTCTGAATATAACTGGCGTAGTCGTCGCTGTACCAGTTGGAGCTTGCGTCGTTCATTTCACAGGCAAAGCGAATGAGGATTTTTGCGCCTGTCGCCTGTAATTCTTTTGCAAGATTAATATAACGGACGTCGTTTTCTACTATGCTGTCAAAATCAGCTCTGTCTCTCGGCTGAAGTGCATACTGAATTATTTTGTCCTTTTTCACTGCTTCTTCAAAGCTGAGTCTGTAATTCTTTATTGGAGTATCAATTCCGCCGTAAAGGATAAAGCCTGCGGCTTCTTTTCCCGCAATTGGTGTGAACTTCTCTATATACTCGTGGCTGCTGTACTTCATTGTTACGCCGATGCGTATGCCGTTTTTGGGCTCATACAGTGCTCCGAAGTACTTTCTTCCGGAATAGTTTTCGTTATCTGAGCTCATAAACATCTGAACGGTGCTATTGCAATAGCTTGCACGTCTGAGTGCTCCGAGTGCAGACTGATGTGCGCCGGAGAGCTCCCAGAGCTCTGCCTCACGCACGAAGCACGCTGCCGCTTCATCGGTCATCTGAAGATTATTGTAGCAGGAGCCGAGATGATTATAAAGCATTGCATCGTTGGTGTAGTTATTTGCGGCAAGGAAGGTGGGAGCAAGGTTTTTCAGAGCCTCAATACATTCTGCGTATTTACCTGCACTTTTGAGCTCAAGTGCCTTTGACCATTCTGCCCAGTAGTTTGATACTTTTTTACCGCTGTTTTCAATTGAGTAAACAAGATTTGCTGCGCCCGGCTTTGTTACAATTACGTTTCCATCCCAAGCAACCTTTGCGTCAAGGGCTTCAAGGACTGCTCTTATAGGAAGATAGGTACGGTTATCCTTGATTATCGCTGCGGTATCGTTGGGAATTTTCGTACCGTTTCTGTAAATGCAGTTTTCACCTATTTTGCAGGCTACCGTTGCTTCGTTCTTTGTTACAAGGGCTGTGCTTGTTTCTGCGTCCCAGCGCACTGTCGCACCAAAAGCCTCCATAGTTGCACGAAGGGGTACGAGAGTTCTGCTTTCTGCACTTATAAAGGGATAGCCGGTGCTGTCATTGAACTCGACCTTTACGCCGTCGATTATTACGTCAATGGCTGATGCTGAAACTGTCAGAGCAGCAAAGACAAAGGCGGCGAAAAATACAGATAGAAGTTTTTTCATGCTTGCCTCCGGAAAAATTATTTATTATTGGTATATTTTATCACAGTTTTCAACGAATGTCAACTTTTCGTTCTTGTTTATCTGACAATAAGTATTAAGGCGTGCACTATTGACAAGGCGTCGAAATAATGATATTATATAAATGTAATTGCAATAAATGTCAATCGGAGGAAAAATGAAGCGTATTATATCTGTACTTCTGACGGTGGTTATATGTATTTCTTCTTTTTCGGTTATTGTATCTGCCGAAAGAGATATATCAAAGGAAGAAGCTTTAGCGCAGGAATTAAAGGAATTGGGCTTATTTAAAGGCGTATCCGATACGGATTTTGACCTTGACAGAGCTCCGACGAGAGTTGAAGCATTGGTTATGCTTATACGTGTACTCGGACGTGAAAGCGAAGTCACCGGCGGAGTATGGAGACATCCCTTTACCGACGTTCCCGAATGGGCGGATAAATACGTTGGCTTTGCCTATTCAAACGGACTTACAAACGGACAATCGCTTACCGAGTTCGGAACGGGCGATGCAAGTGCTGCAATGTTTGTTACCTTTGTTCTTCGTGCTCTCGGTTATTCGGATACAAACGGTGCAGATTTTGTATGGAACGACCCATTTACACTTGCAAGAACGGTAGGAATACTGCCCGACAACGTAAATCTCGAAGAATTCTGGAGAGCTGACGTGGTTACCGTTGCGTATTCGTCACTTGTGGCGCATCTTAAGGGCACGGAGCAGACTCTTGCCGAGAAGCTTATTACTGCAGGTGTATTTACCAGGAAGAATTTTTACAGCTACTACAGCGCTGCCGGCTCGGGCGATAATATAGGGCTTCCTGCCGTAGAGCTTCCTGCTGAGGAGATATATGCATCCTGTTCTCCTGCTGTTTTTTATATTGAAATATACGACGAGCAAGATATGGCAATCGCTTCAGGCAGTGGCTTCTTTATAGACGATAAGGGAACTGCGGTAACCAATTTCCACGTTATCGAGGATGCTTATTCGGCAAAGGCACAGCTTTCCGGTGACGGTGCTATATACGACATTGTGGGAGTTTACGATTTTGATATAGAAAACGACTGGGCAATTATCAAGGTGGACTGCACGGGAAACGAATATCTTAAGGTAGGTGACGTATCTACTATCGTGGGTGCCGCAACCGTATATACAATCGGAAGTCCCCTTGGACTTCAGAACACCATAGCCGTAGGGATTATTTCAAACCCTGCAAGAGTGGAAAACGGCGTTACCTATATTCAGACAAGCGCTGCAATATCAAGCGGAAGCAGTGGCGGTGCGCTTATCAATAAATACGGCGAGGTTATAGGCATCACCTCGGGTGGATACTTATTCGGACAAAATCTTAATCTTGCCGTGCCGATGACTGCACTTGAGGGATATAGCGTTGGAAAGCTTACTAAGTTTAAGGATTTTGAAAGCTTGGTTCTGCAAAAGCTTTCTGTAATGCGCCAGGAAACGGCGTATGATCTGTTAAAGACTTTTATTCTGGAAAATTACACTGGAACCAGAGGTGGTAGAAAAGAATTCCAAATAATATATGAGATGTCGATTAGTGAGGAATTCTTTGTCGGATTTAATTATAACGACGTCGATGAGAAGATTCAGATATGTATAGACTATTATGTTGATGGCGAGCTTGCTTATGCGTTTGATACAAATCTTGAAAGGATAAACAGATACGGATACTTCTACTATTATGATTTCACACATTCTACGGCTTACGACTACTACACATACGGAGACGGTAATATCCCCTTTGCAAGCTTTAACAAGGATTTTGATTATAAGTTCCAAACTTACACCGGTACGACAGACAGATTAGAGCGAGATCAGCGTATTTCAAAGGAGCTGTATTGTCTTGCACTGGAGTTTGTTAACGATTTATTTTCAGATTATATTAGCAGTGAGTATTCGGTAGCAGATTTTGGGTATACATCGTTTGATGCATTTGATTTCCCCTTCACCGAGATACTTGTCGAGGAAAAAGTCCAAATTAATGCTTATAACTCATTAAGGGATTTTATTCTGAAAAATTATAACGGCGTAGAAGCGTCACACGGCTATAAATCCTATAGCGAAACAGCGGTATCGGATGATGGTATGGCAACTGTTGGAGTGTATTACGACGAAGAGCGTGAATATATCGTAGCCAATATTACCTGTTATTACGAAGATGCGCTACTGTCATTGTATATTGATTTCCTCTCGGGTTACACCGATACTTATGTGGATTATTATTGCTACGTTGAAGGTGTGGATGTGTTGCTGGAAGGAAGCCTGGTGCTTGAAAAATCCAAATTCAACGCAGATTATCCTTATAAATTTGACGAATATGAGGGTGACAGTGATGTCAGGGAGGAAAATGAAATTTTAGCAGCGTTTTTGCACTGTCAATTATTGGATTTTGTGAATTATATATTCGAGGATCTGATTCAACGGAACTATTCGGTCTACGATTTAGGCTATACTACCTTTGATATATCTGATTTTGAATAACTATTACGGCTTACATTTGACGTGTAAGCCGTATTTTTTTGTAAATTTATTCAGAGTGCTTGACAAAAAAGTAAAAAAACAGTATAATATACGCAATATTTGTTATATTAAATATCCACAATTTATAATTGCGTAAAGGACGGCGAATAAAATGGCAGATGTATCTGTAAACGTCAGAAAACTTATAAAATACGGACTTAATAAGGGATTTTTCACCTTGCGTGACGAGATTTATATGACAAATCTCATAATGGCAGAGCTTGGACTTGATGAGATTTCATACGATAGTGAACTAAGCGATGAAATTGTGCTTGAAGACGTACTGCGCTCTCTTTGCGACTATGCAGTTGAAAAGGGGATAATAGAGGACAGCGTGGTTTACCGTGACCTTTTTGACACAAAGCTTATGGGAATTATGATTCCGAGACCGTCGGAAGTAACTAACAAGTTCTACGAGCTTTATAATGAAAGCCCTCTTTCTGCGACGGATTATTTTTACAATCTTTCCTGTGACAGTAATTATATAAGACGCTACAGAATCAAAAAGGACGTAAAATGGGTAACTTCTACCGAGTACGGTGACCTTGATATTACCATAAATCTTTCAAAGCCGGAAAAGGACCCGAAGGCTATTGCCGCTGCAAAGAATGCACCCCAGGCAGGCTATCCGAAGTGTATGCTCTGCTGTGAAAACGAGGGCTATGCAGGAAGAGTAAATCATCCTGCAAGACAGAATCACAGAATCATTCCGGTAACTATAAATGACAGTGCGTGGTATTTCCAGTATTCGCCCTATGTGTACTACAATGAGCACTGTATAGTGTTCAATTCTGAGCACACTCCTATGGCAATAAACGATGCGACCTTCCGCAAGCTCCTTGATTTTGTAAAGCTATTCCCTCATTATTTTGTGGGCTCAAACGCAGACCTGCCCATCGTTGGTGGCTCAATTCTTACCCACGACCATTTTCAGGGCGGTCATTACTCCTTTGCTATGGCGAAGGCACCCATTGAAAAAGAGGTGCGTTTTGATGGCTTTGAGGATATTGAATGTGGCATAGTCAAGTGGCCGATGTCCGTGCTTCGTCTGAGGTGTGAGGATACGGAGAGGCTTTGTGCTCTTGCAAGTAAAATTCTTGCCGCATGGAGAGGCTACACCGACGAAGATGCATTCATCTTTGCCGAGACCGATGGTGAAAAGCACAACACCATTACACCTATTGCAAGAAAGAATGGCGAAAAATTCGAGCTTGACCTGGTGCTTCGCAACAATATCACCACCGAGGAGCATCCCCTTGGAGTATATCACCCCCACGCAGAGCTTCACAATATAAAGAAAGAAAACATCGGACTTATCGAGGTTATGGGACTTGCGGTGCTTCCTGCAAGACTTAAAGAGGAAATGGCGCTTCTTGCAGATGCAATTATTGCAAAGCGTGACATTTCCGGCGACGAGGTGCTTTCAAAGCACGCAAAGTGGGTAGTGGGCTTTATGCCGAAATATCCCGATATAAATGCGCAGAATGTAGAGCAGATACTCCGTGACGAAATAGGAATCGTTTTCGCAAAGGTTCTTGAGCACGCAGGGGTTTATAAGAGAAACGCTGACGGGCTTTGTGCGTTTGAAAGATTTGTGGGTGCGGTGAATAAGTAAAGTTAAAGCTTTGATTAAACACAGAAAAAGCGACATATTGGCGTATCTGCGATAAAGCAGATGCGCCATTTTAACTCAGTTTTTTTGGTCAAGACAAATAAATAAAGCTGTGCTATAATATACTTGCAAGCGAAAGGCCGATTGCTTACACACTAATTAATTTCGAGGAGGACATATTATGGAAAACTGTGAGTTAATCAGAAAAGCTGTAAAATATATAGATAATGTGATTTCTAATGAAATTACGATTGAGGATGTGGCGAAAAATGCAGGATTTTCCGTAAATTATTTTAATAGAATTTTCAGAAATCATACGGGCTTTAACGTTATGGAATATGCTCGATTCAGAAGATTGAGCAGAGCTGCTCGTATCCTCAGATCATCTCCACAGAGAGATATTTTATCAATTGCTTTGGATTGCGGTTATGAAAGCCACGAAGGATTCATACGAGCGTTTAAGGAGCAATATGGAAAAACACCAAGCGAGTATCGTGATAATATGAAGGATAAGCCGTTGGTATGGGCGGATAATGAGTTAAATGCTACTGCTGTTTCCGAATTTCATTATTCTCTTCCTGAATTTTTTCAAAAAGACGCTAATGATGTAATTAATTATCTTTTGGATAAGGATGCAAAACGTTACGGTTATACTGCAGTTACAATTGCATATAATGGTTCTAAAATTGCATCCGATAATGATTTGTCCGGTTCGGACGGTTTTGTTGCAATTGATAATTTCTATGAACGTCCGTGGTTGAAGCTTGTACTTGAAGACGTTTCAAAATTGCGAAAATACGTTGAACAGTTATCGCATTTTGCACCTGAACACATTGAGTTTGTTTTTTATAAAGAGACTTCCATGGAAGAGGTACGGGAAGCATTGAATGAAATTCCTTGCAAGAAAATTGGTATGAGAGCAGAAACCATGTATTTTGGTGAGCCCTTTATTCTTCCGAATGATGCAAAGAAATATTCATTCAAATTTTTGGAGCTGGGTGATGTGGAAGCGGTTGAGCTGTTTATTTCAGAGAATCATGACCCGGTATTTAAAAAGTCCGGTGGATACGGATTAAGGGATTTTTTAAAAAAGCCGCTTGAGGAAAGACCTCTTATGCAGCCAATGGGTGTATTTGAAAATGATAGGCTTCTTGCTATATCCTATGGTGGACTTCAAAACGCACACGGATTTTTATTAAATAATTGCGTTCATACCGTAAAGCTGTCTGACACTCCGAATGATGCGATTAAATATCTATATATGATGACAACAAATTCTGTTATTGAAAAAGGCTATATTCCCTTTGAAGACGCTCAATTTAATGAATATGCTAAGTCCCACGGAGAGTTTGATGCATTTGAACTTGGATTTGAAAAAGTAAATACAGTATTCTTTATTGATTTTTAAATAGCGGAAAAGGCGTGGAACTATTATAAGTATTTTTTACACCCAACAGCATTATAAAAGGCACTTGTGCCAAGTATGCCTCAAGTGCCTTTTAGCCGGTAATGTGTATAGGTCAATAGCTGTGTATGAAACAAAGTCCCAATTCGACAATGTGTTCCCGGATGAACATAAGTGTTATTTGGCTCCCTCCGGGAGGGAGCTGTCATCGAAGATGACTGAGGGAGAGTGCGCAAACGGAAGATTTCGTTGAACAATATTGTTATGCAGGCTCCTTCCACCACTTCGTGGTCCCCCTTCCTCCCGGAGGAAAGCTTTGGTTCAACCAATATTGCAGCGGGAACACAAAAGGTAATTGGGAGAAAACAAAAAGGGCAGAAAATTTTCTGCCCTTTTAAAATGCCTTTCACTCAATCCACCTCTATCGCTTCAGTCGGACAGCTTCTTGCCGCCTCCTGAGCTTCGGATTCGTTTTCACTCGTGGGCTGCTTTTTTACATATGCCACATCATCGTCGGGAAGCTCGAAAACCTCGGGAAGCATTGATGCACACAGTCCACAGCTGATGCATTTTTCTTTAATAACCTTTACTTTCATTTTTGTGTTCCTTTCGGTATGTTTAGTGTAAGGTTATTTTTTGCACTTTAACGAAAAATATTCAAGAAGCAAAAAGAAAAAGGGAAGCGTTCTGCTTCCCTTATCTTTGAGCTCTTGTTAGATTTTTTCCTTAATCTTAGCAGCCTTACCTACTCTGTCTCTTACGTAGTAAAGCTTAGCTCTTCTTACCTTACCTTCTCTTACTACTTCAACCTTAACTACGTTAGGGGAGTGAAGAGGGAAGGTCTTCTCAACGCCACAGCCGTAAGCTACACGTCTTACTGTGAAGGATTCGGAAATTCCGCCGTTCTTCTTTGCGATAACGGTACCTTCAAAAAGCTGTATTCTTTCTCTTGAGCCTTCCTTGATTCTGTTGTGTACCTTTACGGTATCACCAATGTTGAATGCGGGAACCTCGCTCTTAAGCTGCTCGCTTGCAAAAGCTTCGATGATATTGTTCATCTCACTTACCTCCTAAAATAGACATTCGTGCGGAGCATTTGCAGAGGAATGCCGTAATATTATTTTACGATAGGCAAAATGCCCATACATAACAGATGGATTATATCACACTTGTTTTTGTTTTTCAAGTGTTTTCCTATAAATTATCAGTTTGTTTACATTTTTTGTAATTCTGCAATATTAGTCCTTTGTCCAGGTTCCCGGAATGAACGTCAGAAGGAGAGGGAATATTTCAAGTCTTCCGAGAAGCATTGCCACTGAAAGCACTATTTTTGAAAAGGGTGAATAAATCGAAAAGCTTGCCGAAGGGCCTACAAGGTCGAAGCCCGGTCCTACGTTGTTTATGCAAGCGGCAACCGCTGTGAAGTTTGTTTCAAAGCCGTATGGCTCAAAGGAAATTAGAAGAAAGGCTGATATATAACACACTGCAAAGACTACAAAATAAACGGTAGTACTGCGCAGGGTTTCGGTTTCCACCTTTTTACCCTCAAAGCGCACTGTCGTTACAGCTCTTGGGTGAAGTAAATGCTTTATTTCCGAGCCTATCATTTTTATCATAAGTATTATTCTTGAAACCTTAAGACCGCCTGCCGTTGAGCCTGCACAGCCTCCTATGAACATAAGCGATAGCAGAACGCCTTTAGAAAAGTCCGGCCACAGATTGAAGTCTGTCGTAGCAAAGCCGGTGGTGGTGAGTATTGATGACACCTGAAAAGCTGAATGACGCAGGCTTTCGGAAAAGCTTCCGTATAGGCTGTAAATGTTTGCGCATATAGCTGCGGTGGATGCACCTGCTACTGCAAGATAGGCGAAAAGCTCCGTGCTTTTAAAGGCAGATATTGAACGTTTTGCGAGAAAATAATAATATACGTTGAAGTTAACTCCGAAAATCAGCATAAATATCGTTATTACCCATTGTATGTAGGGTGAGGCGTACGCACCTATGCTTGCACTTTTTATGCCAAAGCCGCCGGTACCTGCTGTTCCGAAGGAGTGTACTACGCTGTCAAAGAATGGCATTCCGCCTAAAAGAAGAAGTATAATTTCAAGTACCGTTAATGCTATATAAATCAGGTAAAGAATTTTTGCGGTATCCTTTACTCTAGGCACGAGTTTTCCGAAGATGGGGCCGGGTACTTCTGCACGCATAATATGTACGGTACGCTCTGAAATATTTGGAAGCAGTGCCATAATGAACACGAGAACCCCCATACCGCCTATCCAGTGGGTAAAGCTTCGCCAGAAAAGCAAGGATTTACTCATTGCTTCAACATCGTTAAGAATTGAAGCGCCGGTGGTGGTAAAGCCGCTTACCGTTTCAAAAAATGCATCAACGTATGAAGGAATTTCACGGCTTATGAAAAAGGGAAGTGCGCCGAGAAGTGACATTGCAAGCCACGCAAGTGCAACGATTGCAAAGCCTTCCTTTGCAAACATAAGGTTGTCTTTGGTTCTGGAGAAGTGCGATGTAGCAAAGCCAAATGAAAGCGCAATAATCGCTGTAAGGAGAAAGGCAGACAAGCATCTGTATTCGCCGTATATAAGTGAAACAAGTATAGGAAGAATCATAAGAGCGCCACAGGCGTATGTTATGCGTCCCAGATAATAAAATACGAGTTTACGGTTCATCTGTTTTTAATAAGTTCCTTTCAGAGTTATAATCTGATTTAAGATTTGTTTAAGCCATAATATCGGACAGGCTACTTAGTCTTGTGCCTTCTGCTATTACCACTATTCTGTCCTCCGGAAGAATTACGTCGTTACCGCTTGGGATAATGGTTTTTCTGCCTCTGATTATACCTGCTATAAGTACGTTATTCTTAATCGCCATATCTTTAAGGGGAATATTACAGTATTCAAATTCGTTTTGTACGATAAATTCCAGAGCCTCTGCCTTGCCGTCAGTTATTTTATATAGGGTTTCAACGCTGCTGCCCATAGAATTGTGAAGTGCTCTTGCGTATCTTGTAAGAACCTCCGAAACGATTTTTCTCGGTGATATGACGGTGTCAAGTCCGAGGTTTCCGGCAAGAAGAGCAAGCTCCGGACGGTTTACCTTTGAAATAACCTTTGGAACGTTAAGGGAGGAGGCAAAGCAGGATATAAGTATATTTTCTTCGTCCATACCGGTAAGGGCAACGAAAGCATCGGCATCACGTATGCCCTCTTCAAGAAGAAGCTCCTGCTGTGCACCGTCGCCGTGTATGATTATCGCTTTGGGAAGTGCTGCGCTGAACTGCTCGCATCTCTCTTTATTCAGTTCAATAATTTTTACCGTACTTCCGCCTGCGATAAGAAGCTGTGCAAGATAATATGCAATTCTGCTTGCACCGAGTATCATAACGCTCTTTGCCTGCCTTTGCATAATTCCGAGCATTTTAAAGAGCCTTTGAACCTCGGGCACTTCTGCCGTTATATTTATTCTGTCGCCGCTTTTCATCACGAAATTACCTCTTGGTATAAACACTTGGTCTTCTCGCTGGACTGTGCATACAAGAAATTTTGCATCGAATTTCTTTCTTATTTCCTGAAGATTCATTCCGTCGAGAATCGAATCGGCTTTTAGCTTTATTTCAATCATCTCAAAGTTTCGTCTTGAAAAAGTTTCGATGTTTACTGCGCTTGGAAGCTTCAGAATATTGTAAAGCTCCTTTGCACAGAGAAGGTCCGGGTTTATTGCAGAGGAAAGCTCAAGGTGCTTTCTCATAAATACAAGGCTTTTGTCGTTGTATTCGGGGTTTCTTATTCTTGCAATCGTGTGCTTTGCTCCCATTTTTTTTGCAAGGAAGCACGCCAGCATATTAAGCTCGTCAGAGCCTGTGACTGCAACGAAAAGCTCTGCGTCGCCTATTCCGGCTTCGTTAAGGATATCGCAGTCCGCTCCGTTTCCGACAACGTACATTGCGTCGTATATATTTGATATTTCAGAAACAACTGCGGGACTATCGTCAATTGCTACCACGTCGTGTCCCTCGAGAATAAGGCTTTCAAGGATAGTTGTTCCTATTTTTCCAAGTCCTGTTATTACTATTTTCATTCTTTCACTTCCTGATAATAATATTCTTTGAAGGTGCTACAGAAAACATTATAGTATATAATATACTACAAAGCAGTCTTTTTTTCAATACCCTTATGGAAAATTTTATTATTTCAGAAAAAAATCACAAATATAATTGCTTTTTTTAATATTATGGTGTATAATAGTATTTGGAAGAATATTTTACAGCGATGGTAATTATGAAGTAAGGCTTTCAATAAGCTCGTATAGCTCGTCTTCTTCTGCTACTATTCCCTCGGAAAGCAGTTCTTTGTCGTATTCCGGAAGCAGAGATACCTCTACGTCTATAATGCGCACAAGGCTTCCGTCAGTACGGAAAACACCGATTTTGCCGTTCTTTTCACGTAGAAGCCGCAGTGTACTGCTTGCGTCGGTTTCCGTGCTTGCGTCTTTATTTGCCGTTTCCTGAACGTCTTGGTATTCGTAGGTTACGTTACCGGGAATAAAAAAGGCGGCGAGCATAAATATTGCAGTAAGAAATGCACAAATAAAAAGCTTTGACGAGAGAGCTTTCAGATTTTTTAAGATTTTTTTGGTGTTTTCTGAGGGTTGTATCTTTGTTTTCATAAAGTATCCTCCGCTATTTATTTATCTGCATATATATTTTTTACATAAAATGTAATTTTATTCTTGATTGTGCTCTGTAGCAGGGCACTTATTTAAGACTTTTAGCTTCCTAATAAACGTTATGAAAGGGATTTTGATATGAGCTTTAAAAAAACTGATGCGGCAAGCAAGGTAGCACGTATTTTCAAAACTTTAGGAAAAGTATTTGGCACTTTAGCAAGCGTGCTTTTGACGGTCATGCTTATCGGTATAACTACAGGTATTATCGTTGGCGTGACGTTCTTTGCGTATTGCAGTGAAAATCTTTTCGACTTTGATTACGATATAAGCAATCTTCAGTTTTCACTTGATATGACTACAAAAATATATTATCCCGAATACGCCGACGTTGAGAGAACGCAGCTTCTGGGCTATGTTGAAATGGAGGACCAGAGTCTTTACGGCACGGAAAACCGTTATTGGGCGCCTATTCAGGAAATGCCCAAAAATCTCACCAATGCATTTATTGCCATTGAGGACAAAAGATTTTATCAGCACAATGGTATCGACATACGGCGAACGCTTGGTGCGTTCCTTGAGCTCCTCAAGGGTAACAAGAGCTACGGCGGCTCTACTATTACTCAGCAGCTTGTAAAAAATATCACCGACGAGCGTGACGGTACAATTCAGAGAAAGGTTACGGAAATAACCCGTGCGATAAGCCTTACGCAAAAGAGAGCCAAGAGTGAGGTTCTTGAAATGTACCTAAATACAATTCCGCTGTCTCACGGCAACTACGGTGTTTCGGCGGCGGCAAAGTATTATTTCAACAAGGAAGTGTCAGAGCTCACGTTGGTTGAATGTGCGGCGCTTGCGTCAATTCCGAAGTCACCTACCAAATACGACCCGGAAAGAAACCCGGAGGAAAACAAAGAAAGACGTGAAACCGTTCTCTGGGAAATGTACGACCAGGGGCTTATATCTGAGGAGGAATACAACCAGGCTGCAGGCAGTGAGCTTGTGCTGGATATTACGATAGACGAGCCTGCAACTGTAGTCTACTCTTACTTTACCGACGAGGTGCGCCGTCAGGTTCAGCAGGACCTTATGGAGCAGTACGGTTATTCAAAGGAAATAGCATCGCAGCTTGTACTCTCAGGAGGCCTTGAAATATACACAACGGTTGACCCCTATATTCAGAATGCTCTTGAGGAGGTCTACGAGGACGAAAACTCCTTTAAGAAGGTGGACGACGGCATTCAGCCTGAATCAGCAATGGTAATAATGGCACCTGACACAGGCGACGTTCTGGGCTGTGTTGGCGGCAGAGGAGAAAAGACGGGTAATATGGTGCTAAACAGGGCTACCATGAGTAAGCGTCAGATAGGTTCGGCAATAAAGCCTATTTCAGTTTACGCCCCGGCTATTGACCTTGGACTTATAAATTACGGCAGTGTGCTTGACGATACGCCGGTTGAGTTCAGTGAGCAGCTTGGCAGATACTGGCCGAAAAACTCTCCTGCGGTATACGACGGCAAGGTGACGGTAAGCCGTGCGCTTGCTGTATCAAAAAACACGGCTGCAGTAAAAATACTACAGCAGCTTACACCTCAGTATTCCTATGATTTTCTGACTCAGAGGCTTGGTGTAGAAAGCCTTGTAGCATCTGATATTGACGAATCTCCTATGGCACTTGGAGGTCTTACCTACGGCATGACGACACTTGAGGTGGTGGGTGCTTATTCGATGCTTGCAAATAACGGGGTGTATTCCGAGCCGAGATTTTACACAAAGGTTGTTGACAGTACGGGAAAGGTGATTCTTGAAAAGAAAGAAAATCACAGTATAGTAATAGACAAATCCACCTCACAGATAATGACAAAGCTTTTGACTGAGGTAGTAGAGACTGGTACAGCTACTGCGATTACCCTTGATCAGAAAATCGAGGTTGCCGGAAAAACGGGAACTACCAACAATAACTACAATATCTATTTTGCAGGTTACACACCTTATTATATCGGCGCAACCTGGTTTGGCTACGATCAGAACCGTTCTCTTGCAAGGTTCGGCACGAGCCCTGCGCTTCTTGCGTGGGATAAGGTTATGACAAAAATTCACGAGAGGGTATTCGAGCAGGTATCTGACAACGAGCAGGAGCTTCGTACCTTTGATTATTCCGAGCTTGTGACTGCAGAATACTGCAGGGATTCGGGACTTAAGCCGAGTGAACTTTGTAAGGTGGATGTAAGAGGCTCACGTGTACAGACGGGTTATTACAAATCCGGCGCAGAGCCTGAAAAGACCTGTGACGTGCATCAGGTTCTTAAATGGGATAGCTCCACAAAGTCAATTGCAAGTGACAACTGTCCGAGTGAAAGCGTAGGTGCGATAGTGCTTGTAAAGGTGGGCGAGGAAAGAATATTCGACCACGAGCTTGTTATTTCCGATGCAGCGTACACGTTTATGGACGTTCCGGAGGATTACGTTTATCCGGTAGAGCGCAATACTGCATTCTTCAGTAATCTTCTAGATGGTAAATTCTACGGCTATGTTCCCGGAGAAAGCATTCCCTTTAACAGCTACTGCACGATTCACGCAGATGCCTCGGAGCTTGAAGGCGGAATACCTGAGGACGAGCCGGAGCCGGAAGAACCTGTCGGAGATGACGAAGGCTCCGGTCAGGATGACGGACACGGCGACGTAACGGATATTTTTGATATAATTGACACACCGTCGTCACCGGACGACGAGCCCGAAGAGGATGAAGAAAATACTGAACAATAAAGGATAAGGTATTTAAAATATGTCAGGAAGCAGAAAAATAAGGAGAGCCGTTTATTCCGCCACCGTTGCCCTTTCGATTATTGCAGGTACGATTACAGGCTATACTGCACCGGAGCTTACGGGGGAGTATTTCCCGGAGCCCTATGCCGCAAATATATTTTACAGTACAAGCAGTGCCGGTGCTGAAAGGTTCACCGATATGAAAGACGGCGACTGGTTTTACGGCTATGTGGATATGCTGGTGAGGGACGGAGTAATAAACGGCAAGAGCGACACGACCTACGATCCGCAGGGCACTCTTACCGTTCCTGAGTGTGCAGCTCTGCTTGTGCGATGCCTTGGCCTTGAGGATGAGGCGGCGGTGGCAGCGTCGGAGCTTAAGGCCGCAGGTGCTGCCGGAAGCGACAAATGGTATGCCGGATATATGAGCGTTTGTGTGGGCCTTGGAATAATTGACGCAGACGTTTACGGATTTGGTTATGATGTAAATGGTGTGCTTTGTGAAAAGGAAGCGCAGCTTACCCTTAAAAACGTAAAGCGTTATGAGCTTGCAGCTTTTCTTTCACGCATGACAATGCTGGACTATGCTTCAATCGAAGCAAAGAACAATTACAGCGAGCGTGGGGGAGAGGGTCACGAATTCATTCGTGGCGGTCTTTATGAGAGCAGTGTTCTCTCTATGTATCAGAATGAAATAAAGGACTTTGATAAAATTCCGGAAAGCTACAGGGGAAGTGTTCTCAGGTGTTATTACAACGCTATTTTCAACGGTGACGCAGTGGGAAACTTTAATCCCGAGAACAATCTTACAAGAGCCGAAATGGCAAAAATTGTTGCGACCCTTACGGATATGTCGTTACGCTTTGGCAACGATTACAGAACAGACGCTTACGTTCCCTTGGACAGTGATTTCGTGACAAAGGCTTCCGGTGAGAAGACACTGAAAAAGCAGGTGGGCTATAGGATTCTTGAAAAGTGTGCAAAGCTTCTGACGCTTAATCCTGATGGCACGCTCAGGCTTACACTTGCTTCTGTTGCACCCCTTGGTTATACCATTGAAGCACACGCCTATGCCGATTGGGGAAGCACCTGCTTTAAGATAGGTACGATAGGAACAGGAACCGACGGTGTTTACGAAAGTGGTTCATATATCAACTGCCTTACCTACGATACGCCGAAGCTAAGGGTTGTATACATACTTAGAAATACTGCAAAAGGCGGTAAGGTGGAAGGTGTTCTCGAAGCGAGCATGAACAGTGGTACTGTGAGCTTCTCTGACGGAATCAGCTATCCCGTTGTGTAAGGCTTCCGGTTTTCGACATTTTTCGCTTGACAAAAAGAAAAATTAATACTATAATACTGCGGTGGCAAGGCTGCCGCAAAGTATCTACCATTAGCTCAGCTGGATAGAGTACCGGATTCCGATTCCGTTGGTCGAGGGTTCAAATCCCCCATGGTAGGCCAGAAAAAAAGACATTATTCGGATGTGAATAATGTCTTTTTTCAGCTAAATTCGCCTTGCGGCGAGCTAAATGTGCTAACACACGCTAAATTACTTCGTAGATAAATTGACCTTCGGTTAGCTATAGAGCGAATTTAATTTAGCTGTTTTGAAAAAACAATTTAGCTATTGCAAAGCAATAATTTCGCTTTGCACGAAAGTGCAAAATTTAGCTAAAATCTGTTGCATCTATTATGAACGCGAAAGCCAAGAAAAAAGCAGGTCTTTGACCTGCTTTTTTGCTATTCCTTATTCTCCATTTTCTTATATTTATAAGGTGTACAGCCATAAGTCTTTTTGAACTGCAAATAAAAATAGCTTTCTGAGGGAAAGTTTATGTATTCCACTATCTCAGATATGCTTTTGTCGGTATAGCGCAAAAGGTAGCACGCAACGTCAAGTCTTTTTTCCGAGAGAAGCCGTGAAAGAGGCTTTCCGTAGGTTTTTAAAATAATTCTTGAGGTCTGCTTTGTACTCAGATGCAGCAAGTCCGCGACGGTTTGCAGGTTTATGTCATTCTGAAAATAGCTTATTATGCTTTCTATTTTTGTAATATAGCTGTCGCTTGTGGAAGATATTGTATCGCCTTGCTTGTTGGAATTGAGTGCATACATTTTATAGAAAATAAGCTTTAAAATTGCAACAATAATTTCTTCACTTACGGAGCTTGCAAGGTTCATAATATTTGACAGTTCCTGTAAGCACGACATAATATACGAATCCGTTTTCAGCTTTTGCGGTGACGTGGAATTATCAAACCGTTTCAGAAAGGCTGCAAAATTATTGTTTTTTTCTTCGTCGCAGGAAAAGGAAAAAAGAATGTGATAATCCTTTTGACGCAGGGACTGATGAGTGACCTTTGGAGGTATGCAGAGAATACAGTTTTTGTATTCTGAAATATTATTATTGGTTAATATGGTAAGGGGACTTTCCTGCGTAAAAAACAGCTCGTGCGACATATGGTAATGATAATCGCTGATATAGGATATCTCGTCGTACTCATATTGAAAGGCGTGTCCGTTAAATGAATCGTCAAGAGCGACGGTAATGGTTACGCCGTTCATTTTAAACCTGTATTGCTTTGCCTGTATGTTTGTAAACATAAAACGCATCTCCAACTTGTAGTATTGTTTATTTTAATTATAACGGATAGAAGCAAAAAAATCAAGCAAAACTTCAAAAATAGGACATTGTTGCAAAAAAATAAGCCTTGAGTAGATTATCAAATTTATTTACGTGTGTTAAAATTAGTATTGAACACCCGCATTTTGGGGTGAAATTCAGAAAGGTTGTGAAAAGATGAAATTTGAAAACGGATTTTACACGGCGCTGGGAACTCCCATCGACGAAAACGGAGCTCTTGTGGAGGCATCGTTAAGAAAGCACGTAAATCAGCAGATAGAAGCAGGCGCGTCGGGGCTTCTTCTTATGGGAAGCATGGGAAATGAGCCCTATATCAAGAATTCTGCATATGGGGAAATAGTACGCGTTGCTGCAGACGAGAATCGCGGAAGAATACCGATGCTCGTGGGCGTTATGGACTGCTCCATAGTAAAGGTAAAGGAAAAAATCGATATGATAGGTGACGCTGCCATTGACGGCGTAGTGCTTACCACTCCCTATTACGATACCCTTGATAACGAGGAAATGGTAAGCTGGTTCAGCAAGGTGGCGGATATTTCTCCGTATCCGTTATTCCTTTATGACCTTGCGGTGATTACAAAAACAAAGATTACACTTCCTGTAATTGACAGACTTATCGGTCATTCCAACATCAAGGGAATTAAGACTGCCGACTGGGAAATGATACAGGCAATCGGCAGAAAATATCCCGATGCTGATTTTCAGTGTTTTTACAGCGGACTTGATAGCTTCGACTATGCAAATATGATGAATATAAAGAAGAATCTTGACGGTATGTTCTCCTGCACGCCTCAAAACGGCAAGAAAATGTTTGAATGTATGATAAGAGAAGATTTTGTCGGAGCAAGAAAGTATCTTGACAATATTATTCTTCTCAGAGATACAATGCTTGAGCTGGGACTTATTGTGTCCTTCACATATTGTATGAATCTTCTTGGGTGCGAAGGTAATTTCCATCCGGATTACTGCCTGCCCATACCCGATGAGTCCAAGAAGATCCTGCGTGAAACAATGGTGAAAATAGGCGAGCTTTAATGAAGCTCTGTAGTATTTGTAGTTAAAAACAGTAAAGGAGGATGAACGATGATATCTTGTACAGAATTTATCCCTGCGTACAGCGAGTTGTTTACGTATCTTGAAAACAAATACGGAAAATCAGAAGTCGAGGCCTTTTGGGAATATCTTTTTGCGCCGACGGGCGATGGTATTCCCTTGATAAACTATCTTAAAAAAGAAGGGCTGAAGGGCTGCTTTACGTATTGGGCAGGCACTCTAAACGAAGAGGCTGCCGATTTTACAATGTACTTGAATGAAAAAAAGGGATGGTTTGCGACAGAGATGCATCATTGCCCGTCAAAGGGAAGACTTCTGGAGCTTGAAAAAGAAATAGGCATAAAGCCCTATCCCGATTATTGTCTGCATTGCGACCATTACAGGGAATCCATTGAAAAGGCAGGCTTTAAATATCAGTATAATTTTATAGGCACCGATAAGGCGTCCTGCTCTGAATTGGCATATGACCCGAATATCTTTGACGGCAAGGTCGTAATTGATGAAGATACGGTGATAATGGACAGACGCGCTTCGCAAAACGAATATTTCCACCCTGATTTTCACAGCAGCATGAATATGGGTATTGAATATCTGGGTTCAAAGCACGGCTTTGATGACGTAAAAGAATATCTTATAATGTATACGAACGACGTTTGCAGGAAGGATATTGAAAGCATCAAGAAAAACGGCTTGTCTGCAATAAAGGATATGATTCTGGAAACGTATAAAAAAGAAAGGGCAGAGGACGCAGTTTCCTTTGAGCTAACAGACGGCAAACTAAATGTGTCGGTGAAATACTGTCCTGCCGTTAAGCATTTAAAGGGGACGGGAAGAAAGGTATCTCGTTGGTACAGATATACAACGGAATTCGTTATGGAGGAGCTTGCCCGTGCATGTGGCTTTGGCTTTAAAATGAAGTCATACGATGAAGAAACCGGCGCATGCGAATACTGCTTTATAAAATAAAACGTTGAATTTATAAAACACATAAAGGAGGTGGCAGAATGTTAAAGGCATGTATGCAAAAAATTGATATCACACCACCACTCGGGCTTGAGCTTGCGGGATACCCCCATTATCCAAGATACAACGAAGGTGCTCACGACCCGCTTCATGCGACTTGTATGTACCTCGAAAACTGCGGCGCAGAAGCCGTAATGGTGACTCTTGATCTGCTCTTTATTTCAAAAAAGTACGTAGAAAAGATCAGAAAAAACGTCGAGGCGCGTTGTGGAATTGACACAGCGAGCATTATGATAAGCTGTACTCATACGCATTCCGGTCCCTGGACGTCGGCAAGAGACGACGTTGAAAGCATTGAAGCCGGACTTGCTCAGCCGATGGAATACATCGAAGATATCATAGAAAAGATCACGGAAATGATAGTAAAGGCGAAGAGAGAAGCCTTTGACGCGTATTTCGCATCAGGCGTTGCGGTTTGCGGCGCGGAATCGGGAATTGGCGGAAACAGAAGAATGCGCGGAGGCCCCCACGACCCGCTGGTAAGCGTTCTTGCAATCAAGGATACAAGCGACAACGTTAAAGGCGTAATAGTGAATTATGCTCTTCATCCGACGTTTATCCACGAGTGGAGCAACGTGTGTACCGCGGATTTTCCGTGCTATGTGAAATTAGAGCTTGAGGAATCATTTCCCGGAGCTTTGGTTGGATTTGCACAGGGTACGTCGGGAAATCAGTCAAGCCGTTACTACCGCCAGGGTGAAAGCTATGATGAAGCTGAAAGAGTCGGAAGAATGCTCGGAAAAGCGGCGTATTCCGTAATTCAGAGAATTGAATGGAAAAACGACGTTGAAATAAAAACCGCACAGGCTACCCAGGAGATCGAGCTTAAGGATTTTGGCTCGGAAGAAGATCTCAGAGCGCAGGTCGCACGCGATGAGGCGGTGTATAAGGATCTATACGAAAAATATGGCAGCTCGGATAACAGAGATGAATATTATCTCTGGCAGAACGCCAACCTTAAAATGTTAGGCTCTGAAGCCGAGCTTGGCTTTATGCTGATGAAGAAAAAAGGCGTAAGAATTGATATTTACGAGGATGAAGCTCCCGCCGAGGTTCAGGTTATAAGGATCGGCGGCACGTGTGTGATCGGTCTTCAGGGAGAAATATTCGTTGAATACGGTTTGTTCCTGAAGGCTATGGCAGGCTTTGGCGTCGTAGTCGTTAACGAGCTTTCAAACGGAGTATTGCCCGGTTATACGTATACACCCGAATCACTTGTTGAGGGCGGGTATGAAATTGGCTCGTCAATGATCGGCGAAGACTTTGGATTAAAATATGTTACAAAAGCTCTTGAAGCTGTTAAAAAGGTAAAATAAGGAGGATTTATATTATGAATTTCAAGGAAACATTTTTACATGATTTTTATCCGTTTAAAAACCAGGATGAAGTTGACAGAGTGAGAAATATCACCAAAGAAGACATTCTTGCGATGAACGGAATACACCCTACATATCCAGATGTCAAGGTAGAGATAGCAAGAGATGACGATTTTGAAACTATCTACATTGCAGATATTGTAAAAAGAATCGTTGATTCTGACCTTAATGACAAAAAGGTTGTTATGATTATGGGTAATCCCGATGCCGGATACAGAAAGGTTGCTTACATTCTAAATGAGCTTAATGTAAACTGCAGAAACGTTAAGTTCTATATGATGGATGAATGGGCAGACGAGGACGGCAATATTGCTCCGCTTACATACAAGGCGGGATTTGGCTATTCATTCAAGCACTATATGCTTGACAATATTCAGGGGCTCGGATTCAAAGAAGAAAACTTTATATATCACAGCAACAAAATAACCCCCGACTTTTCAAAGATGCTTGAAGCTGACGGAGAGGCTGACGTTGTATATTCAGGTCCCGGCTGGCCCGGACATCTTGCGTTCATCGACCCTGTTGAAGAATGGTACAAGCCCACAATGGAAGAATATCTCGAGCAGGGAGCAAAGGTTGCATCACTTCATCCTCTGACTATTGCACAGAATTCACTTCATGGTATATTCGGTATGTCCGGGGATATTTCAAAGGTTCCCCCGAAGGGAGCTATGATGGGACCGAGAGATGCTATGAAGGCAAAATACGTTCTTGATATGCACGGAATCACAACTGCAGGCTCACAGGTAAGCTGGCAGAGATTGACCTCAAGACTTTGCGTGTTCGGAAAGCCCTCTCAGGAGGTACCCGCATCCATCCTTCAGCTCAGAAAAGATCCTACCCGCATAATCTTCAGCGAAAGCCTTGCAGCTGATATTAGCCCTGACGAATTCTTCCAGTACTGATATATTTCGCACCGGAACTACTTGCTTTGATAAAATTATGTTGACAAATTTGCGAAAGCAAAGTAAAATATAGATGTGATTTTATAAGTGAAATGAAAGGTGCATAAGGTATGATTAAAGGATTCAAAATGAAGCTCTATCCCGGTATGGAAGCGGAGTACGAAAAAAGACATAACGAGCTCTGGCCGGAAATGAAGGATATGATTCACGAGTACGGCGGAAAGAACTACACTATTTTTCTTGATAGGGAAACACTTACTCTCTTTGGATATATAGAAATTGAAAGCGAAGAAAAGTGGAGTAAGTCTGCTGATACTGCAATCTGCAGAAAATGGTGGGACTTTATGGCGGATATTATGGAAACAAATGCTGACAACAGTCCGGTTTCTATAGACCTTCAGAATGTATTCCATCTTGATTAAGATTTAAAGATAAAAAGAACTGACACCTTCCGTATTTGGAAAGTGTCAGTTTGTTTTATGTATAGCTTTACCTGTTCACAAAAATTAGCCGTCAGACTGTAAAGGATTATTTCCGGAGTGAAGATTTGCATAGTTGTTCTCCGTGAGTTTTCATATACATTGTTTTTCTATCATAGACGCAATTTCCTGTGCGATGTTTTCAGGAAGTTTGCCTTTAAGTGAGGCTTCTATTTCGGAATTATCGTATCGGCATCGGGAAAGAGCTTCCTTTACAGCTTCGGATATCTGCCAGTCCATAGAATCGGTGTAAAGCTGTGCGTCTTTGATTATTCCGTCTTTTACGCAGAGCTGAAGCTGGACACTTCCAAAGGATAGTCTATCCTCGAAAGAAACGGTAAAAGGAATAGAGGTATTATATATGTATTCTTTTTTTGCATACAATTCTGCCGTAGCGATTATTTCTGATGTATCGTTTATGGCGAAAGGCGAAGCGGTAAGACCGTAGGCTTCTTCAAACGCCGCAAGCATATGCTTTTTCATATCTTCTACGGTAAGGCTCTGTGAAAGCTCACACAGGTTTATAACTCTTGACTTTACGGATTTTATTCCTTTGGACTCAAGCTTGATTTTTGACGGAGTAAGATACCTTGTCATTTTTTCCTTGTCAGCATTTATAAGGATAGTTCCGTGGTGGTAGGACTTACCCTTTGCGCTATAGAAAGCATTCCCGGAAAACTTTCTGCCGCTTGCGAGTATGTCGTTTCTTCCGGAGATTTCCGTTTCTATTCCGGCAAGAGCGCAGGCTTTGCCGATTACCTGCATATGGCGGGCAAGGTCGTAGTTTTCTTCCTTGCAGATAAAGGTAAAATTCAGATTTCCGATGTCGTGAAACACTGCTCCGCCACCGGAGAGCCGTCTTGCGAGTTTTCCGCCCTCTTTTTCAAGAAGTGAGCAGTTACATTCGGCAAAGGCGTTCTGATTTTTACCTATTACCACGGTATTTTGATTTTGCCACAGGTATAAAATCAGGCAGTCATCTCCGACGCTGTCGAAAAGCTGTTTTTCTATGGCAAGATTTCTGTAAGGGTCAAAATTATCACTTACGTAAAACAGTAATTTATTTATCATATTTTTCCTTTTAAATTATAAAATGAATAACGGTTACAGTATAATACTTTTGCTTTTAAAAGTCAACAGATTTTTTAAAAAACCGACGATTTATTTGTTGACAAATATGATATGTTTATGTTATAATATGTTATAAACATATACAATTAAAACGGAGGTAGTATGAATCGAATAAGACAGGAACACATAAAGAAATACATAGAAAGCAGAAGTATTGCAACTATAAAGGAGCTTCGGGAGCTGTTTCCCAATGTATCTCTTATGACAATCCACAGAGACCTGGATGTTCTTGAAAACGCAGGGGTTATAACAAAATACCGTGGCGGTGTGCGTTCGGTGCATCATCCGGACGACGTTGAATTCAATATCAGAATGAGAGAAAACAATCCGGGAAAGCAGTCTATGGTGAAAAAGGCTATGACGCTGGTTCACCCCGGAAGCTCTCTGTTTCTTGATGCCGGCACGTCAAATCTTATACTTGCGAAAAATATGCCGGACGTAGACCTTAACATTACTACTGTCAGTCCGTCAATTGCCCTGGAACTGTGCAGACTTCGGAGTCCTGTTGTAAATCTCTGCTGCGGCACTATGAACAGGCGAAACCTTTCCGTGTCGGGACAAGGCACTCTTGAGCTTCTTGAAAAGATAAATATTGACACGGCTTTCATAGGTG
>JAZOCR010000140.1:0-6482 GCA_045596605.1 Eubacteriales bacterium | reverse complement strand
GCTTGCGGCTGCAAGAGGTCTGAACTTGATCTTTATTTTAAATCCTTTTCCGTAGAAAATTCCCCTACCGAAAAAATTTCCGACCGGTATCTCAACTTCATAATATTCATTTTTAGAGCAAACCTGTGATACGCATATTTCAAGCTTGTTTTTAAGTATGTTCACTTGCACCATATCTGCTCTTATGCCGGAAATTTCTCCTTCATCACTTTTTTCGATATGTATTATTTTTTCATATGAGATACCTGATTTTTCCATTTCAGAAATTACTGCTTTATTAACCTCACTGCTTATTCTGTTTATTGTAACCTGCTTTGCATAAAATTCAATCTGATAACCAAGGCATTTATCAAATAAAATAAAAAACATTGTAGATAAAACACAAACTATAACAAGAACAAGACTAATTATTCTTGATGCTTTTTTAATTGTTTTTTTCAAAAAAACACCTCCGATATACATTTTATGCATATCGGAGATTTAGATTTACAGTATTATTAAAAATAACAAGCAGGTATTTTTGATGCTGCTGCCTTATCCAGAAGAAGAATGAAATCAGGGTGCTCCTTCAGAATTGTGGAAGGCGTCATGGCAGAAAGTTCATTTTCAAACATCATTCCAACTGTCTTTGCCATATGCTCTCCACTTGCAAGAGCTACTATTCGTCTTGACGTCAAAATTTTATATGGAGAAACGCTGATGCAATCCGAATCGAGAAAATCTTTGGTGTTTATATATGCGCTTCTTGTATCAAAATTACAGGGCGGTACATTCATACAAATGCCCCCATTTGGGAGTAACTCTGTAAAAAGCAAATCGAAGTTATCTTTTGTAACAGCAGATATTTTTTCTGCATAGTCCTTATTTATTATTTCACTATCTGAAAAATGCAAGTTTTCAGGCACAAAGGAGGATAATTTGTCAGTAAAATTATAAGTTATACGCTTTCTTCTACTTATAACGCTCGTACCTTGCTCGCCAAGAAATTCCCACGAAAAGTAAATATGCACGTTTTTCCAGTTTACATCTTCTGTTGTAAGCTCACGCATCATCTCAACGTTTACCTTATCAGCTCCAAGACAAAGTCTGAAAGGTGCTTTCTCATCTTCCTGAAATTTCTTTCTGACAGACATAGCACAAACCTCAGCAGCAGCACCGTAAAGCGTCTTTTCATTTTCAAATACTTTAATTCTCATAAATGATATTCCTTATAAATATAGATTTAACATAAAACAATTACATAAAAGGAGTAAATATATGTGTATCACATTTTCACAGCTTTGTGACAAAGACGTAATAAACTGCAACGACGGAGCAAAGCTCGGCAATGTAACAGACATTGAAATAAGCACAGATGATTGTAGAATTACTGCGATTATTGTTAAGCAGTCCACCTCCATGCTTAAAAAAGCAGAGGATATAAAAATACCTTGGGATAAAATTGAAAAAATCGGCACTGACGTAATAATCGTTAACTTTAAAACTATTTTCCGTGCAGAATGTTGTATAACAAAAGAACCAAGAAAAAAATTCTTTTTAAAATAAAAAGCTTTATTTAAAGAGTTGCCGCCATGACAGCCTTGATTGTATGCATACGATTTTCCGCTTCATCGAATACAATAGACTTACTTGATTCAAATACCTCATCAGTTACTTCCATGGCATCTCTGCCGAACTTCTCACCCATTTCCTTACCAATCGTAGTGAGCTTGTCATGGAAAGCGGGCAGGCAATGCATAAAAACTGCATTCTCATCAGCATTGTCCATAAGATCCTTATTAACCTGATAAGGAGAAAGCTCTTTAATTCTTTCCTCCCATACTTCAACAGGCTCACCCATTGAAACCCAAACGTCAGTATAAATGACATTTGCACCCTTTGTAGCCTCAATCGGGTCTTCACAAAATCTAATAGTTGCGCCGGTTTCCTTTGCAATTTCAAGACAAGTATCAATAAGCTCCTTATCCGGAAAATACTTTTTCGGTGCACACGCAGTGAAATTTAGTCCAAGCTTTGCACAGCCAACCATAAGGGAGTTACCCATATTGTATCTTGCGTCGCCCATATAAACAAAATTTATTCCTTTAAGATAGCCGAGGTGCTCCTTTATAGTGAGCATATCTGCAAGAATCTGCGTAGGATGGAATTCGTTTGTTAGTCCGTTCCATACCGGCACTCCCGCATATTTTGCAAGATTTTCAACAACTTCCTGACCGAAGCCTCTGTACTCAATTCCATCATACATACGGCCGAGAACTCTTGCGGTATCAGCGATGCTTTCTTTTTTACCAATCTGTGAGCCTGTCGGGTCAAGATAAGTACAGCCCATACCCAAATCATATGCAGCAACCTCAAACGCACATCTTGTTCTTGTACTTGTTTTCTCAAAAATCAGAGCAATGTTTTTACCTGAACAAAGCTTATGCTCTTTTCCCTCTTTCTTGAGTTTTTTAAGCTCTGCGGCATATTCAATAAGTCCGAGAATTTCATCGGAAGTAAAATCAAGAAGCTTTAAAAAGCTACGTCCTTTAAGGTTCATAGTTTTGTTCCTTTCAAAATTCAAAATTTATATAAGTCTTGCGACACCGCTTTTAATTGCGGCATCAGCAACCGCTCTTGCAACAGACTTTCCCACTCGCAAATCAAAGGCTTTTGGGATAATATATTCATCAGACAGCTCATCATCTGCAACCAAAGAAGCAATAGCGTAAGATGCCGCCATTTTCATTTCATCATTTATATCGGATGCACGAACATCAAGTGCCCCTCTGAAAATTCCCGGAAAAGCAAGTACGTTATTAATCTGATTTTCAAAATCAGAACGTCCTGTTCCGACAACTCTTGCACCTGCTTTTTTAGCAAGCTCAGGCATTATTTCTGGCACAGGATTTGCCATAGGAAATACGATGGAATTATCCGCCATAGAAGCTATCATTTCCTCATTTACAATTCCCGGGGCTGATACTCCTATAAAAATATCTGCACCCTTTAGTGCATCGGAAAGACTTCCTGTGAGCATTTCGCAATTAGTCCTTTCAGAAAGCTCTCTGTGAGCTTCTGAGAGGGTTTTGTCTCCCTTGCATATAATACCTGACTTGTCACACATAACTATATTATTAAGCCCAAGATTTATCAAGTGATTACATATAGCAGTACCTGCAGAGCCTGCGCCATTAATAACACACTTGACCTTTGAAATATCTTTCTTTACAACCTTCAGTGCGCTTATAAGTGCCGCTGCAACTACTATAGCTGTGCCGTGCTGATCATCGTGGAAAACAGGAATATCGCACATTTTTTTAAGTCTTTTCTCTACTTCAAAGCATCTCGGAGCAGATATATCCTCAAGGTTTATACCGCCAAAAGAGCCAGAAATGTTGTATATCGTCCTTACAAGCTCGTCTACGTCCTTTGTCTTTATACATAGAGGAAATGCATCAACACCGCCAAACTCCTTAAAAAGCACGCATTTGCCCTCCATAACGGGCATCCCTGCTTCAGGTCCTATATCTCCAAGTCCAAGGACAGCAGAGCCGTCGGTTATAACGGCAACGAGATTACTTCTTCTCGTAAGCTCATAGGATTTATCTACATCTTCGTGTATAACCATACATGGCTCTGCAACGCCCGGGGTATAAGCGAGAGATAAGTCCTTTGAATTTTCAACCTTAGTTCTTGAAACAACTTCTATTTTTCCGTTCCACTCATAATGCTTTTTGAGTGATTCTTCTTTTATGTTCATCTAATCTCCTATAATCAGTTAACTCCGTAAAGAAGCTCATCATACGTCGGGAATGGCCAGTACTTTTCGCCAATTATTTTTTCCATGGTGTCAGAAACTCTACGCAGCTCATTCATCGCAGGTAATACTATATCTCTGCAAAAATCTGCCTTTTCGTTTGCAAAGAAAATCTTGCTAAGTTTATCGTGAGCATCTTCAAGGACATCAATTTTATCGGAAAATTCTGCAGTAAGAGCTGTAAGCTCAGAAACGATACTTTTTGCAGCAACATCTACAATACCGATAGAAGCCTTTGAAACGCAGGTATCTGTAAGCTCCTTTGTGTAAGCAAATACCGCAGGAAGTATCTGTCGCTTTGCCATTTCAAGCATCGTAAGAGCTTCAATTTTGATAATGTTAGCGTAGTTTTCAAGAAGAATTTCCGAACGTGAAATAAGCTCTTCTTTTATGAAAATCTTGTGCTTTGTAAAAAGCTCAATATTCTTCTCGTCTGTGAAGTGAGGAATTGCATCGGGAGTTGTAGGATAGTTGGAAAGTCCTCTGTTTTCAGCTTCTTTCACCCATTCCTCCGTGTAATTATTACCATTGAAAATTATGCGCTTATGCTTACGTATAACTTCTCTCATAAGTGCCATAAGCTCTTTTTCAAAATCTTCTGCACCACTAAGTCTTTCATAAAACTCTGATATTGTATCAGCTACAATGGTATTAAGCACGGTATTTGGGTCAGCAACAGAGAAAGACGAGCCAACCATTCTGAATTCAAATTTGTTTCCTGTAAATGCAAGCGGAGAAGTTCTGTTTCTGTCAGATGTGTCCTTCTGGAAATCCGGAAGAACGTGAACACCGGTTTCCATTTTCTGCTTATGTATCTTTACAGAATCGTCTCCGTTTTCTATAGCTTCAAGAACACTGCAAAGGTCATCACCAAGAAAAATTGAAACAATTGCAGGTGGTGCCTCATCGCCGCCAAGTCTGTGGTCATTACCTGCACTTGCTGCGGTAATTCTGAGTAGATCCTGATGCTCGTCAACGGCCTTAAGTACTGCACAAAGGAAAATAAGAAATATTTTATTTTCACCGGGATTTTTTCCGGGGTCAAACAGATTCATTCCCTTGCCTGTTGAAAGTGCCCAGTTGTTGTGCTTGCCACTTCCGTTAACACCCTCAAAAGGCTTTTCGTGAAGAAGACATACAAGATTGTGCTTGAATGCAACCTTCTTCATAATCTCCATTGTAAGCTGGTTATGGTCAGTTGCAATATTTGCAGAAGTAAACACGGGAGCAAGCTCGTGCTGTGCAGGAGCTGCTTCGTTATGCTCGGTTTTTGCAAATACACCAAGCTTCCAGAGCTCTTTGTTGAGGTCCTCCATATATGCCATTACTCTCGGCTTAATACTTCCGAAATAATGGTCACCAAGCTCCTGACCCTTAGGAGGCATTGCACCGAAAAGTGTTCTTCCGGTAAAAATAAGGTCCTTGCGCTTATCGTGCATATCTTTATCCACTAGGAAATACTCCTGCTCTGCACCAACGGTTGATACAACTCTCTTTACGTCATTAATACCGAAAAGAGAGAGAAGCTTTATAGCTTCAGTACTTATAAGCTCCATAGAACGAAGAAGCGGTGTTTTTTTGTCAAGCACTTCCCCGCCGTAAGAGCAGAATACTGTAGGAATACAAAGAGAGTCATCTTTTATAAACGCATAAGAAGTGGGGTCCCAGGCTGTATATCCTCTTGCCTCAAAGGTTGCACGAAGACCTCCCGATGGGAATGAAGATGCGTCGGGCTCACCCTTTATAAGCTCCTTGCCGGAGAATTCCATAATAACGCTTCCGTCCTTTTGAGGAGAAAGAAAGCTATCGTGTTTTTCTGCGGTAATGCCTGTCATAGGCTGGAACCAGTGTGTATAGTGGGTTGCACCCTTTTCAATTGCCCAGTCCTTCATTGCGTTGGCAACTACGTTTGCAACGTTAATGTCAAGGTCCTTACCGTCTTCAATTGTTTTCTTCAAAGACTTGTAAGTTTCCCTGGGAAGCTTGTCCCTCATTACATCGTCGCAGAATACGTATTCACCGAAAATTGACGTAATATTCTTTGCATCTTCTATCATAAATTATTTCCTTTCAAAGAAAATTCTAAAAACATACATTATAATTATATATTTACATATTTATATTTTCAAGTGCAAATTGTAAACACAAAAGGGTTCATAAAAATTATTTATTTTCATTTTGTATATAAAAAGTATTTTTGCACAAAATAATTTAAAATCAATATCCATATGTGTAATTTTTGCCGAAATCAAAAAAATTGACTTTTTTTAGAAAAAATTACTTGACAAATTGGAATTTTAGTGGTATAATTTCTACTGTTCCAAGGGGAACAACAAAATATTGGGAAATTGTGTAACGGTAGCACGACAGACTCTGACTCTGTTTGTTGGGGTTCGAATCCCTATTTCCCAGCCAAAAAATAGACTTGCATTTGCAAGTCTATTTTTTATCCATTGCGAAAGCAATGGCATATCATCATGCGTTAGCGTGTATATCATCAACAACGACACTGCCGTTGTTGTATCTCATCACACCGTTAGGTGTGTATCAAAAACCTCTTTCGCAATGATGATATACAAAACTTCGTTTTGATGATATGCAATTTCTTCGAAATTGATGATATACAATGCTTACGCATTGATTTGGCTGCATTTTTACGATATACTCTTCTTGAAGGAAGTGG
>JAZOCR010000139.1:0-4624 GCA_045596605.1 Eubacteriales bacterium | reverse complement strand
CCGCCCGGCGTTGTAACAAGTGCGCTGTCGCCTTGTCCTACGTCTATAAAATCAACACGAATTGTCTTATCTGCGCCTGTGGAAATTGCAACTTGTCCGTTTACGTTTTCGGTTACATCTTCCTTTGCAAATTCTGCATTTTTCAGGTCTTCAAGTATCAGCTTTCCTTTTTCACTTCGGAAAAACAGAACTGCACAAAGCACTACTATAAGTAGGACAAGAACGAGATTTAACGACCTGCTCTGTGACTGCTTTCTTTTTTTGCCTTTTCTGCCCTTTTTCTTTGCCATATATATTACCTTTCAGTATTTTGGGTTATGGGTGGAGCTTATAATACTTCCTCATCGGTGCTCTGCTTCATTTTGAGCTCAAGAAGCTCCGGTCTTGTGATAAGCACCTTTCTCGGCTTTGAGCCCTCAAAGGGACCTACAAAGCCCATTTCGGAAAGCATATCCACTATTCTTGCGGCTCTTGCATAGCCGAGGGACAATTTTCTCTGAATAAGCGAGGTGGAAATCTGCCCCATTTCTACACCTATTTCAAGGGCGGGAAGCATCATTTCGTCACGCTCGAAGCCATCGGTAGAGCCGACGTAGGTTTCACCGCTATCAGAGCCTGCACCCTTACCCTTTTTCTTTTCAGAGCATCGCTGTGCTTCCTTTTCAATTGCGCTCTGAATTTCATCGTCGTAAGAGGTTATTCCGCTTTCTCTGAGGTAATTGGTTATTTCTTCAATTACAGAGTCCGGACCTACAAAGGAGCCCTGAACTCTGGTAGGTTTCATACTGCCTACAGGCGCAAACAGCATATCACCCTTACCTACAAGGTTTTCCGCACCTACCACATCAAGAATCGTTCTTGAGTCAACCTGCGATGCAACGGTAAATGCAATTCTTGAGGGAACGTTTGCCTTGATGACGCCGGTGATAACGTCAACTGAGGGTCTCTGCGTACCGATAATAAGGTGCATACCTGCGGCTCTTGCTTTCTGGGCAAGACGGCAAATAGAGGTTTCAACCTCGTCACGGGCAGTCATCATAAGGTCAGCAAGCTCGTCGATGATTATAACTATCTGCGACATTTTCTTGAATCTCGTATCCTTTTCGCATACTGCGTTATAGGACTTTATGTCACGGCACTTTGCGGCTTCAATAAGGTTGAAGCGGTGCTCCATTTCGTTAACCGCCCAGGCAAGTGAGCCTGCCGCTTTCTTGGGGTCTGTAACCACAGGAACAAGAAGATGAGGTATTCTGTCGTACATTGCAAATTCAACCTTTTTCGGGTCGATAAGTATAAGCTTTACTTCGTCGGGGCGTGCCTTGTAGATTATACTTATAATAAAGCTGTTGATACAAACCGACTTACCCATACCGGTTGCACCGGCAATAAGCAGGTGAGGCATTTTTGCAATATCCATATAAACCGGAGTTCCGGAAACGTCCATACCGAGAGCAACGGAAAGCTTGCTTTTAAGCTCTCTGAATTCATCTCTGTCAATAAGCTCTTTTATGAAAACGGTGGAAACGGTTTTATTGGGGATTTCTATACCCACCGCATCTTTACCTGGGATAGGTGCTTCAATTCTGACAGCCGATGCACGAAGATGAAGTGCAATATCGTCTGCAAGATTCTGTATGGAACGAACCTTTACGCCGACCTCCGGTTTTAGCTCGTATCTCGTTACGGTAGGACCACAGCTTATATTCATAACCTTTGTACGAACTCCGAAGCTTGCAAGGGTTGTAACAAGATTCTTCGCAGTTTCGGTAAGCTCGTCCGTAACCTTGAACACCGACGGATTGGGATTTCCGGGAAGCATATCGACCGACGGAAATTCGTATAATTCTTCGGGTGTAGGCTTGTCTGCCTCTATGCTGTCCTGTTCTGTATCAAAGGGAATGTCCTCCATATCGTCGTCGGATTCACCGAAAGTATCAGGAGACTTTACACTTCCGCCTGCGCCTATATCCTTTGCATTAAAGGTTGCGCCAGCTCCCTCTATTACTGCATCGTCACAGAATATATCGTCCATATCGCCATCGCCAAAGGCTGACATGTCAGGTCCGGTGTAGCTTTCTTCAAGTCCGGTTTTCTCCGGCTCAAGCTCGTCGTCGGGAACACGGGTCACGTCCTTTTCGGTATCCGGGAAAAAGTCGGAAAGGAAATCCTTTTCCTTTTTTTCTTTCTTTTTGATTTCCGGTTTTATTTCTTCCTTACTCGTATCATCAAGCTCTATGTCCTGCTCGTCGGAGTTATCCTCTATGCCAAGCTCGGTAACACTGCTTGGATAACGGTGGTCGGTCTTTTTACTGTCTTTTTTAGCGTCATTTTCTGCATCAAGCTTCTGCTGCTCTCTTGCAGCCTTCGCTTCTTCCCTTCTCTGCTCGTGCGCCTTTGAAGCGTCGTAGAACAGCTCTCTGACTTTAGTGCAGATAAGTGCCCACAAATCAGAAAAGGTCACTCCGAAGATAAGGAAACCGAAAAGGATTGCAAAAAACAGTGTGATAATTCCCGTTCCGATACTGCCGCAGAGCTTATAAAGCCCGAAGCATATCCAGCCGCCTATAACGCCGCCGCCGGAAAGAAGAGTACCGTTTGTATAGAGAGCCTTTGCGGAAAGAGTAAGCTCTGCATTCGGCGTCAGCACAAGATGCAGGAATGAAGAGAAAAACACAACGCACAGTGCTGCGCATATCACTCTGAAATGCACGATTCCCTGCGGTGCGTCCTTTTTCCATCTTGCGGCAATAAGAAACATTGCCGGCGGAACAAGCCAGGTTGCATAGGAAAAAAGTCCGTAGAACACCCCTATGAGCTCTCCGACTATATTCATGCTGTCACGGAATATAAAGGTTATAATAAGAAATATTCCGAAAAATGATATTATGTAGGGAGCTGCAACACTCAGTACGGCGTTTTCGTTATAGGGCTTTTTAACCTTCTCACCTGCCGGCTCTTTTTTTGCGCTTCGCTCCGTTTTGGTATTTGTCGCCTTTGCGGCGGTTTTCTTTTTAGTGTTCTTATCCTGTGCCAAGGTAATCTTTCCTTTCTTAGCGTCTTTTGGTTTTGTATTCTTAAATAACGAAGTTGAGTATTATTGCTGCAATTCCGATTGCTATACAGTAGAAAGCAAAAATGCGGAAATCCTTTTTTCTTGATATATAAGTCAGAAGCTTTATTGCCGCAAGTCCCGAAAGAAGCGCCGCAACCATTCCGCAGATATACGGAACTATATCAGAGGAAGCGATAGGGTGCGCAGCAAGCTCTGTAAGGGAAAGAATATTTGCACCGAGTATTGCGGGAATAGAAAGTATAAAGGAGAATTTAACCGCAAACTCTCTGTCAAAACCGCAGAGAAGTCCGCCGGTAATGGTCATGCCGGAGCGGGAAATTCCGGGGAAAATTGCGAGAAGCTGGCAAAGACCGACCTTTAAAGCATTTCCGAATGTCTTATTCTTTTTTGCGCTTTCAGAAGGTAGCTTATGCTTTTTTGCGGCAAGTCTGTCCGAGAAAAACAGAAGTCCGCCGTTTATAAGCCAGAGCACGCCGATTGCCCACATATAGTTTCTCACAGCCCCCACTGCGCTGTCAAGCACTGCGCCGAGAACAAGGGGAATTACCGCAACAAAGAGCATTACGAGAAATTTTTCGTCTCTCGAAAGCTTTATATTCTTAAATCTGAATTTTTCAGTAAAAATCTTTTTTATAAGTGAAATAAAGGCGAGGAAAAGCTGCCATATATCCTTATAATAAACTATGCACACTGCGGCAAGAGTTCCGAGATGGAGTAATATATCAAAGGTAAATGCGCTGTCCGATTCCAAATCCGTAAGTCCGGAAAACAGACTGTGGAAGAATGCCAGATGTCCGGAGCTTGAAATAGGAAGAAACTCCGCAAGTCCCTGAATTATACCGAAAAATACTGCCTCAAGTGCGCTCATAGTTGTACCTTGCCTTTCTTTGTGCTTAATACTGCATATTATATCAGTATATATAATAGCAGAAGTTTTGACTTTATGCAAGAGAAATTTGTAAAATTGACGATAATTTGCAAAATTTTATCATTTGTAATATGCATCAAATACAACCCCGAGCAGGAAATGTTGGAATAATGTAAAATATTTCTAAAAATTGTAAAAAAGCAAAAAAACTATGGAATTATATAGTAGAACGTGGTATAATAGCGGGTGCGAGTGAAAAAAACACACGAAATAAATTCAGGAGGATACTCAAAATGGCAAAGAAGTATTGTTATCTCTTCTCCGAGGGTAACGCTAACATGCGTGAAATCCTTGGCGGTAAGGGCGCAAACCTTGCGGAAATGACCAACATCGGTCTTCCCGTTCCCCAGGGCTTCACTATCTCTACAGAAGCCTGCACACAGTATTATGAAGATGGCAGAAAAATTAACGATGATATTCAGGCACAGATAATGGAATACATCGACAAGATGGAGGGTATCACCGGTAAAAAGTTCGGCGATAAGGAAAATCCACTTCTCGTTTCTGTTCGTTCAGGTGCACGCGCTTCTATGCCCGGTATGATGGATACCATTCTTAACCTTGGTCTTAACGAAGACGTTGTTGAAACAATGGCTGCAAAGAGCGGTAACGCTCGTTGGGCT
>JAZOCR010000138.1:0-8327 GCA_045596605.1 Eubacteriales bacterium | reverse complement strand
AGCTTTATGCTGTTGTTCATTGATATAGTTCGTTCTATGTAAAAGTTCAAGCCAATAACCTGTTTCACTTGCTTCTTTAAGAGCAATTTCGTGCTTAGATATAAAATCCTTTTTGCCTTGTGCATACTGTGCTTCGTGTATGTTCGCGCCGATTGACGTACCGCTTCTGCCGATTTGGTTTGCGATAATCGTTTCGTGATTGGATTTGAGATATTTGACAAGATTGATAATATCAACGGAAAAATCCATTGACATTTCACGGAGTTTTGATTCAGCCATAGTAGCACCTCACTTTCAATGATATTATACCATAATTTCGAGCGTTTGTAAAGAGTGATGTTGCGGCGTTGCCGCAGTGATGTTATTCGCTTTGCTCATAGTGATGTATTGCGCCGATGGCGCAAAGTGATGTGATGTGTTCCTTACTCACGCGCGAAGCGCACACCACAAGGCGAAGCCGTCATCACGCACGAAGTGCGCATCACGTTCCGCTTGCGGAACACATCGTTCCAAAAACGAAAAAGCAGTCCATAGGACTGCTTTCGTTTTTGGTTGCGGAGATGGGATTTGAACCACATGACCTTCGGGTTATGAGGGAATCGTTCATTTCAAGAATGCCCATTCTACGAGCATCTCCATTTTGAAAAATATTAGAAAACGCTTGACTTTTAACTTATACTGTAGTATACTGACTGTAGACTAAAACTGTAGACTGGAGGTTGAAATTTATGGCAAAAGGCGGTACGGTAGTTAAGAAAAATGGTAAATATTTATGGGTCGGTTATTTTGTTGACGAAAACGGAAAAACGAAACGTCCCACAAAAACATTCGACACAAAAAGAGAGGCCGAAGCATATCAAAAACTACAGTTGGAAGAAAGCAAGCACATCAAAAACTTAAAGACCAACACCGACTATACAGTTCGTGAGTTTTACCTGTTGTGGCAAAAAGAAACCCAATGGGATACAGAAAAATTCTATAAAATAACCACGACAAATAACTGGCGCTACACATTTGACAGACACATTCTCCCCTATATCGGCAATGAGAAACTTCAAAATATTGATTACACGAGACTACAAGAACATTTAAACAACGAAAAACTCAGTCAGAAAACTTGCAAAAATATTCTTAAGGATATAAAGAGTATGCTGAAATATGCTTACTCAATCAGCGATGACTTAATCATTATTGATAAACTCGACAAAGTGAAAATCAAAATTGAAAAAGACGACAGAGCAAAAATATTCAATCTTTTAGCTGAAAGCGATTATCAAACGATTCTCGCCTATATGAAAACTAAAGACCTCTATTATACCAATCTGATAGAATTTCTTCACGAAACAGGTGTCAGAATTGAAGAGGCTCTTGCAATCAAGCCCGAAGATATAAATACACATAGAAAAACAGTCGCAATATATAAGGCAATCAAACGAAAAAACATAACTAATAAGATCAGAGATAAAAGTACTGTTAACACGGCATTGGTTCTGAGCTACTATCTGAAATCATCATCAGCCGGCAGAGTCATTCCTTTGTTAGAGTATGCTGAGCGTGCGGTAGAGGCGCAGCAGGCTATGCTTCGTGAAAAAGGAATTGTATCCGAATTCCTCTTCCCCACCAGGACCGGAAAGCCCGCAGATGCGAGAAACGTACTTCGCTCCTTCCACGACTCAATTAAAGCCTGCAATAGAATCAGAGATACTCAGTCAAAAATACCAATCAGAGGACTTCACTCTCTCAGAAAGCTTTTCTGTAAACGAATGCGCGATGAAACCGAAATTGACTGGGAGCGTCTGGCAAAACTTATGGGACACAGTAATAGTGATGTAACTAAAAAATATTACTACTCAATGACCGATGAAGATATATTTGAAATTGCCAAATTAATCAACGCCAACGACAAACGACTTATAGCAGAAAAAGAACGCGAGGAGTTCCTGCGTTCTATTGAGGGCGCTGATGGAGATTGGGACCAGCCTGATGTTGTTTATGTAGAGGAAGAGTTTTAATATAATAGAGGTTATAATGGTTTAAAAAACTAAAATTATCCCTTCTCACAATCTTTCATAATAAAAACAGAAGTAATACACCACAGGAGATATTGCTTCAAATAACAAAATTATGGAGGAAAAACAAAATGAAAAACAACGAAGTATTTGAATTCTGTATTGGTAGTGAGGAGACAGGAAAGGTGTGTAAGATTGCACTACCTATGAGATTCAAAAAACATTTTTACACATTGGGAATTAAAGAGGGACACGAAAAAAGAGATTGTGATTACAATCTTGAAAAGCCCATCAAAGAAAATAACGCCTCTGCGCTCAAGGCATTTTCCGAGGTGCTGATGAATCTTTCGGCGGAACAGATTACAGAGTTCCAGAAAATTGCAAGAGTAACAGAGCCACAAACATTGGCAGATCTTCTTGAAATATGCCTTGAGGTTAGCGATTATCAGTGCTTACCTTTTGGGACACCGAAAGAACTTGCAAAAGGATATATTCTCAATTTAAAAACCATTGACCCCGAATCGGTGATGGCAAAAACGCCCGAAGAAAATTACAAAGATTTCGGAAAGATGATTGCTGAGAATAACAATGGCTTCTTTTTCAAAAATTGCTTTTATTACCTTAAAAATTGAAGCGAAAAACGGTGAGAAATTTAACTCTCACCGTTTTTACTTTTGTAAACTAATTTCACCTGAGATAATGCTGGGCAACCACACTTTCTCTATTATGTCCCAATGCTTTTGATGCTTCAAACAATGCCCTTCGATCATATATTTCTCCTGCTCTATCTCGTCTGCAGCAAAACACACTTGAAACATCTCGGTAACCCGGAAGCATTTTTGGTTTACCGGTGTGTTTATCTGTCTTTGTGCCGTCATATAAGTGTGCGTACCTCACGTGGTCCGGAAAGCGTTCTGGAGCCTCATAGACGTCCGTGATGCGATTATTGTATACTATGAGTCTTTCGTTTTTAAACTCGTTTACAGGGCGTTTATGTGCGTTATAAACACGAGTAGCATATTCAGCCCTGTATGAATGAATATCTGCGTGTGTAGGTACTTTAGGAAATATCTTGTTTTTGCCTGCATTTTTTAGCATATCGATAACTTTCACAATTTCTTCGTCGCTACCCATAATTGGTGATACCCTTGGTCGACCGCCCTTGGTTCCCCTGGTTACGTTTAGAAACGGTTTACCGTCTTTATACACCAAATCTGTTCCAAGTATCTGCTGAAGCTCTGCTCGCCTGAGGCCTGTACATTTACAAAATGTAATTAAATCCGCATTTTTCTTTGTGCTGAAATGTTTATCTCTTGTTGCCACATTACGAGACCTGAATATATTTCTTCTTTCTCTCGCAGGTGTGGAGATTCCAAAATCTTCAGCTTTACATCCGTACAATTTCGCAAGCGCCGCAACTCTGAGTTTGATAGTATAAGGTGATAAGTCCCTTTTGATACTACTATCTATGTAATCACTAACATACAACCTGCACTCTTCCAGGGTTCTTGGTTTTCTGTCCAATTCCTTGCGTATTGGCGCAGACTTACACCAACCAACAAAATCACAACACTGCTGCATATAGGCGTGATATGTGCCCCAACTATATATGTAATTAGTTGATGTGCCTTGTTTTTTATCCAAATGTTTCTTATGTCCTATTTTCAACTTTTCCTGTAGTGTTTCCTGAACTTGTAACACAAGTGATTTTTTATTTTCTCTGCTCATATTTATTCCCCCCACAGTTTAATAAAAGTTAAAGTTAAACATACCCACTTTTTTAAATCTTATGGTTGATTATATTGCCATTTTCTCTTCTCCTTTTTTATTAAACTCCTTTCTTTTTTGTTATATCGCCGTTTATACGTCCATTTTCTAACGAAAACAGATGTATAACCGTCGAATCCGATTATGCTTATAAATGCCATTTTTAGAAATACAGCCGTGCCACTTAGGAGGAATGACACGGCTACATAGGAGAAACGAGGGAATGGGACCTCGGGACATTACAGTATGAATCTCTATTTCATTTCATACTTCACACTCGTCCACAGTGTGATTTCTCCAATCATTGTGTTCTACTATTATTGTGATAGAAATTCGAATGAGGTAATTTTGATTTTAAACACTTTTTAATAAAAGCACAAAACTCCACCGATTTGGTGGAGTTTGAATTTTTTATCAAAACGGCAAATCATCTAAAGAGCCATCCTCAGAATAATCGTCTTGTTTGAGGGCAGTCTTTGTTCTTCCTCTTTTTGCCGCAGAACGTATTTCGTCAATAGTTTTATTGCTGCTTTTTATATCAAAATCATCTTCCTTAATCAAAGGCCTAAAATCTTGAAGTGCTGCAAAAAACGGAAGGCTAATATCATACTTCTTCGAGTTTTCCACAAGTACATCAAGCACCTTGTCGGAAGTTATTTTTGATATATCTTTGCGGTACATCTCATATGTGATTCCGCCGGCGGGACTATGCATCACAAAATAGTCAAGCACACAAATTTCTTCTGCATCGTAATCATAATAAACAAGCCCAAGCTTTTCAAACTTTTTCATCATTTTTTCAGCTTCTTCAACCTGTACACTACAATACAGAGCACAGTCCTCAAGCATACAAGGAAAGACCGATGTATCGGAAGATATTTCTCCTGTATGCAAAAGAAAATAAAAAACTTTTTCCTTGTGATTCATTTTTCTGAAGCTCTTGCTGCTCCACAGGGACGATAAAATACTTCTGCAATAATTAGCCATAGTTTTTAAATCCTACTTTCTTTAAAATTTGTTTTCCATTTCTCAGGGTAACTGTATTATGAAAGAAAGTATTTATAAAAAGTGTGCGATATTGCATTCACTAAAAAAATTTCAAAACTCCCCCACTCGCCCACGCCACTGCGCACGCAATCGCCTTCTTGATATTGACAATGAAGACGAGTTTGGCTTTGAAAGTGAAACCTTGAAACAGACTGCGATAAGTGAAACTGTAGTTGTACTTGAAACAGATTTTGTTTTCGAAAGTGCCTTCGTCTATGATAAAGAAGTTGGATGTTGACGATGAAATTGAACATTGAAGTTGAAGCTGAACGTTGAAAGTGGTAATAAAAAGAATTTAAAAATAAAAATATTTAATGTAATAAAAGTTTAGGACTATGCGTTTGTAATTGCATAGTCCTTTTTGCGTTCATTTACGCCGCAGCGTTCAGATTAATACGTTCAATAACACTTCTAATGCCCGCCCACACAGAAAGGTCGGTAAATATTTCAACAATACTTCCCTTGTCCGTGAATGGTGCTTCCTGCAACACAGAAAGGTCCTTCATTATACCGTTGTGAATAATATATTCTACAATCTGATTCACAAAGTATATCTGCCTTGCATCAAGATTTGTATCCACGAGAAATTCTGAAAAAGCCTCCTTCGCTGCATTCATATCAAGGCCTACAATTTCACGCACAAATTCACCCAGAGGCTTTTCTCCGTATTCAGCGGCATACTCCTCTTTGCTTCCAACCTCACTCCACAAAATCTTCTCAAGCTCAGCAACATCCTCTTTAGTTAAGGGAACATTACTTTTAAGCTTTGCGATTGCATTGTTATCCTGATGCTGTCTTACATAAAACTCTGCCTTTGCCTTGTAATTTTTAAGGTCATCATTTTCAAGTTCAGATTCCTTCCATTCTGTTGAAAGAATATTATCCTCGAAATTGGTGTCATACCTTGAAACATTATGCGGAATATACTTCATTAAATTACGAAGAGACTCACGGATATGCTCGAATTCGTTAATGCCGCAATCATCAAGATAATCTGTGTGCAGAATTTTATTGATTAGTTCAGACTTTGCAGTAATTTCAGGAATGTTTGCAACACTCGCAATACCCTTAACCTTTTTAAACAAATCACTTCTGTGTCTGCCGTATCCTTTGCCGGCAAGGTAAGCAAGTTCAATCCCATACATAAGCGCATCAAATCTGACAGCGCTTGATTCATCTTCGTCAGGAATAATGAGAGGTGCAAGCTCTTCACGAATATTGAGTGTGTCCTCATATGTAAGCGAAATGTAATTTTCTTCATTTGCATATAATTCAACATATTTAAGATGTTGTTTTACTGCGAAGTTTTCTTTATTAAGCTCACGAACCTTTGTTACCATTTCAGAAACCAAACTCTTACGGAAAGCAATCAAATCATCCGTCTGGTAAGCAATATCCTGAAGCTTATAAACAATCTGTGCTTTAAGATTAAATATTGCACCCTGAAGTGCCATCTGATTTGCCGTAGGTTTGCCTGAATTCATCCTGAAGAACTCAAAGTTTCCGCAAAAATCAAAGATATAAAATTTATTTTTATCTTCTCCGTTTATAAGTCCTGGGCAAAGACGGGTACCACGACCTATCATCTGCCAGAACTTCGCCTTACTCATAACCTTTTTGAAGAAAACGAGGTTAAGAACCTCCGGTACGTCAATACCCGTATCGAGCATATCAACGGAAATTGCAACCTGCGGTAATTTCTTCGGGTCAGAGAATTCATCAATCAGGCTCTGTGCATAATTGATTTTGTTGTCAATTACTTTTGCGAATCCGTTAAGATGCGGATATTCAGAATTGAATACCTCAAGTATTTTTTCTGCGTGATGATGGTTTTTCGCAAATATAATTGTTTTGCCGAGTTTTTCACCGTATTCAATCTTAATTCCGTCGGACATCAACGTATTCAGAACCTGTCTGATTGTATCACGATTGAAAATCCATTCATTTAGCGCAGAAGAACTGATTCTCTCAGGTATTTCTCCGTTTTCGTCTTCGAAAAGATTTTCATATTCTTCCTTTTCTTCTTGTGTTAAATCTTCGTATGTAATACCCTGTTCTATAAATTTCAGTTTTGTTTCTACTGACATATAGTCAACAAGATAACCGTCCTTAACTGCCTGCGCAAGCTCGTAGCCGTATGTGGGAACACCGCTTTCGAGTTCAAAAATTTCGTATGTATTCTTGTCGATTTCATCTTTAGGCGTAGCTGTAAGACCAACGAGAGGCGCATCAAAATAATTAAAAATATCTCTGTATTTATTGTAAATAGAGCGGTGAGCCTCATCACAAATAAGAAGATCAAAATGACCACTTGTGAAAAGCTTTCCTTCGTCGTCTTTAACCTCATCTATGCAGTTATACATAGTCTGATAAGTAGAGAAAACGCAATGAGCAGTAAAGTTATCCTTTTCTTCGCACAGGTTAGTTACCGACAAATCAGGTAATAAGTTAACAAAAGAACGCTTTGCCTGAGTTACAAGGGAAGTTCTGTCGGCAAGAAAAAGAATATTCTTTACCCATCCGTGTTCAAGTAAAACTTTACAGAGTGCAATAACTGTTCTTGTTTTCCCCGATCCCGTTGCCATAACAAGAAGCGCTTTTCTGCGATTTTTGTTATCAAACGCATCACAAGTTGCCTTAATGGCACCTTCCTGATAGTATCTTCCGGCGATATTCTTATCAACCATTACGTTCTTAAGACTCGTTCTCATTCGGCGAAGATTGAACATCTTTTCCAAATCGCGCTTTGAATAAATGGTAGCAACCTTTCTTTCGGGATACTGACCGTCGTCGATTCGCGTTTCAAAGCCGTTGGTTAAGAATATGACAGGTCGTCTGCCGTATTGCTTTTCAAGAATATCGGCATAAAGCTTTGCCTGTTGTCTGCCCACAGCCACATCCTTGCAAGTGCGCTTTGCTTCAACGACTGCCAAAGGCTTTAAAGTATCGTCATATAAAACATAGTCCGCAAATCCAACTTCAGATTTGTTAGGCATTCCCGGGAGTTCGACTTCCTTTTTCCAGTTTTTGTCTTTAATCCAGCCTGCCTCCTGAAGCATAGTATCTATGTATATCTTTCGCGTCTTATATTCAGAAAGGTCAAGGGGCTTTGGAACGTATGTCTGCTGCTGCTCCGCACGGCGTGCTGTGAGCTCGTCCTTCAGAGCTTTGTTTTCTTCTATCAGCTTTGTAATATCAATATCATTTTCCGGAACAAATTCGAGTGCTTCTTGAGGAGTAAGTTCAAGAAGAGTTTTATCGAACTTCTGCTCCGTATATTCTTTAGCATAAAAATACGCCACGCAATCAAGAAATACAAACAGATTCTCAAGACAGAGTTCTGCCTGATCTATTGTTATCTTCTTGCCTCCGTGGGCTGCGTTGTTGCCAAGCTTACGAATAAACTCCATACGTTTCCAAATATCATCACCTATAATATCACGGAATTTCTCGTCATTCATAAGGCTGACAAGACTATCCTGATAAGGCATAACGAGATCACGG
>JAZOCR010000137.1:0-30669 GCA_045596605.1 Eubacteriales bacterium | reverse complement strand
GCTCCATCTGGAGATCATCGTAGACCGCCTGCTCCGTGAGTTCAAGGTTGAGGCTAATATCGGTGCACCTCAGGTTGCTTATAAGGAGACCATCAAGTCTGCTTGCGCTTCCGATATGAAGTATGCTCGTCAGTCCGGTGGTAAGGGTCAGTACGGTCACGTTAAGATTATCGTTGAACCCAACGAACCCGGCAAGGGCTACGAATTTATCAACAAGGTTGTTGGTGGTGCTATTCCGAAGGAATACATTCCCGCAGTTGATGCAGGTATCCAGTCAGCACTCACAAGCGGTGTTCTTGCAGGCTACCCCGTAGTTGATATCAAGGTTACACTTTACGACGGTTCTTACCACGAAGTCGACTCCTCTGAAATGGCGTTCAAGATAGCCGGTTCAATGGCTATCAAGGCAGCTCTCAGAAAGGCAGACCCCGTTCTTACAGAGCCGATGATGAAGGTAGTAGTTGTAGTTCCGGATGACTACATGGGCGACGTGATCGGCGACCTTAACTCCCGCCGTGGACAGATTGAAGGTATGGACCCCGTTTCAGGCGCACAGCAGATTCGTTCTTTTGTTCCGCTTGCTAACATGTTCGGTTATGCAACAGACCTTCGTTCCAAGACACAGGGTAGAGGTCAGTACGTAATGGAACCCAGCCACTACTCAGAAGCACCCAAGTCCATTCAGGACGAAATCATTGCCAAGAGAGGCAAAAACAACTAATCCATGTGGATTTAATTAGGTGTCGGTAAGGCTAAACGCCTTGCCGGACCGAAAAAATAATTAAAAAATAATTTATTTAAGGAGGAAATTCAAAATGGCAAAGGCTAAGTTTGAAAGAACAAAACCCCACGTTAATATTGGTACAATCGGTCACGTTGACCACGGTAAGACAACTCTTACAGCAGCTATCACAAAGACACTCTCCCTCGGTAACGGTAACGTTGAATCTCTCGCATACGACCAGATCGACAACGCTCCCGAAGAAAGAGCAAGAGGTATCACAATCAACACAAGACACGTTGAATACGAGACAGAAAACAGACACTACGCTCACGTTGACTGCCCCGGCCACGCTGACTACGTTAAGAACATGATCACAGGTGCTGCTCAGATGGACGGCGCTATCCTCGTTGTTGCAGGTACAGACGGTCCTCTCCAGCAGACTCGTGAACACATCCTTCTCGCTCGTCAGGTTGGCGTTCCCGCAATCGTTGTATTTATGAACAAGTGCGACATGGTTGACGACGACGAACTCCTCGACCTCGTTGAAATGGAAACAAGAGACCTTCTCTCTTCTTACGACTTCCCCGGCGACGATCTCCCGATCATCAGAGGATCTGCAAGAGAAGCTCTCCTTTCTGAAAACACAGATACAAGCGCTCCTGAATACGCTTGCATCCTCGAGCTCATGAAGGCAGTTGACGAATACATTCCTACTCCTGACAGAGCTGCTGACCAGCCCTTCCTTATGCCTGTCGAAGACGTATTCTCCATCTCCGGCCGTGGTACTGTTGCTACAGGTAGAGTTGAGAGAGGTACTCTCAAGATGAACGACGTTGTTGAAATCGTTGGTCTTAACGATGAAAGCAAGCAGACCGTTATCACAGGTATCGAAATGTTCCACAAGCTCATGGACAGCGCTGAAGCTGGTGACAACGTTGGTTGTCTCCTCAGAGGTATTGACAAGAAGGGTATCGAAAGAGGCCAGGTTCTTGCTAAGCCCGGCTCCATCAAGCCCTACACAAAGTTCGTAGCTCAGGTTTACGTTCTTACAGAAAAGGAAGGCGGACGTCATAAGCCCTTCTTCTCCAACTACAGACCTCAGTTCTACTTCAGAACAACTGACGTTACAGGCGTTATCACTCTTCCCGAAGGCACAGAAATGTGCAACCCCGGTGACCACGTTGATATGACTGTTGAACTCATCACTCCTATCGCTATCGAAAAGGGACTTCGTCTCGCTATTCGTGAAGGCGGCAGAACTGTTGGTTCAGGCGTTGTTGCTGACATTATTGGCTAAGAAGTAATTTTTGAAGCGTAGCTTCAAAAATAACTTTGAAGTTTTGCAGAGCAAAACTTCCCACAGCTTGAAATTCTGATATAGAATTTTAAATTGTCTCTTAATTGCAGGAGGCGGAATCCTCCGTCTCCTGCTTTTTATTTAATATTTATCTTTTAGGGCGGGGTTAGGAAAAAGTCCCGAATGGACTGAATAGTTCGAGCAAAAGCGAAGCTTTTGACCTAAAATTCTTCACTTTTCACTCTTCACTATTCACTATTCACTATTTCTGATTCCCCACCGGCGGTAATGCGGCTTTGACCGACAAGTCCGAGAAAGCAGTTTTTCGTGGGCTGCCGCCCACACCTGCCGAGCTTTTTGAAAAAAGCTCGATCAAAAACTTTAAATAGCAAAACTGCTACGCAGCTTTGCAGGGAATTGATAATTATTTATTTTTTCCTACAAACCTATGTAATAGGTTTGTATATTTAAGTTTTTTGCCCCTCTTTTTTAAAATTGGCGAAGCCTATTTCATAAGAGGGCGATGGGGTTTGGGGACGAGTAGTCCCCAAGACATAGAAAGGCTTTGATGCGGTGTGATTCCGCAACCGACGGTATAGTCCGGATAAAGTAAAAGATACCGTAAAATTTGTGCTTGAAAAACTTTGAACACGAATTTTGCGGTTTGAGATGCCCGAAGATTTTCTTCGGGCTTTTTACTTTACATTTTTGAAACCCCGAAAAATTCAAAATGAAAGTGAGCTTACCTCTATGATGAAACCAAACACAAAAACCATCGTACTTACCGGTGTTCTGTCTGCCCTTGCAGCAGTACTTATGATTTTCCCCAAGTTTCCCATACTTCCCGCATTCCCCTGGCTTGACGTTGACTTTTCTGACGTTCCCGCACTTCTTGCTTCCGTTGGAATATCTCCGGCAGTGGGCGTGCTGGTTGTGCTTATTAAAAACCTTATTCACCTCACTATGACAAGCACCGGCGGTGTCGGCGAGCTTTCAAACTTTATCTGCGGTACTGCGCTTGTTCTTACCTGCGGTATTACTACCAAATATATGCTGAAAAAGGTAGTAAACAAAAAAAAGCTCCCACTCACTCTGCTTATTGCAAGTGCTGCGCAGCTAATCGCCGCAATTTTCGGAAATCTCTACCTTATGATACCCCTTTACGGTATAGAAGCAGGCGCAAGACAGTACATAATCGGCGGTGTTATTCCCTTTAACCTTATAAAAGACCTGCTTGTCTGCATAGTTTTCTATATTATTTACGTTCTCGTTTACCCTAAAATTCAGAAAAGGCTGTACTGAAAATGACGAAAAATGAGACTTTTTCCATGTGCGCTGAGATAACAGGCTTTATTTCCTCGGAAAATCCCGTATACGACTACTCAGCAAAAGAAGTAAAGAGGCTTAAAAAAGAGTTTTCCGCAGAAGAAATGCGGAGCTTTACACAAAAGGGCTGGCTCGGCGAGGATTTTGAGCTTTTTGTAGTAATATATAATTTTCTTAAAAGCCGGGGCATTTTTGAAAAAGCCGACGACGAATATATCACGGAAATTTTCAAGAGCGCCAAAAAGCTTGGTGTAAATGAATTTTACAATGACCCCTATATTAAGAATATAAAATTCGACGACGTTCAAAAAGGCAAATTTTTTCTTACAACAGCTGAGTACGCAAGAGGCGAGCTGTTTCTATACGATGCCCCCGACCTCTATGCCGAGAAAGTCGTGCCCAGAATAGCATTTTTTACGGGCAAGGTCAGCTTTCCCACCTTTTACGAGGGCGTAGTTCCGTGGATGAGCGTTTGCCCGTCAGAGATAAACTCTATGAGAGAGCAAATGGCGGCGGCGCACGGCAAGGTGCTTGTTCTTGGAATGGGACTTGGCTATTATCAGTATGTTGTAAGCGGCAAGGCTGATGTTGAGTCTGTTACAGTAGTAGAAATTTCCCCGGAAATTATAGAAATTTTTGAAAATAATCTTCTTCCCTGCTTTGAAAATCGGGAGAAAATAAAAATCATAAACGCCGATGCCGTAAAGTTTATGGAAAGCGTAAACGTCGGTGAATACGATTTTGTTTTTGCGGACATCTGGGAGGGAATAGTTGACGGCGCACCGCTGTACGAAGCAATAAAAAAGCACGAGAAAAGGCTTCCCGGCACCCGTTTTACCTACTGGATTGGAGACCAGATAAAGTATTATCTTGAAAATGAATAAAAATAAAAATCACTTGTGGAAAAAAGATTCCACAGGTGATTTTTGCTTGTTAAAGCTATTTTATCCTCACAAGCACGCAGGACATATCGTCGTCGTGGACGGAAAGCGAAACGGCGGTATCAAGAATTTTGTTGGCGATCACCTCGGCTGGCGAGCTTTTGTGCTCGTTCATTATATCACACAGCGCATTTCCGCAGTCAATTGATGAAGTAATTCCGTCGGATAGCATAATTATAACGTCACCGGAGAATACCTCAAAGGAAGTGTTTTCCGCAGAAAAGCCCTCAACTATACCGCAGGGCGGCGTGTCGGAGGAAACCTTAAAAAGCTTTGCGCTGCGAAGAAGATAGGCGGGTGCCGCACCGGCTTTTACAAAGGACGCTCGCCTCTTTATAAGGTCAAGCTCCAAAAGGTCAACGGTGGAAAAACATTCCTTGCTTTTTGACATAAGCATACTGTTGAGAAGCTCCATAGTTACGCCCTTGCCTGCGCCGCCGGAAAGAAGCTTTTCCACGAACACCGAAGTGATACGTGAGGTCATTGCCGCATCCCTGCCGCTTCCCATACCGTCAGCTATAAGAGCGTAGAAAAAGCTGTCGTCACTTCTGAAAAATGATACAGTGTCGCCACTGACTACCTCACCGCTTTTGGTGTGGGAAACCTTGACGTATTCAACCGCTATCATTTCCTTGGACTTGAAGCGCATTGTAAAGGTGCTGTTTTCGTCGAGAATAAATTCCGGAATATCAAACAGAACGCCACACTCCGCACTGTAGAATTTTGCCATATTTTCCGACGGTGTGCTCACCGCCGATACCGGAACGCCATTTACGTCAAGCACCTTTTTTCTGCTTCCGTAAACTGTTACGCCTGTGTTTGGAAGCCCAAGCTTTTTTGTTGCGGCAATGGCAGTTCGTGTGAGAGGTGCGTCGTAGTAGACGTCTTCAGAGGAAAGCCGTGAGGTGTATTTGAGAATACGGGCAAGAGTGCTGTATTCGTAGGCGAGAATTTCTGTTTTGTTATTGTTGAAGCGGTCGGTTAAAACACGACGGTATTCGTCGTTTATTTCTTCAACAATTCTTCCGGCATTGGGGCATACGTGCTTTAGCTTTTCCGGTAGCTTTCCTACGGTAAGCTTTCCACTGACAAGATTTGTGGAAAGCTCCGGTGAGCCGTAAAGACGCTTGTACTTGCAGGTCGCAGAAAGATTACAGCTACCGCATATCTTTGCCGATGCAATCGTGATAAGAACTGCTGCTTCGTCGGGGCTTGGGAATTTAAGTCTGTTGGAAAAACCGAAGCAAAGCTTTGAAACTGAATTAAAAGCTCCTGACAGAGATGTCATTCTGCGGTTGTATGCTTCACCCACTGCCTCTCTTGCGGGGGCGGAGGTATCCGTGCACTTTTCATACTTTGATGAAAGAATAATCCCCGCCGGAATAAAAAACATAGTTCCGAGCAAAATATCAAGGAAAATATAGGCAGAAATCGCAGAAAAATCAAATACTATAAGGCATAATAGTGAGCAGACCGACGCAAAGGCGGGATAGGCAAGGTACGGCTTTTTTGAATAAAGCCGAGTAAAAACAAAGGCGGAAATGCACAAGGGTGCGGCAAAGGAAAAGTTCAGCGTTGAAAAGCCAAGCAGTGCCGAGGAGCAGAGAGCAAATCCCTGTTCAAATTTAGCGCAGAAAAAAAGCGTAAGAGCACAGGCAAGGAAAATTGCAATATGGGAACCTATGGGAAGCGTGAAATTTGCCGACATTACCGTAAACATACAGAAAACTGTAAGAGCACTGTGTACCGCCGAGACACCGAAGCTTTCAGAGGCAACTACAGGATATAGCAGATATACAGAGAGGGGCAGAGTTACAGTATAAGTAAGAGCGGAAAAAATCAGATTGGAGTCTGTCCCCACATTCCCGCCTGAAGCTCCGGTTACAAAAAGAGCCGCCGAGATAAAAACACCGGTACCAAGCGCAAGAAAGGTGCGCAATCTTCGGCTTTCCGAAAAGCCGTCGGACAAAAGAAGCTTTCTGATTATATATACAAGGGTGTTCACGCCAAAAAAAGCGAAGCCGTTTTCAGAGTATGTAAGCGCCGCAATGGCACTTCCCATATATGAAAAAAAAGTCAGCTTTCCCGAACAGATAAGCATAGAAAGTCCAAGGGGATATACACCAAAACCGAAATTGCACCTACCGAATAAAAAGGAAATGGCGCAAAGCCCTGAGCATTTCGCAGCCTTTGTTATTGCCTCTATGGATTCAGGCTCGAGTATTTTACGAAGCAGCCTTGAATTTTTTAGTGCCAATAGACCTCTCTTTACAGAGGAACGTATCTTTTTTCTGATATGCGCAAAAAATTCAGATATGGAATCCGGCACTCTGCGTCCACTGCCTTTGTTTTCGGTTTTGTTCATCTTGAAACTTCCCTTCTGATGTTTTAAAAATCCTTTTCTTGTATGTAGCTATTGCATTTTAATACAAGCAGTTGGTAAATAATTGTCGAAGTACACACTTTGTGTGGAATTTACAAATAGGTTACAAAATATACGGAAAATGTTTATTGTAAAAAATGTCGGTATATAGTATAATGGTCGAGCTTGATGTGCGATGAAGCGGGAGGTTGCAACCCGAAAAACTGCGTACCGAAAGAGTGCAAGGTGCTTCGGCGTTTGGGAATTTCCGTGGAGTATGTCCGACAACCGGGCGACAGCAAATACTGAGCCACAAGCAAGGTGAGCGCCAATTAAACAATCCTTTCAAGCAGGGAAGTGTCTTTGGCAGCAGAGCTTTGCACGGCTTTTGGTTCTTTCTTAACATTCGAGCACGGAACGGCACGACAGGTCGTGTACGCCGTGAGATTGTGCTCACATTCAGGGGATACTTGCGTTATGCCGTGAAAATGAGTTAAAAAGTAAAGAAATCTAAGCTACCCGGATTTTTCCTGTTATGTGTGGAAAAATTCGGTTTTTATCTGGGAAGTTTATGAAACGCCCGGATAAGTGTTCAGAAATTTCTGTGTCACATTTAATCTTTCAAAGCCGTAGACAAAAGAAAAACGGCGCAAAAATTTTAAAGGAGGCAAACAGAAAATGGCAAACGAGAAAATCAGAATCAGACTCAAGGCGTATGACCACACCCTTATCGACCAGGCTGCAGAAAAGATAGTAGAAACAGCTAAGAGAAACGACGCTAAGGTATCCGGTCCTATTCCGCTCCCTACAGAGAAGGAAATCGTAACAATTCTCCGTGCTGTTCACAAGTATAAGGACGCAAGAGAACAGTTTGAGTTCCGTACTCACAAGAGACTTATTGACATTCTCAAGCCCACACAGAAGACCGTAGACGCTCTCATGAGTCTCGAGCTTCCCGCTGGCGTAGAGATTGAAATTAAGCTTTAATTTCCTTATTATATATAAGGCAGTTAATATATCCCTCGTGTGATTTACCGACGCACGTTGGATTCGCCCCTGATTTATCAAGGGTCACGTTGGCGGACTGTCCGGAGGAAAAAGCTTCATATAAATTTATAATGTATGAGCTCCTCAATGGATAATTTAAGGTCTGTTAACCAATAACCTAAGGAGGAAAAACAAAATGAAAAAGGCAATTATCGGCAAAAAACTCGGTATGACTCAGATTTTCGACGAAGTCGGAAACGTAATTCCGGTAACTGTAATTGAAGCAGGTCCCTGTACTGTTGTTCAGAAGAAGACAGTAGAAAACGACGGCTACGATGCAGTTCAGCTCGGATTTATGGACATCGCCGAAAGAAAAGTGACAAAGCCTATGAAGGGTCACTTTGCAAAGGCAAACATTTCTCTCAAGAAGCACCTCAAGGAATTCAGACTTGACGATGCAGCTTCAATGGAAGTAGGTCAGGAAATCAAGGCTGACGTATTCCAGGCAGGCGAAAAGGTTGACGTAACCGGCATTACAAAGGGTCACGGCTTCAGCGGTGTAACAGTTCGTTGGAACGCAAGCACCCAGGAAAAGACTCACGGTGTAGGCCCTGTTCACAGACACATCGGTTCTGTGGGTATGAACTCTACTCCTTCCAGAATTTTCAAGAACAAGCATATGCCCGGTCAGTACGGTCACGAAAAGGTAACAACACTCAACCTTGACGTAGTTAAAATCGATGCGGAAAAGAATCTTATCGCTATCAAGGGCGCAGTTCCCGGCAAGCGTGGCGGTATCGTATTCATCCGTTCGTCAGTGAAGTAATCGAAGGAGGAAGAATAAATGCCAAACGTAAAGATGTATGATATGGCAGGTAACGAAAAGGGCGAGATTACTCTTGCTGAAGGCGTATTCGGCGTAGAAGTAAACGTTCCCGTTCTTCATTCGGTTATCCGTGCTTATCTTTTAAATCAGAGACAGGGTACACAGAGTACCAAGACACGTGCGGAAGTTTCCGGCGGTGGCATAAAGCCCTGGAAGCAGAAAGGCACAGGTAGAGCAAGACAGGGCTCTACACGTTCACCTCAGTGGACACACGGCGGTATCGCATTCGGACCTAAGCCCCGTGAATGGAGAGTATCCATCAACAAGAAGGTTAAGAAGCTCGCTATGCAGTCAGCTCTTTCTTCTAAGGTTGAAAGCGGTGACCTCGTAGTTATCGACACTCTCGCTATGACAGAGTACAAGACAAAGACAATAGCTGCAATGCTCAAGGCTCTCGGCGCAAAGAAGGCTCTTATCGTTCTTCCCGAGGTAGACAAGATGGTAGTTGCTTCCGCATCTAACATTCCCGGCGTAAAGACAGCTATTCCCGGAACACTTAACGCATACGACATCCTTAAATACGACAAGTTCATCGTAGCAAAGGACGCTGTTGCTAAGATTGAGGAGGTATACGCATAATGAAAACGATGCACGACGTAATCATCAGCCCGGTTATCACCGAAGCTAGTATGGACAGAGTTGCTGAGAAGAAGTACACCTTCAAGGTTGCAAAGAACAGCAATAAGGTTGAAATAAAGAAGGCTTGCGAAGAGCTTTTCGGCGTAAAGGTTGAAAAGGTAACAGTTATCAATATGAAGTCCAAGAACAAGAGAGTAGGCTATCACTTCGGTGAAACCTCTGAATGGAAGAAAGCAATCGTAAAGCTTACAGCTGATTCCAAGACAATCGAGTTCTTCGACGAAATGATGTAATTTACAAAATAAGACGGAAAGTGCATCGGTGCTTTGCAGCGGCAGGGCAAAGCGGGCAAAAACATACCGATGCTCCTATGAAAGCTGCCGAGAAATGGAGTAATCATGGCTAACAAGACATTTAAACCTACTACTCCGGCAAGAAGAAATATGACTGTTCCCGGCTTTGAGGAAATTACAAAAAAGACTCCCGAAAAAAGCCTTATAACAGTATTAAAGAAGCATGCCGGACGTAATAACACTGGTAGAATCACCGTTCGTCATCAGGGCGGTGGCAACAGAATCAAATACAGAATAATCGACTTCAAGAAGAACATTCAGGACGTTCCCGCAAAGGTCCTCGGTATCGAGTACGACCCTAACAGATCAGCCTACATCGCTCTTCTTCAGTACGAAACAGGCGAAAAGACATACAGCATCGCACCGCTCGGACTTACAGCAGGCGACACTGTAATCAACAGTGCAAGCGCAGACATTAAGGTTGGTAACGTACTTCCTATAGCAAACATTCCTGTAGGTACATTTATCCACAACATCGAGCTTTACCCCGGTAAGGGCGGACAGCTTGTTCGTAGTGCAGGTACAACAGCACAGCTTATGGCTAAGGAAAACGGCGTTGCACAGGTTAGACTTCCTTCAGGTGAAGTTAGAATTGTAAGACTTGACTGCAAGGCAACAATCGGTCAGGTTGGCAACATCGAACACGAAAACATCAAGATCGGTAAAGCAGGTAAGAAGCGTCATATGGGTATCCGCCCGACAGTACGTGGTTCCGTAATGAACCCCTGCGATCACCCGCACGGTGGTGGTGAAGGTCGTGCACCTATCGGTAGACCTACTCCTGTTACACCTTGGGGCAAGCCTACTCTCGGTTACAAGACACGTAACAAGAAGGCAAGAACCGACAAGTTCATTGTTAAGAGACGTAACGACAAGTAATAAAGCGCAGTGCGCATAACTCCAAAGAATTTTGGAAGGAGGCAACAATTAATGAGCAGAAGCGTTAAGAAGGGACCCTTCGTTGAAGCAAAGCTTTTCGCAAGAATTGAAGATATGAACAATAAGGGCGAGAAGAGAGTTCTCAAGACATGGTCCAGATCTTCCACAATATTCCCTCAGTTCGTAGGACACACAATTGCAGTTCATGACGGCAGAAAGCACGTTCCGGTTTATGTTACCGAAGATATGGTAGGACATAAGCTCGGCGAATTTGCTCCCACAAGAACTTACAAGGGACACGCTGGTACAAAGACATCTAACAATGGCTAAGAAGTAATTTTTGAAGCGGGCTTCAAAAATAACTTTGAAGTTTTCGCCTTGCGAAAACTTCCCTGTAAAAGTAATTTCTTTTGAAGTCGGATTTTAAAAATAACTTTGAAGTTTGCTTCGCAAAACTTCTTGAACTTGCTGTTTGTAACACGGGATGAAAAGTTAAACAACTTTAAACCTTACGATACAAACGCACAGCAGAACGAACGAAAATATTCTGCAAGTAAAACTTCAGCCATTTACCAACAAGTATAGAACGCAAAAGGCGCAACCGAATGACGGTAGCGCACAGGTTTGCGAAAGGAGGAAACAACAAAATGGAAGCAAAGGCTTATTTAAAAGATATAAGAATTTCTCCCAGAAAAGTTAAGGTAGTTCTTGATATAATCAGAGGAAAAGACGTAGCAACAGCTATGGGTATCCTTATGAATACAAGAAAGGCGGCTTCCGAGCCTGTACTTAAGCTCCTTAAGTCCGCCGTAGCTAATGCCGAAAACAATCAGAGCATGGATGTAACCAAGCTTTACATCTCGCAGTGCTTCGTAACACCCGGCAGAACAGCTAAGAGAATTATGCCCCGTGCACAGGGCAGAGCTTTCAGAATACTCAAGAGAAGCTCACACATCACCCTCGCAGTAGCAGAAAAGGAATAAGTTCCGGTATCTGCAGATAAAAGCAGAGGGAACCTCAAAGCGCAAAAGCGCAAAATTCAGTAAGGAGGCTAATTACGAAATATGGGACAAAAGGTTAATCCCCACGGACTTCGTGTGGGCGTAATAAAGAATTGGAATTCCAGATGGTTCGTAAAGGACGAAGTTTTCGGCGACACACTCGTTGCTGACTACAAGCTCAGAACATGGCTTAAGGAAAAGCTTAAGAAAAACGGAGTTCCGAAGATTGAAATCGAAAGAGACGGCAAGGGCAAGGTTAAGGTGGTAATCCACTGCGCAAAGCCCGGCACAATCATCGGCAAAGGCGGCGCAGACCTTCAGAAGCTCAACGAAGAGGTTGACAAGTTTGTAGGTTCACACGTTGCCATTAAGGTTGAAGAAGTAAAGTTCATCGACCTCGATGCACAGCTCGTAGCTGAGAACGTAGCTTCACAGCTCGAAAACAGAATCGCATTCAGACGTGCAATGAAGCAGGCAATCGGCAGAACAATGAAGCTCGGCGCAAGAGGTATCAAGATCGCTTGCTCCGGAAGACTCAACGGTGCTGAAATTGCAAGAACAGAGCACTACCACGAAGGTACAATTCCGCTTCAGACAATCAGAGCTGACATTGACTACGGCTTTGCAGAAGCAGATACTACCTACGGTAAAATCGGTATCAAGGTTTGGATTTACCAGGGCGAGGTTCTCCCCACAGTAAAGAGAAACGACAGACCGAGACGTGACAGAAGAGACGGCAGACGCCCGGAACGCAAGGAAGGGGGAGCTAAGTAATGTTAATGCCTAAGAGAGTAAAATACAGAAGAGTTCAGAGAGGCAGAATGAAGGGTAAGGCAATGCGTGGTAACACAGTTACCAACGGTACCTTCGGTCTTCAGGCAACTGAACCCGGCTGGATTACAAGCAATCAGATAGAGGCTGCCCGTATCGCTATGACAAGATACATCAAGCGTGGCGGCCAGGTATGGATTAAGATATTCCCCGATAAGCCCGTAACAGAAAAGCCCGCTGAAACTCGAATGGGTTCCGGTAAGGGTTCACCTGAATACTGGGTAGCAGTAGTTAAGCCCGGCAGAGTAATGTTCGAAATGGACGGCATTTCCGAAGAAGTTGCTCGTGAGGCTATGAGACTTGCTTCTCACAAGCTTCCTGTAAAGTGTAAGTTTGTAAAGAAGGAAGAAACAGTAGAGGAGGCATAAGGCTTTATGAAAATAACGGAAATTAGAGAAAAAACTTCCGCTGAACTTGTGGAGCTTTTGAAACAGCAGAAAGCAGAGCTGTTCAACCTCCGTTTTCAGCACGCTATAAACCAGCTGGACAATCCTATGAAGATTGTTGAAACAAAGAAGACTATCGCCAAGATTCTTACAGTAATCACAGAAAAAGAGAAGCAGGCGTAAGCGGGAAGGAGTAGATTAAGATGGAAAGAAATCTCAGAAAAACCAGAGTCGGACGTGTTGTAAGCAATAAGATGCAGAAGACAATTGTAGTTGCCATCGAAGATAACGTTAAGCACCCGCTTTACAAAAAGGTCATCAAGAGAACCGTAAAGTTTAAGGCTCACGATGAAGAAAACGTTTGCAATATCGGCGACAAGGTAGAAATTATGGAGACAAGACCTCTCTCCAAGGATAAGAACTGGAGACTTGTCAGAATAATTGAAAAGGCAAAGTGATTTTCAAATCTAATGGATTTGAAAATGTCGGGTTTGGGCAGAGCCCAAACATCGCACACACTTACCAAATAAGTACAATTCATAGCTAAACCGAATTAATAAGGCCGTGCGTGCAAAGACACGTGCGGATATACAGGAGGACACAAGAAATGTTACAACAGCAGTCTATGATGAAGGTTGCCGACAACACCGGCGCCAAAGAAATCATGTGCATTCGTGTGCTCGGCGGAACAGGCAGAAGATATGCAAGAATCGGCGACGTAGTCGTTGCTGCAGTCAAGAAGGCAACACCCGGCGGTGTTGTTAAAAAGGGTGACGTAGTAAAGGCAGTAGTCGTAAGAACAAAACAGCCCCTTCGCCGTGCAGATGGCAGCTACATCAGATTTGATGAAAACGCAGCTGTAATTATAAAAGAAGACAAGAACCCGAGAGGAACCCGTATATTTGGGCCGATCGCAAGAGAGCTTCGTGAAAAGGATTATCTTAAGATTCTTTCACTCGCTCCCGAAGTACTTTAAGGAGGTCGCAGAGAAATGGCAAAGCAGCTTACAAAATATCAGAAGAAGCTTGGCGTTCGCACAGGCGACACCGTAGTAATCATCTCCGGCGACGACAAGGGCAAGACCGGTAAGGTTCTTGAAGTATCCCCCGCTGAGGGAAAAATCATCGTTGAAGGCGTAAACATGATAACAAAGCACGTACGCCCCAGACGTGAAGGCGAAGAAGGCGGCAGAATTCAGGCTGAAGGCGCATTCTACGCATCAAAGGCAATGGTTGTATGCTCAAAGTGCAACCACGGCGTAAGAGTAAGAAATAAGATACTCGAAGACGGCAGCAAGGTTCGCGTTTGTGCAAAATGCGGCGCTGAGCTTTAATAATAGGGAGGTAATGTGAAATGGCAAGACTTACAGAGCTTTACAAGAACGAAGCAGCACCTGCCCTTATGAAGAAGTTCGAATACAAGAGCCCTATGCAGATACCGAGAATCGACAAGGTTGTAATCAACGTTGGCGCAGGTGAAGCAAAGGACAACTCCAAGGTAATCGACAATATAATCAATGACCTCGGAATCATCACAGGTCAGAAGGCAGTTCCGACTGTTGCAAAGAAATCCGTAGCTAACTTCAAAATCCGTCAGGGAATGAAGCTTGGCGCAAAGGTAACTCTCAGAGGCGAAAGAATGTACGAATTCCTCGACAGACTCTTTAATCTCGCACTTCCGAGAGTACGTGACTTCAAGGGTATCAATCCCAACTCCTTCGACGGCAGAGGAAACTATTCTCTCGGTCTTAAGGAACAGCTCATATTCCCCGAAATCGAATATGATAAGATTGATGCAATCAGAGGTATGGATATTGCAATCGTAACAACAGCAACAAACGACGAGCACGCAAGAGAGCTTCTCGCACTTATGGGCGCTCCGTTTGCAAAGTAATAGAGGGGTAGGAAAGAATTATGGCAAAGAAAGCAATGATTTTAAAGCAGCAGAAGGCGCAGAAATTCTCTACACGCGAATACAACAGATGTAAGATTTGCGGCCGCCCCCATGCTTATATGAGAAAATACGGCATCTGCCGTATCTGCTTCAGAGAGCTTGCTTACAAGGGTGAAATTCCCGGCGTAAGAAAGGCAAGCTGGTAATCCGAAGTCGGATACCAAAAGAAAGCTGACTTTTCAGCTTAACAAAAAAGCATTAAGGAGGCATTATAATGCAGATAACAGACGTTATTGCGGATATGCTTACAAGAATCCGTAACGCAAGCTCCGCAAAGCATGAAACCGTTGACGTTCCGGCATCCGGCGTTAAGAAGGCTATCGCAGATATCCTTTGCGAAGAAGGCTATGTAAACGGTTATCAGATAATCGAAGACGGCAAGCAGGGTATCATCAGAATTACCCTCAAGTACAACGCTAAGAAGCCTGTAATCCAGGGTCTCAGACGTGTTTCCAAGCCCGGTCTCAGAATTTATTCCGGTTGCGAGGATATGCCCGTAGTTATGAAGGGTCTCGGTACCGCTATCATCTCTACATCCAAGGGTATTATGACAGATAAGAAGGCAAGACGTGAGCACGTAGGCGGCGAAGTTCTTGCATTTATATGGTAAAAAAATCTCGAGATTTTTTTACCAACTGAAGTTTCCGCCTTTCGGCGAAAACTTCCCAAAGTAAAAAATGGTGAAAAATCACCCGTTTGCGTTGCAATAGACAGAAAAGGCGCAGACGTAAATCTCAAACTACAATAAGGAGAAAACGCGAGCACAGGCAAATTTCTTAAATAAACTTTATTTTGCTCGCTAAGACATTTCCTTGCGGAAATGCTCCGACAAATCGATAAGGAGAAACATTATGTCAAGAATAGGCAGAATGCCCATTACAGTGCCTGCAGGCGTTGACGTAAAGCTCGACGGCTCAACACTTACCGTTAAGGGTAAGAACGGCACTCTCACACAGACATTCAACGCTGATATGATTATCAAGGTTGAAGCAGGTGTGATAACAGTAGAAAGACCCTCCGAGGATAAGAACCACAGAGCGCTTCACGGCCTCACACGTACTCTTATCTCCAACATGGTAGAGGGCGTAACAGAAGGTTACAAAAAGGAACTTGAAATCAACGGTGTTGGTTACAGAGCACAGATGCAGGGCACAAAGCTCGTAATGACTCTCGGCTACTCACACCCCGTTGAAATGGAACAGCCCGAGGGCATTAAGTTCGAAGTTCAGGAAAATAAGATCACTGTATCCGGTGCTGACAAGCAGAAGGTTGGCCAGGTTGCAGCAGAAATCAGAAGCAAGAGACCTCCGGAACCCTACCTTGGTAAGGGCGTTAAGTATGCAACAGAGCATATCAGACGTAAATCCGGTAAGGCCGGCAAATAACGGGAAGGAGAGTAAAGCAGAATGGTATCAAGAAAAGATGCAAACGCTCAGAGAAAAAAGAGACACATCAGAGTGCGCGCTAAGATTTCCGGCACAGCAGCTCGCCCCCGTCTTTGCGTATACCGCTCACTCAATAATATCTATGTTCAGATTATTGATGACACCTGCGGCAAGACACTCGTAACAGCTTCCAGCGTTGAAAAGGAGTTCGGAAAGAACGGCGGCAACAAGGAAGATGCTAAGAAGGTTGGAGAGCTCGCAGCACAGCGTGCTCTTGCAAAGGGTATAGAAGAAGTTGTTTTCGACAGAGGCGGCTATCTCTATCACGGACGTGTAGCAGCACTTGCTGAAGGCGCACGCAGCGCAGGACTTAAATTCTAAGGAGGTTTACCAATAATGGCTAAGAACATAGACGTATCTACTCTCGACCTTGAAGAAACAGTCGTTGTAACAAGACGAGTTTCCAAGACAGTAAAGGGCGGACGTATAATGCGCTTTGCAGCGGTTGTCGTTGTAGGTGACAGAAACGGTCACATCGGCTACGGTACAGGTAAATCAGCCGAAGTACCCGAAGCAATCAAAAAGGCGATCGAAGACGCAAAGAAGAATATGATTACAGTATCCCTCAAGGGAACATCAATTCCTCACGAGGTAATCGGTGAATACGGAGCAGCAAGAGTGCTTATAAAGCCTGCTGCAGAAGGTACCGGTATCATCGCAGGCGGCACATGCCGTGCAGTACTTGACCTTGCAGGTGTTAAGGACATTCGTGCAAAGTCACTTCGCTCAAACAACAAGATAAACGTAGTTAAGGCTACATTCGCAGGACTTGCAAGCCTCAGAACAGCAGAAGAAGTTGCAAAGCTCAGAGGCAAGAATGCGAAAGACCTTACGAAGTAATAAAGGAGGACGCAGAAATGGCACAGATTAAGGTAACACTCAAGAAGAGTCTTATCGGCCGCAAGGCAAATCATATCGCAACTGCGAATTCTATGGGACTTCGTAAGATTGGCGATACAAGCATCCAGACAAAGAATGCTGCTACAGAAGGCAAAATCGCTCTCATTAGCTACCTCGTAGAAACAGAGGAAGCGTAAGACGAAAAAGAGTCGAAAGACAAAGGTTCGTTTGAAAATAAGAGCGATACTCGCTCGAAGAAAGGATTGAATTAACATGAAGCTTCATGAACTTACACCCGCTGCAGGTTCTGCCCAGAAGGCATGGAGAAAGGGACGTGGTCCCGGCTCCGGCAACGGCAAGACAGGTGGCAGAGGTCATAAGGGTCAGAACGCAAGAAGCGGCGGCGGTGTACGCCCCGGATTTGAAGGCGGTCAGATTCCGATGTACAGAAGACTCCCCAAGAGAGGCTTTACAAACGATATGTTCAAGAAGGAATACGCTGTAATCAACGTAGAAGCTCTTGACAGATTTGAAGATGGCGCAGTTGTAAGCGTAGAAACACTTATCGCAGAAGGTATCATTAAGGATACAAAGAACGGCGTTAAGGTTCTCGGTAATGGCGACATCACAAAGAAGCTCACGGTACAGGCTAATGTCTTCTCCGCTTCGGCAAAGGAGAAAATCGAGGCTGCCGGCGGAAAGGCTGAGGTGATTTGAAGTGCTGCAGACACTGAAAAATGCGTGGAAGATAGAAGAGCTTAGAAAAGGTTTTCTTTTCACAATAATGATTCTGATTGTGTACCGCATCGGTGCGGCTATTCCGATTCCCTACGTTGACTCCGCTGCACTTTACGACTTCCTCCATATGGGAGGCGGCGAGCAGTCGATTTTCCAGTATTTCAACTTGCTCTCAGGTGATGCTTTTGCAAGAGCTACCCTGTTCGCACTTTCAATTACACCCTATATTAACGCATCAATTATTATGCAGCTTCTCACCATCGCAATTCCTGCTCTTGAAAGACTTTCACAGCAGGGCGATGAGGGAAGAAAGAAAATAGCTCAGATTACGAGAATTGCTACAGTATTTCTTGCTATCCTTACCGCTTTCGGTTACTATACGTACCTCAGAAATCAGGTATGGGCAACAGCAGACGGTGCTATGCACACAGGCTTCCTCTTTGACAGAGGCGTCTTTGCTGCAATCGTAATTATCGTATCCTACTGTGCAGGCGCATCCATCATTATGTGGCTCGGTGAACAGATTAACGAGCACGGCATAGGAAACGGTATCTCCATGATACTCTTTGCCAACATCGTTGCATCTCTCCCCGCTCAGGTAATGAGCGCATTCGCACTTCAGAGCAAAACAACAAAGCTTATATTCATGATCGCACTTCTCGCAATCGTTGTTGCAACCATCTGGTTTGTAGTATACATCAGCAACGCAGAGCGCAGAATTCCGATTCAGTATGCTAAGCGTCAGGTTGGAAGAAAGATGTACGGCGGTCAGAACTCATTCCTTCCGCTTAAGGTCAATATGACAGGCGTTATGCCTATCATCTTTGCCAGCGCAATAGTTTCTGTTCCCGCAACAATAGCAATGTTCTCACAGAAGTTCGCTCAGTCTAAGCTCTATACTGACTGGCTTTCATCAAGAGGACCTATTTATATCATTATTTTCTTCCTTCTCATCATAATGTTTGCTTACTTCTACGTTGCAATTTCCTTCAATCCTACAGAAATTGCTAACAACCTTAAGAAGAACAGCGGAACAATTCCGGGTATCCGTCCCGGTGCACCCACAGTAGATTATATTACAAGAATCCTCAACAGAATTACCCTTATCGGTGCATTTGCAGTAGGTCTTATAGCGGTTCTTCCCTTTATCCTTGCTGCAATAAACCAGGATTTTGCGGCACTTACTTTTGGTGGTTCTTCACTTATTATCGTTGTTGGTGTTGTTCTTGAGGTGTGGCGTGAAATTGAAGCTAAGCTTTCGATGCGTCACTACAAGGGCTTCCTTGACTAAGTCTGAAAGATAATCTTTCAGCGTGCGTGAAAGGTACAAAATTAATGAAAATAATATTTTTTGGCGCACCGGGTGCAGGTAAAGGCACCCAAGCGGAAATAGTGAGCGAAAAGCTCGGTATTCCTACAATATCAACCGGCGCTATAATCAGAAGCGCCATTAAAGAAGGTACCGAAATGGGAAAGGCAGCTAAGGCTCAGATTGAAGCCGGCGGACTTGTTCCCGATGAAGTAGTAATCGGTATCATAAAGGAAAGACTCGCCGAGGACGACTGCAGTGGCGGCTTTATCCTTGACGGCTTTCCGAGAACGGTTCCTCAGGCAAAGGCTCTGTCTGAAATGGGCATAGATATTGACGTAGTTCTTGACCTTGAGGTCGAGGACGAAAAGATAGTTACCAGAATGGGCGGCAGACGTGTGTGTCTTGCTTGCGGTGCTTCTTACCATACGGAATATAAGAAGCCTGCGGTAGAAGGCATATGCAACGTTTGCGGAGAAAAGCTCAGTATCCGTAAGGACGACGCTCCCGAGGTAGTAGAGTCAAGACTCAAGGTTTACCACGAGGAAACCGAACCGCTTAAAGACTATTATGCAGAAATGGGCATTCTCAAGGTAGTAGAAGGTCAGGAAGAGCTTTCCGACACCACAAAGCTTACCCTCGAGGCGCTCGGCATAAAAGAGTGATAGGAAAAAACAATGATAAAACTCAAAAACTCTGAACAGCTTGAAAAAATGAGAGTGGCAGGCAGAATAACCGCAGGTGCGCTTGAAACTGCACGTGAGCTTATAAAGCCCGGTGCGACGCCCCTTTCGGTTGACAGAGCGATCCGACACTATATCGAGAAGCAAGGCGCAAAGCCTTCCTTCCTCGGTTACGGTGGATTTCCCGCAAGTGCCTGTATAAGCGTAAATGACGAAGTAATCCACGGTATACCCGGTAATAAGCCTTTTTCTGACGGCGACCTTGTAAAAGTAGACGTCGGAGCCTATATCGGCGGATTTCACGGAGACAGCGCAAGAACCTTTTTCTGCGGCAATTGCAGTGAAGAGGCACTAAATCTCGAAAGAGTAACCCGTGAAGCGTTCTTTGCGGGAATGGAAAGAGCTGTTGTAGGTGCAAGGCTGGGAGATATCTCAGCTAGCGTGCAGGAGGTTGTTGAAAGCGCAGGATATTCGGTTGTTCGTGACTACGTCGGACACGGCATAGGAAGCGAGCTTCATGAAGACCCGGAGCTTCCCAACTTTGGCAGAGCCGGACACGGAATGAGACTTTCCGAGGGAATGGTTCTCGCCCTTGAGCCGATGGTCAACGTCGGAACCTTCAGAGTGAAGGTGCTTGATAACGACTGGACGGTAGTAACTTGTGACGGAAAGCTTTCAGCACACTATGAGAATACAATTGCTATCACATATAACGGTCCGGAAATTCTCACGAAGATTTAAGGACGTAAAGCTTAAATAAAACGGCAAAGCTTGCCGGAGGACAGCACCGATGGCTGGGTATCGTGATATACGAAAGCGTGTAGCTTGCTGATACACGCAGACGTGAAAAAGAGCTTACCTCACGGTATTCGCCGCGGCAGCGGTGGGTGCGAAGGCAAAATAAAAGCTGTTTGAAATAATCCAAGAGATAAACTAATGTTAGTTTGGAGGGATTGTTCTGGCTAAGGATGACGTTATAGAGTTTGAAGGCGTGGTGCTTGAAGCACTCCCCAATGCTCAATTTAAAGTCAAGCTTCCCAATGAGCACGTAATTATCGCTCATATTTCGGGAAAACTCAGAATGAATTTTATTAAGATTCTCCCCGGAGATAAGGTAACAGTCGAAGTTTCGGTTTACGACCTCTCCAAGGGCAGAATTACCTGGCGTGCAAAGTAACACAGTTACTTGTGCAGGCGCAAAAGATTAATAACAGGAGGTAAAAGAATAATGAAAGTTAGACCTTCAGTGAAAAAAATCTGCGAAAAGTGCAAGATAATCAAGAGACACGGTGTAATTATGGTTATCTGCGAAAACCCCAAGCACAAGCAGAAGCAGGGCTAAGAAGTAAATTTTGAAGCGGAGCTTCAAAATTAACTTTGAAGTTTTGCTGCGCAAAACTTCTTTGCAAACTACGGTTTGCTGCAAAGCAGAAAGTTAGAAGCGGAGCTTCAAAAATAACTTTGAAGTATGCGTTGCAAACTTCCCACTGTAAAAGATTTTTCAGAAAACGGAAACGTTTTAAAACGGAAAGAGAAATTTTCCGCAAATTATTGGAAAGAGGTGCATTAAATAATGGCTCGTATAGCAGGTGTGGATCTCCCCAGAGAAAAGCGTGTGGAAATCGGTTTGACATACGTTTTTGGCATCGGCAGAACCAGCTCCAATAAGATTCTTGAAAAGACAGGAATCAACCCCGATACAAGAGTAAAGGACCTTACAGAAGACGACGTTGCAAAGCTTCGTGAGGTAATTGAGCACGAGTACACAGTAGAAGGTGACCTTCGCCGTGACGTCGCTCTCAATATTAAGCGTCTTGTTGAAATTGATTGCTACAGAGGACAGAGACACCGTAAGGGTCTCCCCGTAAGAGGACAGCGTACAAAGACAAACGCAAGAACTCGTAAGGGTCCCGCAAAGACAATCGCTAACAAGAAGAAATAAAGCAAATTTGTGTGAAGAACAGTTCTTCACGCAGGAAGGAGTGACAAGCAAATGGCAAAAGTTGCAGCTAAGAAGGGCGTTTCCAGAAAGCGCCGTGAACGCAAGAATATCGAAAAGGGTGCAGCACATATCAGCTCAACCTTTAACAATACTATCGTTACAATTTCCGATGTCAACGGTAATACAATCTCTTGGGCATCTGCAGGCGAAATGGGCTTCAGAGGTTCAAGAAAGTCAACTCCGTTTGCAGCACAGTCTGCAGCAGAAACTGCAGCAAAGGCAGCTATGGAGCACGGACTCAAGACAGTTGAAGTATACGTAAAGGGCCCCGGTCAGGGAAGAGAATCTGCAATCAGAGCTCTCCAGACAGCAGGTCTTGACATCACACTCATTAAAGACGTAACACCGATTCCTCACAATGGTTGCCGTCCTCCCAAGAGAAGACGCGTATAATCCCTTTGAGAAATCCAAGCTTACGCAGAAAAACTCTAACGCCGACTTTTTCGGCAGAAACTTAATAGGAGGAATAACAAAATGGCTAAATATACAGGCCCTGCGTGCAGACTTTGCCGCAGAGAAGGTGTAAAGCTTTTCGGTAAAGGCGAACGTTGCTTTACAGAAAAGTGCGCTATGGCAAGACGTGGCCAGGCACCCGGACAGCACGGTGCAGCCCGCAAGAAAATAGGCGAATACGGTCTTCAGCTTCGTGAAAAGCAGAAGACAAAGAGATACTACGGAATTCAGGAAAAGCAGTTCAGAAACTACTTTGCAATCGCTGACGCAAAGGAAGGTATGACAGGTGAAAACCTTCTTACCCTCATTGAACGCAGACTTGATAACATAGTATACAAGATGGGTATGGGTGAATCCAGACGTGACGCAAGACAGCTTGTTGTACACGGACACTTCACCGTAAACGGCAAGAAGGCTGACATTCCCTCAATGCTTCTCAAGGCAGGCGACGTTGTAGCCGTAAAGGATACAAGCAAGAAGTCTGAGAAGATCAAGTCTCTCGTTGAAAATCTCGACAACAGAAAAGCACCCGCATGGCTTACTGTTGACAAGGAAAACGTTACAGCAACTGTAAACGCACTCCCCAAGAGAGAAGATATCGACTTCCCGATCGAGGAGCACCTCATCGTCGAGTTGTATTCAAAATAAGATCCTCGCACAAAAAAGCGTTGACCCGAAGTACGCTTTTATGCGTGGAAGGGTCGGACTTTTTAGAAATTACGTTGTTATTGCGACATAATATAAACCGCATAGGACATATAATGTACGGTGCGGCATGACAGGAGGGTTTTGTAATGATTCAGAGACCGAATATAACGACAGAAGACATCAGCAACGACGGTTCTTACGGTAGATTTATCATAGAACCGCTTGAGAGAGGCTACGGCGTAACTCTCGGAAACTCGCTCAGAAGAGTATTTCTCAGCTCGCTTCCCGGTGTAGCCGTAACCAATGTAAAGATAGACGGAGTCCTTCATGAAATATCAACGGTAGCAGGAGTAAAGGAAGACGTGCCGGAAATAATCCTTAACGTTAAGGGTATAACCGCAAAACTTTATTCTCCCACACCTAAGACCGTTACAATTGAAGCTCACGGTGAATGTGAAGTAACAGCAGGCGACATCAAGGCAGACGCAGATATCGAGATTCTTAACAAGGACCATCATATAGCGTACGTTGCAGAGGGTGAAACCTTCAGAATGGAGCTTACCTTTGACCACGGCCGAGGCTATGTTTCCAGCGAAAAGAACAAACAGCTCGCAGGAGGCAGTGAAATCGGCAGAATATACACCGACTCTATCTACTCACCCGTTTATCATGCATCTTACACTGTAGAAAACACACGTGTAGGAAACATTACAGACTATGATAAGCTTACACTCGAGGTAAGAACTGACGGAACAACGACTGCAAAGGAAGCGATTTCCCTTGCCGCCAAGATTCTCAATGAGCACCTCAGTCTCTTTGTAGATTTGTCAGATGAAGCAAAGAAGACAGAAATAATGGTAGAACCCAAGGAAGCCGTAAAGGAAAAGATTTTGGAGATGACCATTGAGGAGCTTGACATGTCGGTACGATCCTTCAACTGCTTGAAGCGTGCCGGTATAGATACTGTTGAAGACCTTGTCAATAAGACAGAGGACGATATGATAAAGGTTCGTAATCTCGGTAAGAAATCTCTCGAAGAGGTAATTAAGAAGCTTCACGACCTGGGACTTAAGCTCAAGTCTGAAGAGGAATAAGATAATCTTCACAAAATAAGTGATAAGGAGGCGTAATACAATGCCAGGAACAAGAAAACTCGGACGCACAACTGACCATAGAATGTCTATGCTCAGAGGTCTTGTAACAGCACTTCTCGAGCACGGCAGACTTGAAACAACAGCTTGCAGAGCAAAGGAAGTAAGTGCGCTCGCAGATAAAATGATTACACTCGGCAAGTCTGGTACTCTTGCTTCAAGACGTCAGGCACTTGCTTTTATAACATCTGAAGATGTAGTTACAAAGCTCTTTGGTGAAATCGCACCTGCATACGCAGACAGAAACGGTGGATATACAAGAGTTCTCAAGACCGGTCCCAGACGTGGTGACGGTGCAGAGATGGCTATCATCGAACTTGTTAAGTAATTGTTATACCTAAAAGTAAAACCCTCGGACTTATGTCCGGGGGTTTTTGATTGTATAAAGAAAGCCTTCGCCTCAGTGCGCATCATACCAGCTTTCACCGACATTCAGGTCTACCGCAAGCGGCACGCACAAATCTGCCGCATTTTCCATACAGGAGCGAAGAATTTCGCATACCCTTTCCGAGTCCTCACGTCTTGCCTCAACTATAAGCTCGTCGTGCACCTGAAGAACAAGCTTTGCCGAGAGTCCGGACTCTTTGAGAGCCTTGTCCGTCTTTACCATTGCAATTTTTATAACGTCTGCCGCAGTACCCTGGATAGGAGTATTCATTGCGAGTCGTCTGCCCAGTGCCTGAAGGGTTTTCTTTTGAGCGGAAAGCTCCGGAATATATCTTCTTCTTCCAAATAGGGTGGTCACGTACCCGTCGTTTGCGGCGTTTTCGCAAAGAGAGTCAAGATAGCTCTTTACCCTCGGATATTTTGCAAAATACCCCTCAATGTAAGCCGCCGCTTCCTTTCTTGATACACCAATGTCACCGGCAAGTGAGAAGTCGGATATTCCGTAAACTATACCGAAATTTACCGCCTTTGCCTTTTTTCTCATTTCAGCAGTTACATCCTCCGGAGTTACACCGAATACCTGACAGGCGGTAGTAGTGTGAATATCTCCGCCCATGCGGAAGGTTTCCGCCATGGTTTCATCACCTGAAAGCGCCGCAAGAATACGAAGCTCAATCTGTGAATAGTCAGCGTCAATAAGACAACAGTCAGAGCTACCCGGTACGAAAAATTTACGCAGCTCTCTGCCCTCAGGAGTCTTTATCGGAATATTCTGAAGATTAGGCTCTGCCGAGGAAAGTCTGCCGGTCTGGGTATAGGCGTTCTTGAAGCTTGTGTGAAGTCTGCCGTCCTCCCAGAGTGCCGCAAGAAGTCCGTCACCGTAGGTGGATTTCAGCTTTGATACCGCCCTGTAATCAAGTATTTCGTTTATAACCGGATGATAGGAGCGAAGATGCTCAAGGGTTTCCGCATCCGTTGAAAAACCGCTTTTTGTCTTTTTCATACCCGGAAGTCCAAGCTTTTCAAAGAGTACCTCACCAAGCTGCTTCGGGGAGTTTATGTTGAACTCACAGCCGGAAAGCTCGTATATATTCTTTCTGCGGCTCTCAATACGCTCGTCAAGCACCTTGTTATAGCTGCGTAGTCCCTCTGCATCAAGAGCCATACCGGTGTGCTCCATTCTGGCGAGAACAATGGCAAGTGGAAGCTCAGTTTCGTAGTAAAGCTCTTCGCACTTATTTGTCTTTAAAAGATTTGAAAAATAGTCGTAAAGATATGGCATCGCAAGAAGAAGCGCAAAGCCGTTTTGCACATCGTCCTTTTTGTCCGTACTTTCGCTTTTAGCAAGTCCGGAAAGATTTTCCGGCTCGTTTTTAGCCGATGGGTCACACAGATACGCCGCAAGCTTTAAGTCAAAGATACACCCCGAAAGCTCAAGTCCCCGTGAAATAAGCTCATAGGCAACTGCCTTTGAATCGTAGAGCACACACTTCAGCTTTCCGCCGAAAATACAGGATAGATTTTCGGTATTTTCAGGGATAAGATATTTTTCACCGCAGTCAACGTATAACTTTCCACCCTTGAAATCGGGGTGTATGAAAACAGTCGTGCCATCAGCGACAGTAAGCCTTTCAGCCTCTTTGTAGTCAGAAAATTTCCCAATGCCTTTTTCTTCACTGCTTTCAGCGACATTTTCACCGTCAAGACCGAAGCGTGTTATAAAATTGCGAAGCTCAAGGTCGGAGAAAACGTCGTAAAGTGCCGCTTTGTCCATAGGCTTCCTTGTAAGGTCGGACAATGTAAGTGGGAGAGGAACCTCGCAGAAAATCTCCGCAAGCTCACGACTGAGAAAAGCCGATTCCTTTCCAAGAGCGATTTTTTCTTTCATTTTAGGTGAGAGGGAAGAGCTTTCATAATTTTCGTAAAGTCCGTCTACACTTCCGTATTCACATATGAGCTTCAGCGCAGTTTTCTCACCCACGCCCGGTATTCCGGGAATGTTATCCGAAGTGTCCCCCATAAGAGCTTTAAGTTCTACAAGCTTTTCGGGGGTAAGACCTTCGTATTTTGACGCAAACTTCTCTTTATCAAAAAGCACCGTTTCTGTATTGGTTGCAAGAAGCACGAAGCTATGCTCGGAAATAAGCTGAAGCGAATCTCTGTCGCCGGTCAGAATATAGCAGTCGTAATCACCACTAACCGCTCCCTTTGCACAAGTACCCAGAATGTCGTCTGCCTCGTAGCCGGAAAGGGAAAGCACGTGAAAGCCGAGCTTTTCGCAGATGTCCTTTACAGGCTCAAGCTGTGCGGCAAGCTCATCCGGCATACCGTGTCTGTTTGCCTTGTATAGAGAATACTTTTCGTGTCTGAAGGTAGGCTCACGCCTGTCAAAGGCAACGCCCACAGCCTCAGGGCACAGATTTTCTATAGCTTTCATTATTATGTTTATAAAGCCGAATATAGCGTTTGTCGGACGTCCGTCACGGGTAGAAAGGGGTTTAACACCGTAAAAGGCACGGTTCAGGATACTGTTGCCGTCAATTACCAGCATTTTCTTTTTATCGGACATTTTTGGTATGCTTCCTTTCTGTAAAGAAGTTTTATTTTTCCAATTAACAGTATAACACATTCTTACGTAAATTACAATAAATATTATAAATTTTAACCTTATAAAAATCATAAAATAAAAATTTTACATACCGTTATAGAATTATGCGTGCGTATCTGTTATAATTTTTCTGTAATATGAAAATCACCCTCACCTGAAAGGAAAAATAAATGAAACTAAAATCAAGAAACCTCGGAGGTATAAATGCTCCAAAGGTAAGACTTGCCGTAATTTTTGCAGTGCTCGTCGTCTTTTGCGCAGTGTTTTTCGGACGGCTCGTAAGCCTGCAGTTTGCGTCAAAGGGCGTGTATGACGATGCCGCCGTGTACGCAAATTCCGTAAGCGTTACCGTGCCTACCGTGCGTGGAGAAATTAGCGACGTTAACGGAACAACGCTTGTGTCCAATAAAATAATTTATAATATCACCCTTGATAAAAAGCAAATCCCCGCTGGTGAAACCAATAATACCTTGTATTCTCTTATAAACTTCTTTGACAGACTCGGTATAGAGTATACCGACCTTCTGCCGGTTACAAAAACCGCACCCTATACACTTTCAGAAGGATACAGTGAAAACAGCGATAGCCGAAGATACGTAAGAAACTACGCAAATTATATGGGGCTTACCGTAGAGAATCTTGAAAAGACCGATACAGCACTGTATGAAACACTTCATTACAGATACGGACTTTCTAAAACTACACTTTCCGATAGCGAAAAACGACGTGTAATGGGACTGCGCTTTACACTTGACGTAAATGCCTATGCCTCGGTGCTGCCCTGCGTGCTTGTTCGTGACGTTGACGCCGAAACAATCAGTAAAATATCCGATTCGCTTCATAATTTCCCCGGACTTGAAATCACAACCTCAACTGAAAGATATTACAATCTCGACGGAATCGCATCACACATTCTCGGCTTTACAGACGTTATATATGCCGAGGACGCTGACTACTATCGTGAGAGGGGATATAATCTTACGGAAATGGTAGGTAAAACCGGCGTCGAGGCAGCATTTGAGGAATATCTGCGAGGTAAAAACGGCAAGAAAAATATTATAATGAGTGAAAACGGCGAGGAAATACTGGGTGAGGAAGCAACCGAAGAGTCAAAGCCCGGCTATACCGTGCGCCTTACTATTGATGCAGAAATGCAAAAGACCGCCGAAAAGGCTCTTGAGGAAATAATTACCACCCAGGCGAGAAAAGGTAAGAATACCTACGCAGAGCATGACGGTGAGGACGCAAACGCAGGTGCAGTAGTGGTATTGTCAACCAAGGACAACGCAGTGCGAGCTATTGCAAGCTACCCAACCTATAATCTCAACACCTATGACGAGGATAAGGCAGAGCTTGTAAAGGACGAAGAAAACGCACCGCTTCTCAACCGTGCAACCGGAGGTATTTACGAGCCCGGCTCCACGTATAAAATAGTAAGTGCCGCAGCCGCACTTAATTACGGTGTCACAACGCCAAACAGAGTTATATACGACAAAGGCGAATTTGAGGACTACCCCACCTATAAGCCCCACTGCTGGGTGCTTGACAGATACGGATATACTCACGGATACCAGACGCTCCTTGAAGCCATACAAAACTCCTGCAACTATTATTTCTTCAGAGTAGGCAAGGAGCTTGGAGTAGAAAAGACAAACGAGTACGCAAAATCTCTCGGACTTGGCGTAAAAACAGGACTTGAAATAGGGGAGTCGGCAGGAATAATAGTAAGTCCCGAATATAAGGAATCAATAGGACTTGCGTGGAATCCCGGTGATACACTGCAGACGGCAATAGGACAGCAGCACCTTTTCACACCTATACAGCTTGCATCCTTTGTTTCCACAATGTTGAATGGGGGCACAAGATATGAAACCCACCTCTTTGACAGCGCAGTGGATTATTCAACCGGAGAGGTCGTAGAAAAATATCAGCCCAAGATTTTAAGCAGCGTGGAAATTCCAAAGGAAACTACGGAGCTTATAAAGGAAGCAATGCGTAAGGTTATCGACGACGGTACTGCTTCAGCAACGTTCCTTAATTATAAGTACCCCGTAGGCGGAAAGACCGGTACAGCAGAGGTAGCAAGCGGCTCGGATAACGTAATATTCGTAGGCTTTGCGCCTTACGATAATCCTGAAATAGTGGTGTCGGTTGTCCTTGAACACGGATATAAATCGGGAAATGCCGCCGAGGTCGCAAAGAGAATTTTCGATTGCTATTTCAAGGAGCTTTACCCCGAGGACTTCGGAATAGTTGAAGTCGAACCGGAAAACGCCGAAAGCGAGACGGAAAACACACTTCCCGAAGACATTATGCAGAGCGACGAAACCGTATACCAAAGCCCTGAAACAGAAGACACCCCCGAAAACGACTGAAACTTTACATAAAACGAAATTAAGGCCCTCCCAAAAGGAGAGCCTTTTTGCTTGCTTCTTGGTGCTTGTGACAAAAAGTAATATGCGTGAAACCACTTACCCCTCCTTGCACGCAAGCGCAATAAGCACACACTCGCAAACACCTGCGTCTTTGAGAAGGAGCGAAATTTCTTCAAGCGTCGCACCAGTAGTTGTGACGTCGTCAATTACGATGACCTTTTCGGGAATATCCACACCCTTGCGCACAAAAAGATTTTTGTGCATGCTTTTACGTCTTTCACTTGCCGACAGAAACTTCTGCGTTTTGGAAAAGAACTTTCGGCCGATAAGATTTACGCACCGACTGCTGTCACCGAAAAGCTCCTTGGATAGACAAAGGGCAATTTTCTCTGATTGGTCAAAGCCGCACTTGATTTTTGAAATGGGACTTCTCGGAGCAAAGGTTATGCAGTATTCGTCAAGATTTTTTATTTCAGAGCGCAAAAGTCTATGGGCAAGAAGCGTTGCGCTAAAAGCGAAAGCGTCCTTGTCGCAGTGGTCTTTCATATAAAGAACAAGAGCCCTTGTTTGTGGTTTTTCGTAGGATAGCACCGAAAAAACGCCCGAAGGCTCTTTTGGTGCATTCCAGTAAAGCTCACGCATACAGCTTTCGCACAGGACGTCGCAGTTTTCCTTTACCGCACGTCCGCAGTGAATACAGCTGTTTGCAAAGAGCTTATTTATTATTTTCTTTATCAACTTTATGCTTTTTCTCGTGAGCCTCAACAAAGTCACGGATAAGAATTAATACCTGGCTGTTGCAGCTGCGTCCCTCGTAGTATGCTGCGCTGTGAAGTCTGTTAAGCATGTCCTCGTCGATTCTTATTGTTAATCCCTTTATAGCCATATTTACGCACCCTTTCAATTTTTAGTTGCACTATGCAACTGAACTGAAACTATTATGTGTTTATTTTACACACAAATTGCAGTCATATGGCTGAATGATTACATAATATAATCAAAATATAATCACTATATAGATTATAAAACAAAAAAAACCGACACAGACGACTAATCCATATGTGTCGTAGAAGTACATATTACTTTTCTTTCCAAAAAGAAAAGTAATCAAAAGAAGTTGCTAAGAGGCAAGCCTCTTAGAACTCCCTTTTTTATCACGTAACAACTTTGGCGGGCGTGCATCCTATATTATCGCAAGAAACTCTCGTAACCTTGGAGTTAAACCATACTATCAGGAACAAATTTGAAATTTGATGCCACAACGATATTACATAACTGCACATACGCTCTTTGTGACTCGTCTGCAGTAGACAAACAAATAGAAGTAGCCCAGCCCTATGGAAGAATTTTTTCGCTTTGCGAAAAAATTTTCCCTCTGCTTATGCGTAGTAGTTGTAATAAATTTTGTCTAAACTACCGAGCGTGTGGGTGGGTAGTAAAGAAGGGAGGGGTATCCCCTCCCTTCTTTGGGTATTTTTTGGTTACTTTTTGTTACTCGTGACAAAAAGTAACATCCCCCGACCTA
>JAZOCR010000136.1:0-11215 GCA_045596605.1 Eubacteriales bacterium | reverse complement strand
CTCCTTGGCTCACAGAACGACATGGCTACGATCCGACTTTAGCTTCCTTCTGCGACTAGCAGTGATAAAAAGAGCTTTTTCACGAAGCTGTGAGAAAAGCTGTTTTGCTATGATTTGTGACAATGTTATAAAATTTTTACTCGAGGGGTCTTTACGTTATTACGGTGTCTTTCTGTTTTTCTTCGGTATATTTTTTTCATCTTTTTCTGCAATTCGTGAAATAAGTATATACGGTCAGTTTGCTCCGATAACTCATGGCGAATCAAGAAGTATTTTAATTGGCATAATTTCAGTTTTGATTTCCGCTATCTTGATGACCTCTCAAAGCAGTATTGCTTCACTTCTGTGCGAGAGTAGATTCTTTTCTTTCTTTCTGTTTGACGTTTTATGTTTCGAAAGAAACAGTTTCGAAAATATCAAGCCGGTTCGCCGCTCCCATACTTTGCCTGTTATTCTTGGCATATTAATTAGTGCAGTATCTGTACTTTTTTCACTCGAAATACTGATTAAAGTTGTTATATTTGCAACGGTTGCAACCATTATTTTAAAAAAGCCGGAGAACGGTGTTATTTTTATTTTTCTTGTTCTTTTGTTCTTTGACCTTAGTAAAATATTTTTTATTGTCGGAATGGTTTGCGCTTCGTATATTCTAAAGGTTTTGCGGAATAAAAGAGTATATAAGATAAGTCTTTTTGGTGTATCTGTAATTTTCTTTTCTGCTGTCGTATTAATCAGCGGAATAATTTCCGTGAATAATACTCATTCTCTACGAAATGCATTATTGATTTTACTGTTTATTTTGTTTGGTGTCGTTATCGGGAATACCATAAAAACAGGAAGGCTTGTAGCAAAATGCATTAGTGCTTTGATGTTTTCTTCTTCGGTTGTTGCATTTATAGGGATTGTGTGTTTTATTCTTGAGCACTTCGATTTGGTATCGGGAAATATTGTATTTTCGGTAGTATACGATTTGCTAAGGTCTATACCATTTGCCTCGGAAAATATATATGCTGAAATAGTAGTTCTGACACTTCCATTTGCATTCGTGAATAGCTTTTTTGAAAGCTTTGATTTTAACAAGGTATTATCGTTCATATCTTTTTTATTACTTGCAGTATTTTCATTTATTACTTTTGATATATCGTTGTGGTTTGCAGCAGTAGTATCTTTAATTTTATATTTGTGCATACTTCGTCCAAGACTTTTTATTGTAGTTTCCGCTCTTACAGTAATTGGTGCTTCCTTATATTTATTCCTTCCGATAATTTTTGATTCTTTGAAGGGAATGTTTTATTCTTATACTAATACGCAGGAAGTAGCAACCGCTCAGATTACTGCGTATTCAGCTTTCTCAGATATTTTAAGCAGGTTTAAAGGCTCCGGTATCGGAGTAGGGGCATCTTCCTTTGAGTATGTTCTTGGATGCATGTTTGGATTCGGTCAATACACCTATTCGGAGCTTACCTTATTTGCGAGCATTTTATTGCAATATGGCATTATAGGAATAGTTTCTGTTGCTTCTGTCTATCTATCATTTCTTGGTCACTGTGTAAGCTTCTACTATTTAGAAAAAAATTGTCATTCAAAATATAAATCATATTTGGCTGCATGCCTTGCTACAACTTCAACTGTATTTATAAAAGGTTTTATTTTTAAAGAATTTTTATCTTGGGAAGCACTCCTTTGCATATGTATGATTTTTTATATTGCGATAGCGATAAAGAAAAGTGCAGAATTTGAATACGTAGCAAGCGATATAACCTTATATAACAATTCTGATACGTAAAATCGAAGGGAAGTGTTGTTGTGAAAAATAAGAAAATTTTTAGGTTTAATGCCGTTGATTTTCTTGCTTGTACCATGGTTTTGCTTGTCATTGTTTTGCTCGGTATACATTTATATAACCATGGATTTATTTCAGATTTAGGAAGTCCTACTCAGAAGGATATTGAAATAATCATTGAATCTGAAAACATAGATGAACAGTTCCTTGTTAACATAAAAACGGGCGATAAGGTTATAGAAGAAAGCAGTGGTTATATTTTTGGGTCTGTAAAAAGCATAAGCACTCATGATTCGACAGAAGCTTTAGACTATAATGAGTCAAAAATCATTCCAAATGAAAAAAAACTCAGAGTTCTTATATCATGTAATGCGGAGTTTGACGGAAACTATTATTTTATAAATAATCAAAAGATAATTGTTGGTGAGGATTATAATTTAGTTGTCCCTAATCTGTATTTTTCAGGAAAATGTATTTCAATAAACCCAATTGAATAGCTCGGAAGGAGGAAAGGCATTGTCAAAAAGTAAAGTAAGAATTACAGCAATTGACGTGGTTTTAATTCTTGCAGTTTTGTTTGTGTGCGTTTCTGCTGTTATTCGCAATGAAAACGTAAGACGATTTAATTCTCAAAATAGTATCAAAGACTCTGTTATAACAATTTCCGTCAAAGGAATCGAGAGGAATAACTTCTCTTTATTTGAAAAAAATAATACTGTTTTTGCCACTACGAACAACGGTCAGTTAAAGATTGGTGAAATTAAAAGTATAAAATCTACACCGGCTGTTGTTATTACAAACGCAAATGATTCATTCGCTATGGAGCCGGATTTTTCAAAGCTTGATATTACACTTGATATAAGTGCAAGGTGCTTAGTCGACGAGCATGGTTTTTACAGTATTAACGGGATGTATGTAACCCCTTCTTATTCTTTTACAGCTGATAACGGCAGAATAAAATTTGATTGTGAAGTTGTTTCTGTTAAAACAGTTGATTAATAGTGTTAATATTTTGTGTTTTTGCTCAAAATGCTCCCGCATAATATTGATATAATTGTGCAATAAATGGTTTTTTATCAAATGGTCTTGATTTTGTAATTAATCAAAGGTATAATAGAATAATAAAATATAAACGTTTGACGAAAAGGAGTTTATCAAATGACATCGAAAGAAGTTGCAGTAATGAGTTCCCAGGGACTTCACGCTAAGCCTGCATCTGTTTTTATTCAGAAGGCTAATACTTATAAGTGTTCAATTTGGGTTGAGAATGGCGATAGACGTGCAAACGCAAAGAGTCTTCTTGGTGTTCTTTCTCTTGGAATTACCGGCGGAACAAATATTATGATTATTGCTGACGGTCAGGATGAAAATGATGCTGTTGAAGGCCTCGCAGCACTTGTTCAGACTGTTCTTAAGGACTGATAGCCAGCCGGTAAAGTTTATGCTTTGCGGCAAATAACGACATTGATAAGGAGCCGCACTTTCGGCTCCTTTATCTTTAACCTTTTGCTTGGATAAGTATTTTATTTATTAGCTTTTATTGGAGAATGATATATGACGCATCAAGAGCTTAAAGAGAAAGTAAAGCTACTTCCTTTTGCACCTGGAATCTATATGATGAAGGATAAAAACGGAAACATTATTTACGTCGGTAAGTCTAAATGCCTTCATAACAGAGTAGCTCACTATTTTCAACCAATTTATAATCTTGAGCCAAAAACAGCTAAGCTTTCAGCAAATATTTATGATTTTGAATGCATTTATACTTCTTCAGAGGCGGAAGCGTTAATACTTGAAAATGAACTAATAAAAAGGCATTCTCCTAAATACAACATAAAGCTCAAGGACTCGAAAGCTTATCCGTATATTAAAATTTCTTATGATAGTCCATATCCAAGAATTTCTCTCTCAAGAACAAGAAAAGGGGATAACGCATCCTATTTTGGACCTTACATTTCCTCAAAAAATGCCAATGAAATAATTGATACTGTTTGTAAAACCTACAAGATTGATACTTGCAATAAGGATTTTAAATATAATAAACGGATTTGCAGACCGTGTTTATTTTATCATTTAGGTCAGTGTATGGGTCCTTGTACCGGAAATATTCCACCTGAAGAATACAAAGATATTTTCCTAGAAATCGAGTCTTTTTTAAAAGGCAACTATAGCGAGGTTATTCGAGCGCTTGAGGAAAAAATGAATTCTTTTGCTGAAAAGATGGAATTTGAAAATGCTGCGAAATACAGGGATAGAATCAATTCACTAAAAAAATTGAGAGAGCATCAGAATATTATCACGGATCCTGATAAGGAATTTGATGTTTTCGGTGTATATAACAGTGAAGCATCAAGTGCTCTTTCGCTAATTTTTATACGCAATGGAAAGGTTATTGATAAAGAAGATTTTGTTTTTTCTTCCTTTGAGCTTTGTAATGAATATGAGATATGTGATTTTATAGAGCGATTCTATAAAAATTGCGGTCATATTCCGCAAAATATACTTTTATCATTCAAAATTTCCGATGAGGACATCACAGAGCTCTCTGAAAGGCTTTCACAGGCTGCTGGAGCGAAGATCAAGATAAGCGTACCTGAAAGGGGCGAAAAGAAAATATATGCTGATATGGCATGTAGAAATGCGAGAGAAGCTGTGCGTCAAAAAATTGAAATGGCAAAAAAGGATGAGGAAACTCTTGTAAAGCTTGCATCACTGCTTGGACTTGATGTGGTTCCTGAAAGAATCGAAGCATATGATATTTCAAATAACGGTAAAGATGATATGTATGCCGGGATGGTAGTAATAGAAAATGCAAGGTTTAAAAAATCTGATTATCGACTATTTCAAATAAAGGAACTAAAAGATAAAACAGATGACTACCTTGCAATGTCTGAGGCTTTGCGTAGAAGACTTTCATATTTATGTAACCAGGAAAAAGCTAATTCTTCCTTCATGGTTAGACCCGATTTGATCCTTCTTGACGGTGGAACAGGACATGTTAATACAATATTGAACGTGATGACTGAACTTGGATTAAATATTCCCGTTATAGGTATGGTTAAAGATGATTTTCACAAAACAAGAACCTTGACAAATGGCGAGCAAGAAATCAGTATTGCCAAAGAGATGAGCGTATTTACCTTTATTTATTCTATTCAAGAGGAAGTCCATAGATTTACTTTTTCAAAAATGGATGCTTCAAGAACAAAAAAGATAAATAATTCAATACTTGAAAATATCGAAGGTATAGGCTCAGCTAAAGCTAAGGCGCTTATAAAAAAGTTTAAATCTATCAATAATATAAAAAATGCAACTATAGACGAGCTGATTACCGTTCCCGGTATAAGTGAGTCCTTGGCAAATAAAATTTTGAAATATTTAAAAGAAAACTGGAGAACTAAAGAATGAGAATTATTACCGGTATAGCAAGGGGTGTAAAGCTTTCAGCACTTGAAGGCGAGGAAATTACACGTCCAACGACAGAGCGTGCAAAAGAGGGAATTTTTAGTGCTATTCAGTTTGAGATAACTGATAAACGTGTACTTGATCTTTTCTCTGGAAGTGGACAGATGGCACTTGAAGCGTTAAGCCGAGGCGCAAGCAGTGCTGTTCTTATTGATGAAAACGCTGATGCTATTGAGATAATTAAATCAAATGCAAAAAAGACAGGGCTTATCAAGTCATGCCGAATTTCAAGGATGGATTACAGTGAATATCTGAAATCTGCTTCCGGTAGAGAAAAATTTGATATAGTTTTTCTTGACCCTCCATATTCAAAAAGCATGAAGGATGAAATCCTAAAAAAGCTCACGAGAGCAAATATTCTATCAGATGGAGCAATAGTAATATGCGAAACAGATAAGGATGATATTGACGGAGATATTTATAATCTTACTTTACGTAAAAAATACAAATATAGCAGAGTTTTAACCTATATATTTGATTATCACGAAAATCAAAAAGAAGAGGAAGGGGATAACAATGAGTAAAGCTTTATGTCCCGGAAGCTTCGATCCGTTAACACTTGGTCATTGTGACATTATAAAAAGATGCAGTGAAATTTTTGATGAGGTTGTTGTTCTCGTAGGGTGCAATGCGCAGAAAAAAGGATTGCTTACCAATGATAAAAGGGTAGAGTTTGCACTCGATGCTTTTCAAAACGAAAAAAATATTAATGTAGTTGCTTACGACGGTTTGCTTATCGATTATATTAATGAACATAACATTGATGTTATTGTTAAAGGTTTAAGAAATACAAGTGATCTTGAATACGAAAACGAAATGGCTAATACAAATTTGCTTTTATCGATGAATAAATACGGAAAATCGGTTGAAACGATGTATTTACCGTCATCATCGCAGTATGCATACACCAGCTCGTCGCTTGTAAGACAGCTTATTGAGATGAATTTACCTATCAATAATTATGTTCATAATCCAGGTCTGCTGTATAAATTGCTTAAGGATTAATTTCAAAGAGGCTGTTCGAGAGAACAGCCTCTTTGCTTATAATAATTTAAATTATCTTCTTCTTTCAAAGAAGCGATTTCTGTTTTTTAAAGATATAATTGTGTAAATACCAAACAGAATTACTGCCGCAACTACCGATGCTATAAAGAAGCTACTTTTTACAAAATTTTTAACCGTGCTTATAAGATACAATAAAGTGCTTCTTTCATAATTCTCGCTGCAAATCAGCTTGGTTCTGCCAAGGACATAATCTCCTTTATAACGTACGATCAGCTCTCCAAATTCATCTCCAGATTTTATGGGAGCATAATAAGTATCATCATAAACAATTTTTTCAAGACTTATATCATCATACATTTTAATATCATAAGGCAAAAGGAAGCTTATAGAATCGTTTGGATAAAGAGAAATGTGATCAGCATCGGCGCACAGCTGAAGCGGAACTTCATGTACAATTGAGTCGGTGCCTACTATACTTGTAATACCAAAGGAATCAAAGCATGCATCGAGTAAAACTTTTGCATCGAGATACGTATAATTTGTGTTATCATCTTTTTTTATAGGAGAATCCATTATGACGCAAATATAAGTTGTTTCATTGCGTGATGCTGCAGTTACAAGACAATTTCCTGCTTGTGGAGTGCCTCCGGAGCTAAGACCAAATGAATTTTTGTAGTAATATTTGGACGTCGTACTTCTGGAAACAAAGCTGTTTCTGTTGTGTTTATAGATATAATTGTCAGGATTGTTAACAGGGGCAAAGGAATAAGATGCAAGAGAGGACCAATTCGCAATTTCCCCAAGATTATATGCGTATATTGCAATCTTAATCATATCAGAAGCAGTTGTATACATTTCTGGATCGTGAAGCCCTGTTACGTTAGTAAAATTAGTAGACGTACAACCAAGGTCCACTGCCTTTTCATTCATCATTTTGATAAACTGCTCTTTATTTCCACCGGAAACATATTCAGCAAGTTGATTTGCAGCATCGTTTGAGCCGCATATGAGCACTGCACGAATCAAATCCTGTGCTGTGTATACGTCACCAATCTTAAGTCCAAGCTTTGTTCCCGTTGACTCGTTTACAACATTTCTTGTTATTGTTATTTCCGTAGAAAGGTCTGGAATGCTTTCATAGGCTATAATAGCAGTCATTATTTTTACAGTCGATGTAGGGGAAACAGTCTTATCCGCATTTTTTTCATAAATCATAAGACAGCTCTCTTTGTTATAAACGGCAATGCTTCCACTTTCCGTAGAAGGCATATCGGTTTCACTATATTTACATAAAGTCTGCATACTCATATATAACGGTTCTGAATATTCAGCCTCAACAGCATTAACCGTGAACGAGCAAAGTATTAAAAGAATTAAAAAAGTTATTATCGATTTTCTTCGCATTACTTTTTCTCCGTATTTATTATATTAAAAAATTCTATAGCAAGTTGAATATCCTTTTCAACCTGTTTTTTTAATTCCTCTATAGAATTAAACATTTTTTCACTTCGTAGTGCTTTAAGAATACTAACGGTTATCTGCTCGCCGTATGCATCACCATCATAGTCAAATAAATAGGTTTCACAGTTTACCGTAGAAAAGTTCTTATTGTCAATTGTTGGACGAATGCCGATATTACTAATTCCTTTGTATTTAATTCCGGATATTTCACATTCTGAAAAATAAACGCCATAGGGAGGCACCACCTTTTTGTCCGGAATTTCAATGTTCAAGGTCGGAAACCCAAGCTTTCTTCCGAGTTTTTTCCCATGACGAACGATACCGGAAATAACATAAGGTCTGCCAAGCATTTTTGTTGCCTTATACAAATCAGAACCAAAAAGTGCAGCTCTTATTTCAGAAGAAGAAACAATTATATCACCATAATAGGTGTATGGAATAATAAAAAGCTGTATTCCTAATTTGTAAAGCTCATTTTTAAGAAATGTTGTATCTCCACTGCCGAATTTTCCAAAACGATAGTTCTCACCACAAAAAACCGCCAAAGCATTTAGCTTTTCAGCGATTATTTTTTTGCAAAAATCAGCAGGAGTCATATTTCTTACAAGTGAAAAATCTTCAAAATAGGCTATGTCACAACCAAGCGTACTGAAACAATTGACTTTTTCCTCATTCGTACTCAAAAGCGGCTTTTGTTTTCCGAGAATATAAGAGGGGTGCTCAGAAAATGTGTAAACGCAGGAGGATGCATTATTATTTAAAGCATAATCAACAGCCGATTTGATTATGCTCTGATGTCCAATATGTACACCGTCAAAGTTGCCAAGTGCAATGCATGTTTTTTCTTTTATGAAAAAGTTGTTTTCTGACTGTAATATCTTCATACTTCATCCTTATATTTTTATCTATTACAATGATACATTATATAAAATTCTTTGTCAAGATAGATTTACCATAATTTCTATTAAAATTTTTCTTAATATTTTTCTAAAACAATTGACTTTTATGCGCAAAAAGTGTATAATGTGTGTGATAATAAATTTTATTCAAATTATAAGTAAAATCGGGGGTATTGCAAATGGGAAGAACAAAAAAAATCATATTAAGTTTAATTCTGTGTATTCCGCTTGTTGCAGCAATTATCATCGGAATGAACACTTCTAAAAATCCCGGAAACACCAAAAATGAGCTCACTAAGGTTTCCGTGACTACGGATAGCGGAACAGTTTACGAATATTCCGACGATGATACACTATCCTTCTACAAAAATATTATTGAAAACGGCACAAAGGTTTCCGGTGCTGTGCCCGGAGAGATGTCAACTGAATTCACCGTAAACTATACCGGTACTGTAAATAGCAATACTTATACCTTTATTATGAATTCGGCAGATACGTCAAACTGTGTTTATAAAAACCTGAATGATGAATATTTCCTCCTTTCAAAGGACGATGCACATTCTCTGCTTTTAAGAAACGAATTTGCCGCTGCATATCTTTCCGATTTGGTTTCTACCTTGAATTTCTCTATAGGTGGAAACATGGAAAATCCTTTATCTGCAAAGATTGATGCTTCTATATTTGATTGGAAATACAAGAGGGTTGACGGTGAATTTGCCTCAGATGTCAAAGATGAAGATTCCAATGGGGCATCTGAAACAATTGTACTTCCTCAGGATATTATATTCGAGTTTGGATTTGATAAGAAGCCGGACTACGTTCAGATTACCGCAACAAACGGAAATGAAGTGGTATATAGTGGAGCTCCCGAAGGATTTTCCAATGCTCTTACATACGAAAACGACACACTTCTTGATATGAACGTTGAAGTAAAATGGTATGAGGCTGAAAATGCATCAAGCTATGGCGAAGCAACATATAATTTTGATTTGCTTTACGACGTTCCTTCAACCTTTACCCTTGTTGATAAATCACTGAAGCAGGGAGAATTTACCATCATAAGAGTTGAAAACGGAAATGACGGCGAAAAGATTACCGCTTCCTCTGATATGATGGAAAAGGAATCTGAAGTTTTCACATACAACGGAAACAAATACATTTACGTTCCGATAAAGCGTGATGCCGCTCCGGGTGAATATGTAATTAATATTTCAGAAAATGCAGGGCCGGCAACTTTAAAGTTCAAGGTTACATCTGCAAATTTCAAATCTACAAATGAAAGCTATCGCGCAAACGTAATTGCGCTTAATACAACAAAATCAAAGGATGAGTACAATAACATTTTAAATGATCTTGCCGGTAAATCCTCAACCGAGTGTTTGTGGGATGGTAAGTTTACAAATCCCGTTGAAGGTGGCGAAACTGTTTGTAACTTTGGTACCACTATGAATATAACAGGTATTGAAGAAAAAATAGCTGACGGTATGTATATATCCGGCAGCGAGGGTGCAACTGTTAAGGCAGCAAATAATGGTGTGGTAGTATATGCAGGTACAACCGATTATATGGGTAACGCTGTTATAGTTGATCACGGTCTTGGACTATTCTCATACTATTTTAATATGGGATCTGTTGAGTGTGAAGTTGGCGACGCCGTAACTTCTGCTTCTGTAATCGGAACAATCGGTACTTCAGGTGTTACACCTTATACAAATACTGTACTTTATGCAAACTCTTTAAACGGCAGCTTTATCAATCCTGCAACGCAAATCAAGTACGGTGTTTCATTCTAATTTAAAATTTAAATTTTTGCAAAATACAACGGGGGAATGACTTAAAATCAATCCCCCGTATTTTTTATTTATCTTCTCCGAGTATTTGCTTTAGCTCTTCCATAAAAGTATTAATATCCTTAAACTGCTTATAAACTGAAGCGTATCTAACATATGCAACATCGTCAAGCGCTTTAAGCTTTGACATAACAAGCTCGCCAATCTCACTTGAAGGAATCTCTACACGCATCGAGCTTTGAAGAGCTTGCTCAATGTCATTTGCAGCCCTTTCAATTTCATTTATTGATACCGGACGTTTTTCACAGGCCTTAATCATGCCGTCAAGAAGCTTTCTTTTATCGAAAATTTCTCTTGTTTTATTCTTTTTAATAACAGAAAAAGTAATATTTTCAATGGTTTCAAAGGTGGTAAATCTCTTTTGGCATTTAGTACATTCACGGCGACGGCGAATGGTAGAAAAATCGCTGTTAGGTCGTGAATCAAGAACTTTGCTTTCAATATTTCCGCATGAAGGACATCTCATATGTAGTTACCCTTTCGTTAATTTTTCTTAATTATATACCTTTTTGCTTAAAATGTAAATAGAAATAATAAAATATTTAAAAGGAGAAAGAAAAATGTTCAAAAAATACCTTTATAAATTAAACTTATCATATTGTTTTTGCAATATATCCTTTTTTTTAATTCTTATGATTTTAGTCCCTATAACGCTATACATATCATCGCCTGAGGTTGAAATTTATCAGATATTGCTTTTTGAAAAAGCAACTGCTATGATTGAAAATATAATATGCGCTTTTATGCTCACT
>JAZOCR010000135.1:0-4716 GCA_045596605.1 Eubacteriales bacterium | reverse complement strand
CCGCTTGGCCTCCGACTTTATGTGAGTAGATTGTAGGAACAATAGAAATGTGGGGTATAATTTCTTTTGTTTCAAGAGGATGCACGCTGTCTGCTATAGTTGCAGTTTCTGTGCCGTCTGCATTTTTTATTATTCAGGAGTAGCCGCCACGCATAGCATCTATACTGTTTTCACCGTATGAAATTTTAAGTGTGGGTGGCTCGTTTAAGCATCTGTTGTTTTTTATAAATTCCGAAAGCTCCCATGCGTCAATATTTGTTATATCAACGTAATTATGCTGATTATGCTTTGAAACAAGCCTTATATACATAGGCTCGGAAGTAGGCGCTCCTCCACCTATCATAAGCTGAAAGTTTTCGTCTATATCGTAAACACGGATATAAAGCCCCGAGCCTGTTTCGATGCTTTCATACTGTGCAAAATCGCTCCAGGTAAGCTCCTCGCCTTTTTCCGAAAGCTCAATTACCCTTTCAAGTGTCAGTTTTTCGCTGCCTGATTTCACAAACTCAGTTTCTTGTGACTTTTCCTCTTTTTCACGAGTTTCAAAAATAATCCATTCTTCATCAATGCGAACTATAAGATTTCCGTCGTACATCATATAAGGAGCGCCGAGAATATCAATATTTGCCTGATCGTTGACGCTCGGCATACTGCTCTCCGGAATAACCGAGGTGACATGCCCCAGAATATCTTCATCACGGATTTTGATTTTTTCGTCTATTTCCTCGCCGGTATAGTAGTACATGGTATCCTGTACCATCAGGGCATAGGGACAGGTGTTTTCAACGTAGCTGCCTTCCTTGTGGCAAGCCGTAAAAAGGGTTAGTACTACTGCAAGCGCAAGAAAAGCGGAAATATATTTTTTCATTCTATCACTCCCCTATTTCAAATTCAGCAAAATAAGTATGGCTGTCATAGTTAAGTGCAACGACGAAATCGTCTACCTCTTTTAAAATGCGGTATTTGCCGGCTTCAAGCTCGCCATAAAGATATTCCCAATTTATCGGAAATTCAGTTTCAGTGTCCTTCGGGATAAGATATGCTATTGCAATCCAGGCAACCTCCGCTTTGGGCGGTACACTTTCCCAAAAGCTTCCGTTCCACCTGTCGATGCTATACTCCGAACCTATCTGAAGCATACCTTTTGGCGCACCGCCTTTTTGGGTAAATACAAGCGTCATTTCTGTGCTTGTCACGTCTTTTGCAGAGAGTGTAATTCCCCAGTTATAAGCTTCACCGTATTTTACGGGAATTATATATTGCTCCTTACCGCCGTTTGAAAGTGTTTCCAGAACATCGTTAAGGGTTACGTTTTTATCGTTTGTAAATACGATATATTCGCTCTTTTCGTTCTCGCCTGCGTCAGCATCTGTTCCGCAAAGACGCATACAGTATTTATAATCGGAAAGGTCTGTCTTTAAATCGGTTTCTACCCTTCTGAAAATTTTCCAGCCGTCATTCGTAGGGACTTCCTTTATATTATCACCCGTGCTTTGCCAACCGTTTTCGTAATAAGTATCATCTGATTTAAAGTTTGACTGTCCGTCATTTTGGGGAATTTCGTATTCATTACAAAATTCTTCAAACATTCCGTCAAGTGTTCCGCATTTTCTTATAGACTGTACGACGTATTCACCGGTGTCATAATAAAGCTTTCCGTCAGATTTGAAAATCTTAATGGGATATTTTTCAAAGGAGCTTTCAACTTCCGATGTCAAACCTGCGTCTTTGTTTTCATCGTAGTTATTCTTGCTGCCTTGAGCGCAGGAGGTCATAATAAATAACGAGGCTAAAATTACAAGATATAATCTTTTCATTTTTACACCCTCCTTACTGCTTGTCTTTGTTTTCTCCGCTCTGTGTGTTTTCAGCACCGTTTGCATTTGCATTCTGCATACGCATTCTGCGTACTCTTTTTGCCTTCTTTCTTGCTCGCACGATAACAACAATCACAACTGCAATTATAACAAGCCAGATAATTGTACCTATAAAGTTATAGGAAAGAAATACTACGAAGTCCTGGAAGCTGTCAACAAAATCATTTATACCGCTGCTAAAGCCCTTGCTTATTCTCTCACCAAAAGTAAGCACTGTCGGAGTAACCTTTATAGCGTCGCTTGTTTCACGAATGCTCATTGTAACAGTAGCATAGCTTACAAGAGAGTCGAGCTTTCTAAGTGCTCCCGTGTAGCTTTCGATTTCGTATCTTATATCAGAGAGCTCACGCTCAAGGGCAAGAACGTCGTCGAGTTTGTTTGCGTTTGCAAGTATCTCCAGAACTCTTTCCTCACGAAGGCGTGCGCTTTCAAGTCTTGCTTCGGTATCAAAATACTGCTCGGTTACGTCACGGTTGTTCTCGCTTGATGAAACTATAACGCCTATACTTCCCGCTTCGCCCACAAAAGCCGTATAATTCTTTACGGGAACTCTTATTGTATAGCTTGAGCTTCTTTCCATTCCGTCATAGCCACCGTATGTATTTGAGTTTTCAAAATATGCGCCGTACTTTTCGCAAAGAGCATTCAGTGCAGCAACCGAGGCATCGTACTCTTTGGTACGAATATCATAGTTTGACGTATAAATTATCTTGCGCTGGGTTTCAGGAGCGGCAGTCGGCTTTTCCTGTGCGTCAAATATTGCGCCGTCGTAGCTTTCACTTTCAGCCTTTTCTTCCCACATTTCTTCTGTCGCCACATCATCACGAACAGCATAGTTGTAGTCATAGTCCGCCTCTGCTTTGAAGTTGCCGCCCATACTTACGTCATAAAAATCTTCGGTTGCATTTTTACTTGCGCAGGAAACAAGACCTACTGCAGTAAACATAAGAGCAAGTGTCAAAGAGATAATTTTCTTTTTCATAATACAAAATCCTTTCCTTAGTGAACTTTCACAAACAAAGCTGAAATTTCGCCCCGCCTTTGTTTCTTTAGACGTAAACACTTGTAAAAAAGTTCCATATTTTAGAAAATTTTATTATCTCCCGAAAAATTTCAGTTTTTTCTTTCCACAAACCATCTGCTTCCGTCAAGGTACAGATAGGTTTCGTTCCCCTTTATCCTGCAGGTGTATCTTATACCGCAGCCGCCACCCTTAAGGCTTGCCGCAGGTCTTTGGTCAAGCACCTTGTCTATATAAAACTTTCTTCCGTCCTCCCATATTATTGTTTCCGGAATTATTACGCCAAGTGTGTTAAAATACGCCTTTACGCAGACGTAGGTTTTAATGTGCACTGCACCGGGGGAATATTCATTAATGTAATTTCGTTCTATACCCATAACTTTTCCTTTCCTTTAATTCAGTGCTGAGCGAAGGCACATCTTAGTCTGCTATCGTCCTTGACGCTTGCGCCGGTAAGACGCCTGTCACACATAACTACGCCTCTTTGAAGCAGGCTGTAGCCAAATCTGTCACGAATACTGTCAACAGCAGAGTCAAGCTTTGACAGCTTTTCCCGCTTGTTTATTTCATCATCGAATATTGAAAGCTGAAAGGGAGCGTCAGCCGGTGACAAGTTGCAGGCACGTATTCCGATACTGCGCACCGGAATATGCCACCTGTAAACGGACTGAAAAATACCGTAAGCCGTATTTGCTATATCTGAGGTTGAATTTGTGGGAAGCTTCAGCCTTAACTGATGCTCGTGGGTTTTAAGGTCACTTTCCCGTATTGAAATCTGAACGCAGGAGCATTTAAGTCCGTGTGTCCTAAGTCTTGCTCCCACACTCTCTGCAAGCATATAGCACATAGCACGGACGTCCTCGTCATTTTCAAGGTCTCTCGGTGGCGTTGTGGAATTTCCAATTGATTTTATTTCACTGTGTTCACCGCCGGGAATAACCGGAGAGGTATCTTCTCCCCTTGCACTGCGCAGAATAGACAGCCCGTTTTTTCCTAAAATACTTTTAATAAATGGTTCACCAACGCTTGCAAGCTGACCGATAGTGTGAATGCCAAACCTTGCAAGAGTGCTCTCGGTGCTTCTTCCCACGAAAATCATATCCGAGGCAGGAAGCTGTGATATTATACCGGCATAGTCCTCCGGGGCAAAAACCGTCGTGGCATCAGGCTTTTTGTAGTCCGAAGCAAGCTTTGCGAAAATCTTATTGTAGCTGACACCGATAGAAACGGTAAGTCCAAGCTCTTCAAAAATTCTGTTTCGCAAATGGTCTGCAAGGCTTCTTGCCTGCTCAAGAGTTTTTATTCCCGAATGCCCTGTAATATCCAGCCACGCCTCGTCAGCGCCAAAGGGCTCTACCTTGTCGGAATAGTCAGAATATATTTTTCTTGCCATATGGGAATATTTCATATAATTTTCGTAATTTGCCCGTACAAGCACAAGCCCCGGACATTTGCTTTTTGCCTGCCATACCGCTTCTGCGGTTTTCACACCGTAGCTTTTTGCAAGGTTATTTTTAGCAAGAATTATTCCGTGTCTTTCCTCAACATCACCGCACACGGCAACCGGATGCCCCCGAAGCGCCGGATTCAGAGCGCACTCCACTGAGGCAAAAAAATTATTAAGGTCGGAATGGAATATAATTCTGCCGTGATTTATATTTGCACCGTGCCTCGCCCTCTTATCTATTTCATTTATATTTTCTTTGAAAATCCTGTCTTGAGCCTGCAAAAATTCCACCTTCTTTTCTGAAATTACAAGTCAAAAGAATATATGTTTAGAATATTTGTTCTGTTTTATAATGTATTTTACCACACATT
>JAZOCR010000134.1:0-7974 GCA_045596605.1 Eubacteriales bacterium | reverse complement strand
TCGCTTTTGTATATCACAGAAGCTCTCCGCACTTAAGCATATCCTTCTGCCTTTCGCTAAAGGAGCAGCTGAGTGCAAAGCTTTCGCCGGTGGTTTTATTAAGAAGCGTAATTTCACCGCTGTCCATACCTGCATAAATACCGCAAAGCTCAAGAGCGTCGCCCTGATTTAGCTTGTCGTAATCATCGCTATTTTTAAAGGTAAGCGGAAGAATGCCTGCATTTATAAGATTTGCAACATGAATTCTCGCAAAGCTCTTTGCAATAACGCATCTTACGCCCAGATACAGCGGCACAAGCGCTGCGTGCTCACGTGACGAGCCCTGACCGTAGTTTGAACCACCTACTATAATACTCTTGCCAGCCGCAAGTGCTCTTTCCGGGAAGGTCTTGTCGCACACGCCAAAGCAGAACTGCGAAAGATACGGAATGTTTGAGCGGTAAGGCAGAATTTTCGCACCGGCAGGCATAATGTGGTCGGTAGTAATGTTGTCGCCAACCTTAAGCATAAGCGGAGCTTCGATGCTGTCGGTAACGGGATATGTATCCGGGAATTTCTTAATGTTCGGACCCCTCAGAATTTCAACACTTTCTGCTTCCGACTCGTCTGCGGGAAGAATTATCGCACTGTCGTCAACCTTGAAGGAGTCGGGCATTACAACCTTGGGCATTTCACCAAGAAGCATCGGGTCGTAAATCTCGCCTGTAAGTGCCGCCGCAACCGCAGTTTCGGGAGAACACAGATAAACCTGACCGTCAGCAGTACCGCTTCTGCCCTCAAAGTTTCTGTTAAAAGTACGAAGCGAAACGCCACCGGAATTAGGTGAGAAGCCCATACCTATGCAGGGACCGCAGGCACATTCAAGAAGTCTTGCACCACTGGCAATAATATCCGAAAGAGTACCGCAGTCAGACAGCATTCCAAGCACCTGCTTTGAACCGGGTGAAATGGAAAGGCTCACGTCAGGGTGCACCGTCTTACCCTTAAGAATTGCCGCAGTCTTGAGCATATCAAGAAGTGAGGAGTTAGTGCAGGAGCCGATACAAACCTGGTTTACCTTCGTGCCCTTCAGCGACTCAACCGTAACAACGTTGTCCGGAGAATGAGGGCAGGCAATAAGAGGCTTAAGAGTAGAAAGATTTATGTCAATGATTCTGTCATATACAGCATCATCGTCGCTTGAAAGCTCTACGTAGTCATCGCCTCTACCCTGGGCTTCAAGGAACTTCTTTGTAATTTCATCAGATGGGAATATGGAGGTTGTAGCACCAAGCTCCGTACCCATATTGGTTATCGTCGCACGTTCGGGAACAGAAAGAGTCTTTATACCCTCACCGCCCCATTCGATAATTGCTCCGACACCGCCCTTAACGGAAAGAATACGAAGTATTTCAAGGCTTACGTCTTTAGCAGTAACAAAAGGACGAAGCTTTCCTGTAAGATTTACCTTGAACATCTTGGGCATAGTAATGTAGTATTCACCGCCACCCATGGCAACCGCAACGTCAAGACCGCCTGCACCAAAAGCAAGCATGCCTATTCCGCCGCCGGTAGGAGTGTGGCTATCAGAGCCGATAAGAGTCTTTCCGGGCTTGCCGAAACGTTCAAGATGTACCTGATGGCAAATGCCGTTGCCGGGGCGTGAGAAATAAATGCCGTGCTTTTTTGCAATGCTGGCTATAAATCTGTGGTCGTCAGCATTTTCAAAGCCGCACTGAAGCGTATTGTGGTCAATGTACGCAACACTGCGCTCTGTGCGCACCCTCGGTATTCCCATAGCCTCAAATTCAAGATACGCCATAGTGCCAGTCGCATCCTGCGTGAGCGTCTGGTCAATTCTTAGCGCAATCTCTGTTCCCGCTACCATCTCGCCGGAAACAAGATGCGCCTTTATTATTTTCTGTGCAATCGTAAGTCCCATATTTTTTTCCTTTCTTGCTATTATGGGGGCTACTCGCCCCCAAACCCCTCGCTCGCTTCCCTTCAAGAAAGCTTGGCAAAGAATTTTAATATTTGATACGCTTCTCGGTTTGCTTCGCAACACCTTGCGAAGCGTATCTGTTTTTATTTATGAGGTGCCACCTCATATCCTCTTATTTCGTGGGCTCCGCCCACACCCGTTATTTCGGGGGCTACTCGCCCCCTCAAAAAAACCTCGCTCACTTCCCTTAAAGAAAGCTCGGCAAAGAATTTTAATATTTGATACACTCCTCGGAAGCTCCGCTTCCTTGCGGAGTGTATCTTTTTTTATTTAAAATGTCGTCACTATAAAAAGTGCGGCAATCTCATCTTTTTTCGTCTGAACTATCCAAACAAATATGCATTAGCCCAGCCCGTCTGGAAGAATTTCAATGCTCTGCGTTGAAATTTTCCCTCATTATGTGCGTGGTAGTTGTAATAATTTTCAACCAAAACTCTGTGCGTGTGGGGAGGGTGTTATCAGAGGGAGGGGGTATCCCACTCCCTCTGATTGTATCTTTTTGATACTTTTTCGTTACAAGACGAAAAAGTATGTATCTCCCGACCTGACGATGAAGTCGGCTGTGTCGGGCTCCCGTTTAATAGTATATAATTTGAGGTTCTTGGTATAGGAAGAATTTTGCTTCAACGCATATCTATATTACAACCAACAGGAAGAATTTGCCCACGCAAATTCTTCAGCGTAAGAAAAATGCTTCGCATTTTTCGTCGCCGCTCCCGTAATACAATAAATGTAAATTTTCGCAAAGCGAAAATTCTCCTCAATTCCGAATTCCGATTTCCGAATTATTTTGCGGATTCCGAATTTCAAAAATCCCTCAGGCTTTTTCTTCCGTATCCTTCACAATATTATCCCTTGCATTCTTAATATGCTGAATGGTAAGAAGCTCCGCAAGGTCACCGTTTCCTGCCACAATTGCCTCGCAAATCGCCCTGTGCTCCTTAATTGACTGATGAGCTCTGCCGCTGTTCTGTACCGAAGCCTTTCTGTATTTTATAACCTTCTTGTGAAGCGGATAAAGCGTGTCATAAAGTGCCGTACTGCCGCTAAGACGGTATACTGCCTCGTGGAACTTTGAGTCCATGTTCTTTATGTTGTCCGCATCGTTCTTTTCGGTGTAAAACTCCTGAAGCTCAACGATATCGGAAAGCTCCTTTTTGCCCTCGTCGCTTATTGTCTGCGCCGCCCATTTTGACGCAAGTCCCTCGGTGCGTATGCGTATTTCATACATATCGCAGATATCCTTTTGAGAAATACCTATAATTACCGCACCCTTTGTGGAAACCTCAATAAGGTGCTCCTGCTCAAGACGGCGAAGAGCCTCACGTATCGGGGTTCTGCTCACGCCAAGCTGCTCGGAAAGATGCATCTCGGTGAAAATTTCACCTCTCGCATAAGCTCCCGTAAGTATATTTTTTTCAAGCTGTTCAAATATCTGGTCGGCAAGTGAAACCGTTCTGTGTTCCATTACGTATCCTCCAATCAGTATAATCAGTTTTCTTTGTAAAGCAAAGCCTTACGAAAGCTTAAGGTCTTTTGAACTCTCCGTGTGAAAGCTCCTCGATTTTGCGCTCTATTTCTCCGGTTGAAAGTGATGACTGTCTGCCACCCTCGTACTCTGCGTCAATCCACTCCTTGAGCTTTGTTACAAGAGGAGATTTCTTATCAACGCAGTTCTGAGCGTCAAGGCTGTAATTGTCGTTTATCCAGTAAGCAATACCGGCAAGTCCGGAGGTTTTGCTTATCATTACGGAAGCCTTTCTGCCAAGAAGCTTCTTTGTATTGAATATATTGTAGATTTCCTCATCCTTTAAAAGTCCGTCAGCGTGAATACCTGCCCTTGTGCAGTTGAAGTTCTTTCCAACAAAGGGAGTCATAGGCGGAATCTTGTAGCCCATATTGTTCTTGAAATATTCGGCAATTTCAGTTATTACCGTCGGGTCCATACCGTCAAGCGAGCCACGCAGTGACGCATACTCAAATACCATAGCCTCAAGCGGAATATTACCGGTTCTCTCACCGATACCGAGCAGCGAGCAGTTAACAGCACAAGCACCGTAAAGCCACGCAGTAGAAGCATTGGCAACAGCCTTGTAAAAGTCGTTGTGTCCATGCCATTCAAGCATCTCAGAGGGAACGTCACCGTAGTGGTGAAGACCGTAAATAATTCCGGGAACGCTTCTGGGAAGCGCAACCTCGGTAAAGGGTACGCCGTAGCCCATAGTGTCGCAGGCACGTATCTTTACGGGGATTTTCGCATCTGCCGCCATCTCCTGAAGCTTGTTTACAAAGGGAACGACAAATCCGTAAAAGTCTGCTCTCGTTATATCCTCAAAGTGGCATCTTGGAGATACACCTGCTTCAAATGCCTCGGCAATTGTCGCAAGATACATATTCATACACTCGCTTCTTGACATCTTGAGCTTTTTGAAAATATGATAGTCGCTGCAGCTTACAAGTATGCCCGTTTCACGTATTCCAAGGTCCTTTACGAGCCTGAAGTCTTCCTTGCTTGCTCTTATCCAGGTGGTTATTTCAGGAAATCTGAAGCCTAAGTCCTTGCACCTTTCAAGTGCCTCTCTGTCTTTCTTTGAGTATACGAAAAACTCTGTCTGTCTTATTATTCCATAAGGTCCTCCAAGCTTTGACATAAGCTTATAGAGGTCTACTATCTGTTCAACTGTATAGGGCTCAACCGACTGTTGTCCGTCACGGAATGACGTGTCGGTTATCCAGATTTCCTCCGGCATTGCCATAGGCGCACGTCTGTGGTTAAAGGATACCTTCGGCACCTCATCGTAAGGATATATATCACGATAGAGATTCGGGTCCTGTACGTCCTGCAATTGGTATTTATAGCTTCTCTGTTCAAGTAAATTTGTCTTATTGGATATTTCCAGCATTTGTGTACCGCCCTTTCTTGTATTAGTGTATACAATTATACAACTATTCCAAAAAAATGTCAATAGTTAAAGTATTGAATATATATGATTATTTTAAAAAAACTATGTAAAAAACACCAAAAAGGCACGCTATTTAAAAACTTGTAACATTTATAATCCCAGAACAATTTGTTACTTATAAATGAAAATCGGAATTGCCCGTTTTTATGGACAATTCCGAAAATTTTCACATTTTTAAATCGGCACGCTCCAGCCGGTTATAAAAAATCTCACCGCCCAGACTGCAATAAGAGCCGCACTGAAAGTATAGATAAAAACATTTTCCCACTTTTCAGGTATCCTCCTGAAGCGTCTTACTATAAGATAATAAAATGCCGCAATGATTACAAAAACCGCAAGAGGATTATATGCAAAGGAAAGGGGAAATCTGAAGGTGCAGAAATACCAGACGGCTCTCGTCATTCCGCACCCGGGACAGGGAATGTCGAAAAGCAGCTTTATCGGGCAGCGATAGACAAAGCGAAAAAACAGTAGTATCACTAATGCCACAGCCGAGCTTTTTAATATATTTTTGGCTTTAGCCGTCATACCTCTCCCCCCTTTTTCAAAAACTAAGCCGACAGCAAAGGCAAGCGTCTTTTGCCCGTGTCGGCACAGCATCTTATTAAATTTTACAAATCGGCAATCTGTAATCAGTCAACTATGTATTTCTGTATTGCGGTGTAAATATCCTTTTCGGACTCGCAGTAAAGCTCGTCCCACTCAACTGTTGCCATTGCGCCCATAACGCTCTTAGCGTTTACGCAGAAGTCGTCTCCATCGGTAAGCTTAACCTTGAAGTCGTACTTTTCTACTATTTTAACAAAATCGTTTATATCCTTAAAGGTAACAAGTTCTATTTTATATTTCATAATATTCTTCCTTTCCTTAAATAGTATAAAATTTTATTGCCAATCCGCACAAATAGAATACAACATTTTTTTGGATTTGTCAAGAGTGGAGAAAAATTTAATGTGGTAAATTTAATATAAACTGTATAGTGCGACGTCCCCGGCGCACCGGATAAATTGCAACGTGATATTTACGTTACTTTTTCTTTGCAAAAAGAAAAGTAACGTATCCCCCGACCTGACACGCAAAGCGTGGCTGTGTCGGGCTCCCGTAAAGCAAATTGTAATATCACGAAATTGCAGTACAATCATATAAATAAAAAAGATACGCCCCACAAGGAAGTAACGCTTCCGAGGAGCGTATCAAAAGTTCGGGTGCAGGGGGCGAGTGCCTCCTACCGGGGTGTGGGGCAGCTCCCCACATAAAATGCATTCTAAAGAATAATACAAATAAGTCCGCCGCTGCCTTCGTTTATGATTTTACGCAGGGTATCGGCGATTTTTATGCGGGATTCGTAGGGCATATGGGAGAGCTTTGCGTTAATTCCTTCACTTACCAGCTCGTAAAGAGATTTACCGAACATATTGGATTCCCAGATTTTTGCCGGATCCTCCTCGAACTCACGAAGCAGGAATTTCACCATGTCCTCAGACTGACTTTCACTTCCGACAATGGGGTTTACTTCGGTGCGAATATCTGCACGTATCATATGAATTGAGGGTGCAGATGCACGCAGCTTTACTCCGTAGCTTCCGCCCTGCTTTACTATTTCCGGCTCTTCAAGTGTCAAATCCTCAAGTGCAGGTGTAACTATTCCGTAGCCGGTTTCCTTTACCTCACGAAGTGCGCTCGAAAGCTTATCGTATTCCTTTTTTATTTCCGATAGCTCACGAAGCCTTACGATAAGTGCCTCCTCGCCGTCAACAACAAATCCTGTTTCCTCGCCCAGTATCTTATAGAACAGCTCCTCCGGCATATCCGCACGGAGATGCACTCTGCCGCTTGCAAGGTCAATTGCATCAGGTGAAAGCTCTATTCCGAATTCCTCGTCTGCTATACTTGAGAATACGTCCCTTGCTTCCCCTACCTTTGTTATGGTATTTGCCGCTTTATTTATTGAGGTATAAAGGGATTTACGAAGCTTGTGCTCGCAGGGCAGTGTATCTATCCATTTCGGGATGGTTATACCCACCTCACGCACGGGAAATTCCAGAAGAACAAGCTCAAGTATCTTCTTTATATCCTCTTCATCAATTTCGGTACAGTTGACAAGGGCAACCGGTGCGCCGTACTCCTTTTCCATTGATAGTGCAATTTCTATTGCTTTGTCTGTGTCGGGATTTGCGCTGTTAAGGATAATCGCAAAGGGCTTGTTTATTGCACGAAGCTCATTTACAACTCTTTTTTCTGCGTCAACGTAGCTCTCACGGGGAAGCTCGCCTATGCTTCCATCGGTGGTCACGAGTATTCCTATTGTAGAGTGGTCGTTTATTACCTTTGCAGTGCCGATTTCAGCCGCCTCCTCAAAGGGCATTTCCTCCTTTGACCAGGGAGTCATAACCATTCTCGGCTTTTCGTCCTCGGTGTGTCCTAATGCTCCGGGGATTATATAACCTACGCAGTCAATCATTTTAACTCTGAGTGAGGCGTTTCCGTCAAGGGTTATTTCCACCGCTTCATCAGGAACGAATTTAGGCTCGGTTGTCATTACAGTTCTTCCTGCCGCGCTCTGCGGCATTTCGTCCTTTGCACGTTCACGCTCGCTCGTATTATTCATATTGGGAAGTACGAGGGTTTCCATAAACTTTTTTATAAAAGTTGATTTGCCTGTTCTTACAGGTCCAACTACTCCTATATAGATATCGCCGTCGGTCCTTGCCTGAATATCGCTGTAAATGCTTGTATTTGTCATTGCCGTACCCTTTCCTTTCGCTTTTTATAAAGGTGCTTTTTTGTTATATGGATATGCGGAGAGGAAAAGGAATATGACAAATAAAAATCTGCAACTTTCAGTATCATTAGAGTAATTCTAATTTTGCAGTTAATATGCCCTTGCGCTTTCAGATAATTTTTTAATAACCAATTATCTGAGAATAACAATTTTATTAAAACATATTGAAAAGGTCAATAATGTATGATATAATACACTTAAACTAAAGAATATGCATTTTCAGGAGGTAACTGCTATGAAGAAAATAT
>JAZOCR010000133.1:0-16837 GCA_045596605.1 Eubacteriales bacterium | reverse complement strand
AGGATTATATGCGAATTGTGGTTGTTGCTTATGATGATGAGCTGCATTTTTACAAAGCGTGTGGTTTTGAAAAGAGTAAAAATGCTTCTCCTATGTTTATAACTTCCTTGTGGACATAATACTGTTAAAATCCAATTTGTCTAACAATTAAAACTGAATATATACGCTTATATGACAAAGCAAGGTCGTGCTGAAATAGAGCTCAGGTAAATCCTTTCTCCCTATCAATATAAGTAAGTGGTCGTAAAACACCTATTATATATAGGTGTCAGAGCAAGAACTTAGTGCGTCTTGGCGAGCAGAATTATTCTAAGCCCATAGTGGGTATTTAGGATTTTTCTGCTCGCTTTTTTTGTTGCAAAAAGAAAATCAAAAAATTTCAAAAAATTTGAAATTATTTTTTCAACCATGAAGTAGGTCTTCGTGGTTGAATGCGATAATGGAAATACAGAAAGGGAAAAGGAGGTGAGATAGTGAGTAATGCTCTTGAACGAAGGGATAAAATGATAACTCTTTTATGTGAAATTCGATACGCAAAAATTGAATATTTAGCAAATTACTTTGGTGTTTCTAAAAGAACAATAAGTAACGATATTTTGGAGCTCTCACTATCTTATCCTATTTACTCTAAATGTGGTAAAGAAGAAGGAGGTGTATATGTAGCCAAAGGTTACTACAGGGACAAAGACTATCTGAGTTCTAAGCAAAAGGAAACGCTTGAGTCTTTATTAGGAGAGATTGATGAAGAAAGAAAATTAGTATTGGAGTCAATCATTAAAAAGTTTGCAAGACCTGAGGCGATTTAATATGACTATAACAAAAAAGCAAATAAAGCAAGAGTTAGAAAACATAAAAAACTTTTTCGTAATGCAAGACTCTATTGTGAATGGTACGCTTAAACCTTGCGATAAATTACTATTTTTGATTGAAAAATATGTAAAGCTTATCGAGGATGCACCAACAGAATTACAAGGACTCTTTAATGAAAAATATAGATTTGGTTCTACTATTCAACAAATGGCAGCAAAATGGAAAGTATCAGTTGCAACGGTGAATAGATTGCAGTCAAAACTGTATGAGTATTTATTTGAAAATCTGAACAAGGAGGAAAAGTAAATGACTAAATGTGAATTAGAAATCATACTTGATGAAATTGATTTTCTTGATAACGCAAATAACATTTATGAAACGAAAACCTATTTAGTTAGGCAGGAAGTTTCAATAGAAATCATCAATGGTATTACTGTTGTATATAGCAGAGATACATTTTACGCAAAGACAAGCTTAAGAATGAGTCAGTTAGAATTTTTAAAGTCAATTAGACCATCACTTGTTAATGCGAAGCGAGTACCGGCAACAATGACAACTCGCACTTATGTAGATTAAACGGGATAATAAAAATCCCTTTAATACTTGAATATTTGAGTTAGAGAAAACGATTCGGGATTGCGGTTTTTCGAGGATATTAAAAGGTGGCCACCTACCAACAACTATCGCATAGACAGAATGTCAAAAAGCCACTCAAATAGTTCATTTTAAAAATTGAATATAGGCGAAGAGCCGAACCTAACTACTTTTATATTATAACACCACTTTAAAGGAGAAATTTTATTATGGCAAAACCAGTAACAAAGCCTGAAGAGTCAGGCGCAAACAAGTACGCACAAAGAAGATGGGTAAAACCAAAGCTCAGAGCAGCATCCTACGCATCTGAGCGCAAGGCAAAGAAGCACGAGCACGGTCCTAAGAAGGACAAGGACCTCACCGATTACGAGGCAGGTATCCGTTCAGGTTATCTCCAATGTCAAACCGACCACGCAGGCCTATATAAGTATAAGAAGGCTATCAACGAGGGTAAGAGCAAGGAAGAGGCACGAATCATTTCACAGACTGTGCAGAAAAAGAAATAATTTAATAATTTTTGGAGGTATTTAATTTATGGAAAAGAAGATTTTTGTTGAAAGAGAAACCTTTGAGTACAAGGGAAATACATATTTCTCTTACTTTATCAAGGGAACAATCAGAGGTAAGGATGTTAAACTTGCGGTAATTCCACCGGACAAGGGTGGCTATGTAGTTCTCGATATCGTATTTGATAACGAGATGGCGTGTGAGCTCGCACTCAAGCCTTACGAAATGAAGGACGACAAGGGCAACGTAACAGCAGCAGGTAATACATATTCCGTAATTTCAGTTGATGAAAACGGTCTTGTTTATGAGTGTCCGGTTAAGCCTGCAAAGTCATCCGACAAGGCTCTTCTCAATATGCTTATTAGATAAGGTATAGCGAGGACTAAATAACTAACGAAATGGGCTTGTGTTCAAATACGAGCACAAGCCTATTTTTAACTTTAAAATCAATTTTTAGGAGGATTTTTTAATGAAAAAGAGAATTTTTGCACTCGTTTTATGCGTTCTTATGGTATTCACTTGTGTCTTTGTTACAAGTTGCACACCAGAGGATGATAAGATTGATTCAATCACAGACAACAAGGTAAATATTAACAACAATGGCGATAATGCAACACATGTTCCGTTAGATAATGTACCAGATGTAGCAACACTTGACGGTACACCTATGGTATCAAATGTTGCGTATAAAATGGCACGTTCAGGAATGGTTTTTGCAACACCAACAGCTCTTTCAGAAACAGCAAGCGAGGGTATCACTCTTGTAGCAACTGTAGAGCCATCATACGCAACTAAAACAGCTGTAGATTGGTCTGTTTCTTTTGCTAACCCAGAAAGCGAGTGGGCGACAGGAAAAACAGTAACTAATTATGTAACAATCACACCAACAGAAGAAGGTAGCTTAACAGCAACTCTCGAATGTGTTGCACCTTTTGGCGAGCAGATTATCGTTAAGGTTGTATCAAAGGAAAATGCTGAAATTTCAGACACGTGTCCGCTTGAATATATGAGAAGAGTTGAGAGTGTAAGCCTTAGAGTAGGTGATGATTATGTATTCACACCGGGCGTAAACTACGCAGATTTTGAAGTAGCAACGGGCAATAAAGGTACAGGCGGTAAGATTACACTTGATGTAGATTTTACCGACACATATACCATTGAGTCTTGGGAGGGTGATAGCTTTGATGCAACTGACCTTTCTGAGTGGGGAATTATAGGTGGTAACACAGATTTAACCACTGCATATAATTCTTCATTTGAGGGTATGGCGTCTGACGGTATGAAATATACAGGTGTGCCTAATTTCTGTTATACAGAACTTTGGCAATCATTAGAGTTATATTTTGACGTTGATAGTCTTTCCGATTTAGGAGCATATTTGGTTAAGGACTCAAGCGGCACAACATATAACATTGACAAAATGAACCCAAATTTGCTTGCAGAAATACTTACAAATGCAAAGGAAAATGGCACTGATACATTTTTCTGGCTTGAGGTTATTTACCCAACAGGACACAGAATCCATTTTGAAATTAAGTTAAGAGATATTGTAAATAGTGGCGTAGCTCCACAAACACTTACACTTAACCAAACAAATTTTAATTTTAACGCAACTGAGCTCGACTATATGATCCCAAAGGAGTGATTCTAAATGAGCAATAACACAAACAAAGTAATAAGAATTTGTGCAATCGTGGTTGTAGTGCTTATTTTAGTCGCTGTTATTGCTTTTATCAGCATAAATGTGGTAAGGGAGTCGCAGAAAGCGAATTTCTACTTAGTACATAATGGCACACAAATTACTGAAAGCTCAAGTGAATTATTGCTTGAACGAGGAATACCAGAGAAATTTGAAATAGCATATTTTGAGGGTGTGGAAGAGGAAAAGCAGGAATATTACGTTACTGTTGACTGTATTCCAGACGGAGAGAATTTTTATTTCAAAATTCAAGGTCAAGACTCTTCATTTTATGCAACACGTTCAGATGTAACAGAGTTCTTTGAAATTGATACGCAAGAGGAATATTTCACTATTACACTTGATGAAAAATTCAAAGCTACAGATGTTATTGAATGGGTTTATTCAGACAAGAGAGTTTACTTCCCAGAGGAAGTTGACTGCTCAAAAACATTCTTCAAAATCGTTGTTCACTTAAAGGATGGCACAACAGTTTACAGTTTGCCATTTAGATGTGAGTACGAGGCTGAGGGCATAAACATTAACGAAAACACAGTACCAGACTATTTCGGAGGAGGATTTAGTAATGAATAAGGTAACAGCTATTATCATAGCGATTTTGCTTCTTATGGTAGTTGGTTTAGGCATAGGTCTTATTGTTAAATCAATGCCTGACGAACCTACAAATTTAGGTGATGTAGAGCCTACACCATTAGAAGAGCAGCTTGATATGAAAATGGAGAATAGCGAAAATATTGAATTGCTCGCCTCTCCAATGACGGTTAGTGAAAATTGTGTAACAAAAACACTTACCGCAGTAATTATTCCAGCAACAGCAGAGGACAAAACGGTAGATTGGTCTGTCGCATGGGCCGATACAACCAAGACAGAAAATGTACAAGATTACATTAAGGTTGTACCAACAGGTGATGGCTCTAATGTAGCTAATGTCAACTGCTATAAGCAATTCACAGGTGAAATTATAATCACCGTAACAACAAGAACAGGCGGATTTAAGGCAAAGTGTACAGCAACATATATTGGTGTTCCAACAAGCATTAAGGTGACTGGTGGTACAACTAAGAATGAGAATAACGCTTATGTTGTAAATCCTAACACAAAGACTAATTTCAACATTGAACAGGAAAGCATTTTAGGTGATGTTAAAGCAGGCGGATATACTAACTATGAAATTACTACAAAGGGTTATGGTTCAGTAATACTCAGCTATTACGAAACATATAGAAGTGGAGGCTCTAATTGGTATGATACGAGTGATGAAATTTACAATTATGAAGATATAATGGCAAACTTCATTACAATTAGCTTAAACGGAACTTCTATTTCGGTAGAAACCCATGATCCAATAGAGGATTATTATGGAACTCACAGAATTATTGATGGAGGCAGAACTAACTCATATAAGGATAAATTCCGTTCTTATGTAAGTGATTGTTATGTTGAAATTACCGTAACAGAAAAAACATCAGGGCTTTCTACAAGCTTTAGGGTAGAAGTTGCTCAACAGTAAGGAGGCGATAGAATGAAGGTTATATCAACCATTGTAAAAATTCTTATCGTTCTTATGCTTTTGGTTGCGATAATGGGAGTTATCGTATATTTTGGAGGCTATGACTTTTTCGTAACGTGTGAGGGCGAAACCGTATTTGATGTAGGTGGAGGCTTCACAATGACAAAGGACGAGCCATTAAGAGTAGATGTAGGATATGTAAAATCTACAGGTGGAAAAGCGGAAAATAAAGGTTATTCAGTAAGAGTTGTTCCAAACCCCATAAATGGTAAGGACTTCGATTTTGTAATGAATAACTCAATATATTCTTTCCAAGCAGAGCCGGATTTAACTGCTGGCTTCATTATTGAAGAACACGATACATATTTTACAATCGCTCCTAAAGGTGGTGTAACTCAAATTTTAAGAGCAGTACACCCTAATTCAGCGGTAGAAGATTGTAGAACTAACGCATACGACAATATGTATTCAATTCTCATTTATTCTAATGACGGAGATAAATACGTAAAGCTTAACTTCTCAATCGTTGAAAGTCTTGAGGGTGTAGAGCTTGACAAGGAGGCGATTCAGTTTTGATGCACGCAAGAGTGGTTAAAAAAATACTGCTCGGCGTAATCGCAATGCTACTTGTACTCATATCGGTATTAGCTACCCCTATGAGTATAGTGGCAGCATCAATAAGTGAAGAGTCGGGCAGCCTTGATTACAGTAAAACAAATGTGCTTGACGATTTAAGACACTGCACAATAAACGGTAAGCCCTTTAATGTAGCCGATTTTCCTTATGATGAAAGTAAGGATATACAGGTAATAAGCTTCGTGGAATATTGTTATTCCTACAAGGCAAATCAAAGAGATAATTATGGCTTGTATGTGTATATTTACAATCCAAAAGGCTTAGATTTGTCGAAGAGCCAAAACTTCAACAAAATTCAGATGGCAATAAGCTTTAATGGTGAGGGTAAGCCAAATGATTATTACAAATTCCCATTGGAATTTTGTTCAAGAGTGGAAAATGGTGATTACAAAAACCTTTTCTACAAATTTAAGGTAGTTGACAAAGAGGTAAACGGAACGCATTTTGCTGATAGAGTAAACTCAAATGAACGAAAGTATTATGTTTCGGGAATTGAGCTTGCAACATATTTAAGCGATAATGCAACTGACTACCCGGTTGGAGGCACTTATGTTTTTACAGGTTATGCAAAGGGCTACGGACCTGATCCATTAGCATCAAGTACACTTGATTGTGATATTGAGTTTCTTGAAACAATAAGCCTTAATGTAAAGCATACTTTTTATCGTTCAATGACATCTGCACTTGGCGCAGGACATCAAAATCAGCTTGACACAGTATATTTTTCAGTTCCAAAAAAATACATTGACACATACGGAAGATTGCAAAGAATTAAGGCAGAGTGGTACGAATATAAGACAAAAGAAATTGTAGTAACAAGCAATTCAGATTTTGCAAGTGAGGTTAGAAAATTACTTGGTGTATATGCTGCTGAAAGTGATAAATGGTACAACATTATACCACAACGAGAAAGGCTTGATAGTGATTATGGTTTAATGGTTGACTGGACTATGCAAGAAGCAAATTTAGCAATATGGGGATGGAACGTAGGAGAAATATTTCAAGTTACACAAGATCCATGCCCTGCGTTGTATTATCTTTTTGAAGTAGATAACATAGGAGAATACGATCCCTATGCCGATTTGAAAGACATAGGTGGAGTCCAGAGTAATGCACTTTACGAATGGATAAAAACATATAACAAGTCGTATAAATTCGGAACGTTACCAATAAAGGAAGGTAATATAAGTGCCGATTTGTTTGAGAGCGATATAGACGAAAGCAGAAAGCTTGATAGCATATACGGAAAAATTCAAAACGGATATAGCTATTACGATTTTGATGCAGATGTTGATTTACAGGTTCTTAATAGCTGGTCGAGTACATCACCAAGCTTTTGGGATAACTGGAAGAATTTCGGCTTAGGAGCAGCCTTTTCAGGTGGTCCAAATGAGGAAAGCAAAACTGTAGCACCTATATACATTCTTAAAGAAAGCGATTTAGTCGGTGATGATAAGGAAATTGCAGAAAGATTACTTGTAAACGTTGATGATGTTGACGATATAAAGGCAGAATATAAAAATGCAAAAACGATTGTATCTGTAACTGATGAAGAGCAAGAGGTTGTACTATTTAGATTTGCAACAAGCGATTATTATTCTAAGCCAGCAACAATTCTTATTGACAATGGCGGCTTCTTATGGTCTGACAAGACAATAAATGATGAAGCTTATGTAGCACAGGAAAGCGTTTTCTTTGATTTTGATATTATTCAGCTTACATTCCAAAGGGATGGCGTATATACAGTAATTCCTGTTGTATCAAGTCCGATTGATATTGTAAATGATATAACTCCACCAACAGACCATAGCGAAGATGCTTGGTGGAAAATCCTCATAGCAATTCTTATTCTTATACTTTTGGTATATTTGCTATGGCCGGTGCTTCCATACGTTATCAAGCTCATAGCGTCCATTTTTAAGTGGATAATCAAAATAATCGTATTCCCATTCAAAATGATAGGAAAAGCGTTCAAAAAGGCTCGGGACAAGCCTAAAGAACCAGACGAAACAGAAACAAATAACATACAATGAAATTTTTAAGTCGTAGATGGGACTAACAATCCCATTTACGCAGAAAGGAGATTTATGAAAAATTTTTTAATAATTCTTTTATCGGTATTATTAGTAATTGCTCTTATTGGAGCAGTCGCTATTTTAATCATACCAGACAAGCCAGTTGATGAAACACCTTCAATAGACTCAAGCACTGACACAGGCAGTGATTTGAAACCAGATACCGATACTGATATTGATACTGACAATGGTAACGATAATGATGATGGTATTGGTCCACAAAAGCCACCAATTATTTTAGTAGAGGATGTTGAAGAGCTTACAACAGCACTTGCAAGTGTTGAAAATGGAGCAACTATTGAAATTCCATCCACTATTGAAATTGCAGAGCCATTAAATGTTGGCAATAAGGAAGTAACATTTATCTTTTCCGAGGACTACGACAAAGCAGTTAGCGTAGAACTTGAGGAAGGTAAAGTAACCATTATGAACGGTCATTTTAATGGAATTGATATAGGTGGTAAAGGCACACTTATTCTTGAAAACGTAATGTCTTTAGCAACAACCGAAGGAGATAGTGGTTTAGCACTTCTTGATGGTGCAGATATTACAGTAAAAATCGTAGGTAATGTATCACTTACCGGAGCAAAAGACGGTGATGGTATTGAAGTACCTTACGGAACAAAGCTTTTACTTACAGGAGATAGCCTTGTTGCAGTAGGAAATAACGGACTTGAATACTTGGCAATAGATGGCTATGGTAACACAGATGATGAAACATATCTGAATAAGAGGGGTAGTGGAATAGGAAATGCCGTCCAGAACATAGGTTCACTAACCATTAAAGATATGGCTTCACTCACAGCTAAGGGCTACGGAAACAAGGCTTTTGGTATCGGTGGTGGAGATAAGTCTGTTGTAACCATTGAGAATACCGTTATTGAGTACGCAAAGGGTGGTTTTGCACAAGATACATTTATTGCAGGCGACCTTAGTTATGGCAAGCAAGAAGCAGAAGGTGGTTGTGCTATCGGTGTAGGTTGTGGAGTTGATGGCGACTATGACTCAGGCATTCTTAAAATGAAAAATGTAACAGTAAAGAAAGCAGACGGTGGCTCTAAGTCAGCAGCTATTGGAGCTCTTTATTGGACTGCGGTAGATATAACCATTCAAAACTGCGACTTAGACCAAATTACAGGTGGTACAGCATCAGCAGGTATTGGTGGTAGCCGAGTTTATAAAAATGTAAGTAAAGACCAGTATGTAAAGATTTTCATTGACAATTCTAAGATTAACGTTCTTGGCGGTCAGTACGGAGCAGGTATAGGCTCAGGTTATGATTGCTATTGTCAGTCAAATTATGGTGTTTGCTACATTGAAATTATCGGCGAAGAAACAGAAATCAATGCTCAAGGCGGAATTAACGCAGCAGGCATTGGTACAGGACACCACAGCGCTGGACTTGCAGGATATATTCTTCCAGAGTGTAAAGTAACTGCTAAGGCAGGCGAAATGAGCATTTACGAAGCAACATATACAAAGCCACAAGATATTGGCTATGGTATGTGTAATCCAACGAATGAATTTGCGAATGTGGCATTAGTGTTTGATATTCAAGGTGAAGCAGTAGAGCAACCAGAATTTCTTCCTGTAGTAGAGGAAGAGGATAACATAGTGCCAGACGTTGACGACAATATACAGGAGGTGTAATTATGGCTGAAAACGCAACATTTAAGCAAAAGGCAGGAGAAACTTGGGGTAAAGCCAAAGAAACCGGTAAGGTAGCTTGGGAGAAAACCAAGGAAGGAACTAAGAAAGCTTGGGAAAAGGGCAAGAAAACTTATGGTGAAACCAAAACAGATTGGAAGGCATCATATAACATTGGCTTTAACTCAGGTGTTAATGACTATGAGCATGTAGCATCAAGATTTGGCAGCAAGTTTATGGCTACAGTGGGCTATAGAAATGGTCTAAGAGAGGCACATAGGAACGCTAAATACTTAAAGAAAATTTCTAAAGAAAAGTAAGAGGTAGTCTATGGCTTTCAAGGCATATGATTTTACAAAACACTTCGACTACATAGCAGAGGTGCTTGGGTATGAAGTAACATACGATAATTTATCATTATACCTTGATGGTAGGCTTTTCTTAAGAAATGAAAAAGACGATAATTATGCCCAGATTGTTTATCTCACAAATAACAGATTCAGAGTTGTTCTGTGTCTAAATAAACTGGGCTGTATCGTCCACACAACGAGTAAATCATTTGAAAGATGTGTAGAGTTTTTAAGAGATAACGCCTTTATATCAACGGATACAATACGAAAATGGGAAATAAATAATTACAGAATTAAAGGAGAAAATTTATGAAGTGTATATTTGTAAACAAGAAAAAGAGTGATTTTATCAATAAGATTGGTAAGACATTTGGCAAGCAATTTATGATTAACGAGGAAGTTTTGAAGGTTGAAAAGAAGATATTGCTTATGTATGAAGCAAATGAAAACATGGTATCATTTGAAGAATATAACGACGGGAAAATTGTTGTTATGTTTTACTTGAACGGTGGTTCTGTAGTTCTTGAAACAGAAAGAAGCAATTATGAAGAATGTTTTGAATGCTTACTTATGTATATGAATTTTTTAGCTGCCGAAAGGGTTAATGTGCCACTTGAAAATGGTAAAACACACAAAGCTCTTCGTGTTTTTGTTGATTAAGGAGAATAATGATGAAAAGATATTTTGTAGTAGTAACAGAGTATTACTATCCTGTTGCAGTTGAGGAATATCAGCTCAGAGGAAGAGAGGTTTTACATAGCTTCATGGCAAACGATTTCTTAGAAGCAGTAGCAATCAAAAATAAATGGGCGAAGGAGAGTGATATTTGTGTTCGGTTGGCTCAAAAGAAGGCGAGAGCTGAAAAAAAGCCAAGCTCAGCATCAGAAGAGAGCTAAAATTCTTGATGAACGTAACCAAAGGGGAATACCAGATCCCGATGATTGGATAAACTTTGAATATCATACAAGAATTTTTGAGAGGCAAAAGAAATTAAAGAGAGTCTTGACCTCCGAGGAAAAGAAGGTTATTTACAAGGAGTCTTCAAATGACGTCTTTGATTTCGTTGACAAGAATTTATTCTCACTAAAATAACGGAGGAATACATATGAAAACAGTAAAAAGGGTATTTGCAGTAATACTCTTGGTACTGTTAATATGGGCTATCGGCTATCTGGTACACACAGGTAGCCGATTGTTTAATAATAGCAGCAATCAGGAGGATTACAGAGGAACATTTTTTGAAGTAAATAATAAAGAATATTTTTTAGAAATAACGGACAAGCTTGATGCGAATTATTATCATCAAGGAATAGGAAAAAAGCTTATTTTCCACGAGTATAAAGACGGTGTTTTGATATATTTGGATGGTGAAGCACAATATCAGTTCATTGTCCTTCCAGAAGGCTTATACGACCTACAATTAAGAATTGTTTTAAGGGGGTGTTAGTGTATGGAAAGACGATATAGAGTTTTAAATATAGTGCTTACGAGCTTAATATTGATAGGCACAGGGCTACTTGCATTTTTTGTATATAAAGAGTCATATATGCGTGTTGGAGAAGCTTTCGCTGACTTGTGGAATAGCCTCAAATTCTTTGTAAAAGAAGTATTTATGTTAGATTTTGATGCTAATCCCACAGTGTTAAATTATTCTAATGTTTTAGAATGGCAAAAGATTTTACCAGAGGATTGGAGCAACTTTATTTTTAAATTCAAAGCTTTTTTCAGCTTATTTGCAACAAGCGAGAATTTTGGCTTGTATATGGAAGGCATTGGAACAGGGCTTGGAAACTTTTCAAAATCACTTGTTATCATAATTCCTGTAGGTTTAATTCTATGGTTAATTATCAAGGCTGTTTATAGTCGAAGCAATACAAAGCATAACCACGATACTTTACCGTTGAAGCTATACAAAGGACTTACAAGAATAACGATTATACCTATAAGAAATTTCTTGCGACAGTATATAAGATTTTTTAGAAATAATCAAAATTTAGTTACGTTAATGGTAATTGTATGGCTTTTAAATTTCAATTTAATTACGGTTATTGTAGAATTTTTGGCATACTATTTTTATTTCGTTGTTACCTATGAGATAGCAACTATATATACACAATTTGGCAAGTTATTTATTGATTTGCAGGCTATCTTTTTACACGTGCCACTATGGATAATTTTGATTTTTGTTATTAGATGGCTACATAACAGAAGAAAAGCAATGGCAAAATCACACTTGAGGCACATGGAGGCAAGAAATTGTGGTTTTATCAATGAACTTTCAATAGTTAATATGGCTTGTGGCTCTATGGGTAAGAAAAAGACAACGTTGATTACCGATATGTCTTTGAGCCAAGAAGTAATGTTTAGGCAAAAAGCATTTGATTTATTACAAAAATGTGATATGAAATTTCCTAATTTTCCGTGGATATGCTTTGAAGATGATTTAAGGCGAGCAATAGAGTACGGACAAGTATATAATCTTGCAACAGTAAAACTTTGGGCGGAGAAGAAAAGAGTACGTTTTGAAAGGAATGGAAACCCACGATTAAGGCTTTATGGGTACGATATAGAAAGACATGGTATGTGCTATGATGATGGGTTAAAACGCCTGTATTTGTTTGATGTTTTAAGCACCTATGCTCAACTTTATTTTGTGTATATAATTCAAAGCAGCCTTATTGTTTCAAACTACTCAATAAGAACTGATAATATTTTTATGGATAGTGGAAATTTTCCGTCTTGGTACTATGATTTCTTCCCTGAGGCAACCAGGGATGAAAGCAGACACGCACATATTATTGATTATGATGCTATAAGGCTTGGTAGAAAGGTTATTGAGGATAATCCTAAAATCGGCAGCTTTGAATTTGGTGTACTTGTTATGTCGGAAATAGGCAAGGAGCGAGGAAACAACTTAGAGCTTCGAGAGGTAAAGAAAACAAAGGATGAAACTAATCAAAAGAATGACCTTTTTAATTCGTGGTTAAAAATGTGCAGGCATTCGGCAACTATTGATAATTTCCCATTTATCAAGGTGTTTTGTGATGAACAAAGACCGGAATCTTGGGGAGCTGACGCAAGAGATCTGTGTGATATTCTTAACATTGCTAAAAGCGGACAACAGCGTATAGCATTACCTTTTTATATCTATGAAGAAATGGTAGTAGAGATATTCGGCAGTTGGTTTATGGGAATATATAACGATTTTAGATTTAGGCGAGGCGATAATACCTTATTTGTGTATCTGTTGAAGGGTATAGCCTCTGCATTGTTTAAATATAACTTACGGAACTATAACAGGTACGGATACTGTACATTATTTATTGAAAAAGAAAAAGGAACAATGGATGGGAAAATCGAAAAGAAGAAGTATTTCCTTATGAATAAGAAAATATATAGCAGCAGATTTTCTACAGACTGTTTTAGTGATTATTTTAATGATTTAGGCAGAAAGACAAGTATAGGACTTGATGATTATTATGAGTATCGAACTGAAAGAGCGACAATAGAGGAATTAAAATTGCAGAATAGCTATTTCATCAACTCATTGTATTCAAACACAGGTTCTAACAGTTAGCTGTTAAATATAAGACTTGTGCGAAAGGAGGTTCAATGCCGTATGAGAAGGTTAAAATCTACTCAGACGGTAGCCACTATATAGGTATTCCTCACACAACACGTCCTAAAAAAGATAGGATGCAGAGGATAGAGGAAAAAATCACAGTAATTGAAAACGATAACACAAATAGCGAGGAAGGAAAGACTCAATTTGAACTTGTTGAGCCAAACGAAAAGGACCCTTTTTCGCTTGAAATTGATGCTACCGTTGAGGAATCCAATGACTCTGAAAAAGAGTCAATTTCGGCTTCTGGTGAGGCTGAAACACAAGAAAAACCACAGAAAAAAGTAAAGAAAATTACTCGTAAAGAGATTTTTGAAGAGCTTTATGAAAAGTACAGTAATTTAAAGAAAAAAGTAAAGAAAAAGAAAATACTTGAGGAAATGAAGCCACTATTCAAGTATGAGGAATTGGCAGAAAAATATGTAGAGGAACAATTTGAACGTAAGGAACGCAACCTAATTTGTAGGCGTGTAAGAATGAACCGAAAAATTAACTTACAGCAATTTAATTATTTTACTACATTTACCTATGACGGAAAGATAATTGATGAAGCATCATTTAGAGCTAATTTAATGAGGGAATTAAGAAAATTTTGCAAGGATTATGATTGGAAATATGTAGGTGTTTGGGAGCGCTCTCCCGGAAAAAACAGATTACATTTTCACGCACTTATGAGCATACCTGATGTTATGGTAGTGGGAGGATTATGCGAACAAACAGGGTATAGCATTCGCTTAGGTAAAATGGAAACGATAAATCAGTGCCTTTATTTCACAAAGAAATTTGGAAGAAATGACTTTGAAGAAATATTTGATAGAAGAGGACTTGGAGAAGCAATAGCATATATATCAAAGTACATTGAAAAGTCTGGGGAAAGAATAACATACTCTAAAAATCTACCAGAATATTTCATTTCTGATATATGGGAAGAGGATGTTGTTTGTAACATTGGACTTGAAGATAGAAAGCTTTTATTATTTGATGACTTTACTTGCTGGGATGAAGGGGTATATATGGGAGTTGTTTCTCCTGATGTCATAGCACTTATGCCTAAAGCAAATGCTTGACGAAAAAGACAGATAATATACTCAAAAACCCATAATAAAGCATCAGCAGACGGTCAGGCGAGAGCTTTGGCAAGCGGTTCAGCGCCAAACCTCGCCCCGTCTTGCTTTATGGTTTAGTAAAATCTGTCGAGTCAAGTTTTGTGGGGCGTGTGCTTGTCAGCCCGAGCGTAGCGAGGGCTCTCGTATCAAGACAAGCACACGCCCCACGACATAAAATTATCAAAGTGTATCATTTTGTATCATAATTTTAAAAAATAAAAATTTTTGGTCACTTTTTTAATCTATCTTACTTATATTAGTGAACGCTAATAGAAAGGAGAACAAAATATGAACTTTGAGGAATGGGTTTTTGAACTTATTAGATTGTTTAAAAAGGAAACAGACATAATTATAATGGAAAGTAATGGAAAAGATTTTTCTGGTTTTAGTAAAGATGCAGATAAAATTATTGACAAGATTATAATTTTTGCTAATGCTTTAGCAAGCGGTTCATTGAAAATTGAAGATGTAAAAAGAATAGGACTGTAAAAGTTTTTAAAAATATTGAGTATCTCATTGATTTTTTATTATTTTGTGGTATAATAAGGGTGCTACACTTTAATCGAATAAAAGTAATCCGTCAGGGATAGTATAGGTAAAACGTACTATCTCTCTTTTCCAATACCTGACGGGTTCGTGAAGAAGTGTAGCAGCTTTGAGGGAAGTACTTTTTCGGTGCGTTCTTTCGGGGGCGCACTTTTTTTATTCTGTTTTTTGAGGTGCTTATGAGCTATTTAGAAGAATGGGAAGATGAAGAAAACGATTTAATCCCAGATGATTGGACCGAGGAAGATGAAGCTTGGTGGAATAATTTTGTTCCTATTTTGACAGAAGCTTTGTTTATTAGTGCTAAGCAAGAAGTTGAAAGAATGGAAGAAGCAATTAAAGATATGCCAGATATAGAGTTAAGTGATGATTTCAAAATCAAAATGAATAAGCTCTTTAGAGATAATTTTGGTGAAGATTGTGAAATACCTCATCCAGAGGTTGAGAATAGAGTAACTGTAAATTCATAATTAGGGAGAGAATATTATGGAAAACGAAAAGATAATAGATGTAACCGGAATTGAATTAACACCCGGCGATATGTCAGCCTGCTTAGGTAACGGAGAACATAAAGATAAAGACGGTAATCCTGTTGAATGCTGCTGCGACGAGTGTGATTATATGATTTTGTGCTTAAAAAACGCAGGCTTATATAGCGAGGATTAACATAAATTTTTCATAATAAAAGCCCTGTTTTTAGAGCAGGGTTTTTTAATGTCGTATTTTCGGGATACCGTAAACTTTACAAGCAAAATTAGGTGTGTTATGATTAAGTTATAACAAGTAAAAGGAGAAAGTCATGGTTGTTTAACGAGAACCACGATTTTTCGTGGTTCTTTTTTATTGGGAACAGTGTAAGTTGGGAGAAGTGGCGGAAATTGTTGGTGGAGGAACATTGAGTACGGCAATTAGTTCTTATTGGGACGGTGATATTGATTGGTATGCACCTGCTGAAATTGCAGGTCAGATTTATGTATCAAATAGTCAAAGAATAAGCTCGGAGCAAAATCGATGCCGATTTTTTGACACAAATCCTTGCAAATGAGTCAAAACGCCTTGATTTATTCACAAATCTATGGTATAATAATACAATCAATTATTTACGATGCTAAATTATCGTCAAAGGAGGTGTGGCTATGCAATATACATACGGCGCAATATTTTTGCTTTCCCTCGTGCTATTGCCCTTATATTTTCTGTTCGTGCGCAAAAAGCAAAATGAGCCTTGGCTGTTTCTTCTGTTCGTATGCGTGTCGGTAGTCAACCTCGGATATACCTTGGTCGCTTTCTCGAAAACGGTTGAGTTTGCGCTCTTTGCGAACAAGATCACATACCTCGGGCAAGTTATGATGCCCTTGTGTATGTTTATCATCATCTCTAAGCTCTGCGGATACAACTACAAGAAATGGGTGACAGGTACGCTCATTGGAGCAGCCGTGATTATGTTCGGGATCATCTGCACGACAGGTTACCTCGATTGGTATTATACGAGTGCAACGATAGAGAACGTGGCAGGCTCGACCGTTCTTCATAAGGAGTACGGTGTACTTCATCCCACCAACCTCATCTACGTTATTAGCTACTTTGTTGCCATGATCACGGTACTCTGCATATCGCTGAAAAAGCGGAAAGGTGCATCGCAAAAGCACGCCTGCATCATGCTCGCAATCGTGCTTGGCAACGTTGGGCTTTGGTGTATTCAAAAAATAATCCCTTGGAACTTCGAATTGCTTTC
>JAZOCR010000132.1:0-1826 GCA_045596605.1 Eubacteriales bacterium | reverse complement strand
ATACCAGCCGTCAAATACGTAGCCTTCCTTTGTGGGATTCTGGGGCTTTGTTGCCTTTGCGCCGGTTTTGATTGTCTGTGTAGCAATTTCTGCTGCACCGTTGGTGTCAAAGCCTACGGTTACGTTTTCTGCTTTTGCCGTCTTTACAAAGTTGAAGGTATATTCGTTTCCGTTATCAATAGCAAGCTTTGCTATTCCGTCCTTGTCAGCCTGGGTTACCTTGTAGCCGTAGTAGTTTTCTGCAGCGAAGGAAAGCACAGGGTACTTACCGTCTTCACCTACGGGGATTTCGTAGGACTTTTTGTTAGGGTCAAAATCAGCATAGGTAAGCCCATCAAGCTTTACAGAATAATCGCCCTTGAACTTATAGTAAGGCACTGCAGATACTGTTGCTTCTTCGCCGTCCGTTACATTCCAAAGGAGGAATCCAAAGAATCTGAAGGGTCCTTTATCGTCTGCGTGGCAAAGCCTTATGGTATGGGTTTTGTTTTCCTCAAGACCTGATGCAAGAGGCACAAAAAGCTTATATCCGTTTGATGCGGACTTTACAAGAACAGAGATTTCTTCTCCTCCGTCAATAGAATAGGTGAACGTTGTGCCCTCCGGAGCGGTAGCCGTGCCAAATGCATAAGCCCAAATGCCTATATTAGCGGCGTTGAAGGTAAAGGATGCGGTGCCTCTGTTTCCTGCAGAGGATGAAATAAAGTGACCGGGGAACTGCTCTCCGTGCCAGAATGTGCCGATATTCGAGATGTTTTTCACCTCATCGCCATCTACCATATCTGCGTCAAGCATTTTTTCAACGGTAATTTCGCCGCTTTCTATTCCACGTTCGCTACAGAAAATACCGTTGTCGATATATGATTGTACCTTTGTTTTATCTACGTAATCTTCGCTCTTGGTGGTATATCCGCTTTTTAGTTGCTCCTCAAGGAATGCGTTTATGGTTTTGCCGTATTCTTCGTATCCCGCCTTGTTCGGATGCACTATGTCGGTAAAGTATTTATCCCAACTTGACTTTTCACTTCTAATCTTTCTAACAAGCTCGTGTCCAACGTGAATTACGGGAATGCCATAGTGAGCTGCAACACTTCTGTAGGGAGTACCAAAGAGCGGTGTGTCGCTTTTTGCATCGTCAAGCAATTGAGCATTTGCACCCGTTACAATAAAAATTATATCTGCATACGGGTTTGACTCATATATTTTTCTAACCATCGTTTCTATGTAAACATGGTTTTCGTTTGTGTTATATATTCCGTCATAGTGGTCGTTGATTGCAAATTCAATAAAGGTAAGGTCAGGAGCTTTATCCTTTATAATTGCGTCCTCTATTCTGAAAACACCGTATATTGAGCCGGTACCACCTATTGCCGCATTGATTTCGGTGACATTTGCCTTTGGGAAGTTGGATTTCAGCCAGTCACGGCTAAGTGCTCTCCAGGAATACTTTTCAACATCATCACCTGTAAGGCCGGTACCTGCTGTTACTGAGCCACCAAGATAGCCGACTGTAATTTTCTCGTTATTCTGTAGCTTGTAAAGTGTATTTACAAGATATTCCGGTTTTGCATCTGCCGCAAGGGTTAAACTGCCGATGCAGGACAGCATCAGAACTATCGCTATTACTGCCGACAAAATTCTTTTGATTTTCATAATAACTCTCCTTTTTACTTTTTGTGCTATTATTTTTAAGCTTTAAAAATTACTTGATTATTACAACCTCTCGGTCGTCCTCTTTCCACTCAATGCTTGCGCCAAGGTTTTCAACGATAAATCTTACGGGAGTGTAGGTTCTGCTGTTTTCAATAAAGGCAGGGCTGTCGAGC
>JAZOCR010000131.1:0-4345 GCA_045596605.1 Eubacteriales bacterium | reverse complement strand
AGTTTACAACGGATTTGCAGTTGATGGAATGAATGATGTTGTTAGCACATCGTATCTTTACACAGATGTAAGCTCAAGTCCATCGAGTTATTATCACTACATCAAAGTTGCTATAGTAAGCAACGGCTTCTATGTGTGGTATTGCTCGTCAAGCTCGCATCCACACACAAACGTAAATGGTTATAAATACCACTATGTTGTAGGTAGATAGGAGGTGATACTGTGGCAACAACAAAATTAGCTGAAAAGCCTGTCGTTACCAATCTTGATGATGATGTGAGAATTTTTATCACAACAAAGGAAGATGTCGAAGGTGCAGAAGTCGATTCTATCCGTAGAACTACGTTTGAAGCATTTATCGGAATGCTTCGTCAGCATGGGATTGACGAAAGCCATTTTGACGAGCTGCGTTTCAATGCAGATACAGGAAAATTACACGTGCTCTGCGACGGCGAGGATGTTATTCCTCCCTGTTATATCGGGAGATTTGCAGAGGTTGACGAAAACGGAGTTATCCCGGAAGAGAATTTGCCTTGCTTTAACAAAAGCAGCACGTTATTTGCAAACGGCGCACCTCTTTATGGTACCCGATTTGTTGATGTATCCGAAAGCGGAGAAATCATTATCCGTGAAGACGGCAGCGGTGATTATTTGCTCACTGTCTTGGAAGACGGAACGGCAATGGCGATTAAAGTAAAAACTCACGTTTTAGACACTCTTGAAAGTGATAGTGAAGATGATGCTCTATCGGCAAAACAGGGAAAAACGCTCGGCGGGTGGATAGGAAAAGTAGCAGAACTGCTTACAACGGCAAAAACAAACGTTGTAGGAGCAATCAATGAATTGTTCGAAAGTATAAATGCTCATAAAAACGCCACAAATAACCCTCACGCAGTTTCAAAATCACAGATAGGGTTAAGTAATGTCGATAACGTGAAACAAGCCGCAAAAAGCGATTTCGAGGCACACACAGGCAACAAGAATAATCCTCATAGTGTTACAAAGTCGCAAATCGGACTTGGTAATGTCGACAATACCTCCGATGAAGAAAAAGAGGTGTTGTCTGCAACAAAATTGAAGAACGCCAGAACTATCAACGGAGTATCCTTTGACGGAACTGACAATATCACAATCGAGGATCCGACAAAAATCCCGCTTTCGCAAAAAGGAGCAGTTGGCGGAGTGGCTGAGCTTGATACAAAAGGAGTTGTCCCTGATGAACAATTGCCGAATTACAACAAAACACCGAATGTTTATGTTGATGGCAAACTTATTTATCCTGTGGCTCTTTTCGATGTTGACGGCGAAGGCTCTTTTTATTTGCGTGAGGATGGCAGCGGCGACTATCTTCTTTACATTCCTCTTGATGGTATTCCGAGGCTTAAATACATCGGAAATGCCGTCACGGATGATGTAACCGGTGTAAGCTACAGTTTCACTATCTCAAATGGTGAGGCTGTCTTAAAACAAATAATATAAAAATTGGAGGTAATTTTTATGAACAAGAAAAAGTATGCACAGTTAGACGAAACCGGCAGAGTGAAATTTGCTATGTTTGAGTCTGACGAAGAAGCAGCAAACGCAGGCTTTTTGCCGTATGAGGAAACCGAAAAGCCTGAAACTCCCGAAAACGTAATTCCTCACAACTATACACGTTCCTATGAGGAACAGGAAGGCAAAATCGTACTTGTTTGGAAAGCATATCCCAATTACGAGGCGATTAAGCAGCTCAAAGAAAAACTTGCAAGCACAGATTACAAAGTAATCAAGTGCAACGAGGCTTCTCTGCTTGGCTCTCCTTTGCCGTATGATATGGCAGAAGTGCACAGGGAAAGACAGGAAATCAGAGACGAAATCAACAGATTGGAGGCGTGTGAATAATGGATATCAAGTTAATGACACAGGCGGATGGTAACAGTTTGAGCAATCTTGTGTTACCTCCAAACAATGAGCTTATCGTGGATGACCTCGGCAAACCATCTGTGATGGTTAAAATCCCGAAATTTACCTATGCAGATGTAGGTCTTTCGGGAAGTGGTACACATCCCGCTTTTATCGTCAACGGAAAAGAAGTGCCGTATATCTACATTTCAAAATATCAGAATATTGTAGAAAACGGCAGAGCTTATTCGCTCCCGTATCAGAGACCACATCACACAGTGAATTTCGATGAGGCAAAAGCATTCTGCGAAGCGAAAGGTAAAGGATGGCACCTTATGTCTAATGCTGAATGGGCGGCTATTGCTCTTTGGTGTAAAAAGCACGATTGTATGCCTTATGGAAACAACAACTACGATTATGGTGATTATTACAACACCACAGATAAAGGTGCCCCGATGCCTGAAAAAGTATATTGGGATCCTTCGAATCCAAACGAAGACGAGTGCGATTTAATTCCTTATACTGCAACGGGGTCAGGTCCGAAGAATTGGTTTCATAACAACGATTTTTCGGGTATTGCAGACCTTAACGGCAATGTGTACGAATGGGTGTCTGGTGTAAGAGTGAATGCCGGAGAGCTCCAGGTAATTCCGAACAACGACTCTGCTATGGGTGTTGATGAAAGTGCGACGAGCGAACTCTGGAAGGCAATCTCGCAGGCAGGCGCTTATGTTGCTCCGGGAACAAGTGGAGCAATTAAGTTTGGCTCGACAGGAATTAACACAAGCGGAACATTCAAAGATGCTACTGCTGCAAGTGGTGTAACAATTCCCGCTCTTGTAAAGGCTCTTGCATTATTCCCGAACGATGCAGCTGATACATACAGGGATGATTACTACTATGTAAGCACATCTGGAGAACGTCTGTTCTTTCGTGGCGGCTACTGCGACGGCGACGGCGACGCTGGCGTGTTCTGCTGCAGCGGCGACGACGCCCGTTCGAACGCCTTCGACGACCTCGGTTTCCGCTCCGCTTTTGTAGAACTGTAATCTGGTTACTGTGTTCTGTTATCCCCGCCGATAGGCGGGGATTAGATTTTTGAAATTACTATAACGGAATACGTTATTTTATAACAAAAAGCAGATTACAGAACAAAATAGTGTTATAATATAACAAGTCATATTGAAAGAGGTGGTTAAGATTGAGGAATTAAAAATCCTACAAAAAATCTACGATATGACAAAATATGGTTATCAAGCATTGGCTCAATATCCGAAATCCGAGAAATTTGCTCTGGTGGTCGATATAAAACGGTGTTTGCATTTAATTCTTGAACGGACAATCGAAGCACAAAAGAAGTATTATAAAAAAACTACTTTGCAGGAATTGGATGTCGAGATAGCAAAACTCCGGGCATTATTAAGGCTATCGCAGGAGCTCGGATTTCTGCCATTCCGTAAATACGAAATATGGTCCAAAATGGTAGTGGAGATTGGGAAAATGGTTGGTGGATGGATTAAATCTGTCCAAAAATAACACACTTGGGGATAAGCCGTTAACGTCTGTTCTATCGTGGCGGCTACTACAACGACAACGACAACGCTGGCGTGTTCTACTACAACGGCAACAACGCCCGTTCGAACGCCAACGACAACCTCGGTTTCCGCTCCGCTCTACTCTCGTTAGTCAGATATTATATACTCACGGGTATATTTTCAGTACAGAGAGGTAAAGGGGTTTATCCCCATTCCTTGTCATTTCGGCGGGAAAAAGATTGAATTTCCGAGAAGGTATTTAGTAGGCTTCGGCTCGAACACATACCACGTTCGGACGTGTTGCAAGGAGGCACTATCAGAATGAAAAGAGAAAAGAATATATATCCTAAAATATACGATTTCGACAATTTGTATAGTGCCTACCTTAATGCTCGAAAAGGTAAGCGTTTTCGTGATGATGTCTTGCAGTTTACCAACAATCTGGAGGAAAACCTTATAGACATTCAGAACGAATTGATATGGAAAACATATCAGGTAGGCGAATATCACAGATTTGTTATTACTGACCCGAAAAAGAGGCTGATTATGGCATTAAGGTTTCGGGATAGAGTTGTGCAATGGGCCATATATTCGCAGTTATACCCGATATTCGACAAGCAATTTATTTATGATAGCTACGGATGCAGAAACGGAAAGGGTACACTTCCGGCAGTCAGAAGACTTCAATATTGGCTGCGGCAGGTTGACCGAAAGGAAGATAATTATTATTATCTGAAAGTTGACGTTTCTAAATTCTTTTATAGCGTAAATCATAAAATACTGATAGATATTTTAGGAAGAACTATTGCAGATAAGGACACAATGGAACTGCTGAAAACAATCATTTCATCAGAAAATTCAGATGTGGGACTTCCGCAAGGGTTTATAGCTGACACTTATCCCGTTGAGGGTGCCGGTGATGTAACCGG
>JAZOCR010000130.1:0-8443 GCA_045596605.1 Eubacteriales bacterium | reverse complement strand
AGGAAATAATCGCTGATGCTATATGATACGTGTCAAGACAAGTCCTTCTGTTTTCTGTTCTTTCTTCAACAACCGCTGATGTTCCATTTTCTGAAATTGATATTAAAACTGTGCCTTCGCAAAAATCTTCTGAGATTTCTGCGCCAAGCTCAGAAAGAATATTTGACACAATATAGTTTGCACTGCCTTTTTTTACTCTATCCGGGAAACAGCATTTTATATCACTTAAAAGTCCTTTACTTTTATCTTTGTTACCGTATTCTTCATATATGCTCCTGATAAGTGTGCTGTAATAAAAAAGACCGATACTGTCTATATATTTTGTTTCATAAAGCTCCACACTTCTTTTAAGGCTTGGATTTTTATAGGATGCTTCTATTTTTCTTTCAAAATCCCGTGAGGGGGTGTTTGCCATGCTGTCAAATATTTTGATAAGTCTTTCGTTTTCATTTTTTGTGACAAATAGCACGATATCCGTCATAAAAGATGCTGCAACATATTTTGCTTGCGCTTCAAATCCTGAAAGAAAACTATAACTCATAGCTCCTGTGCTTTTTATACCACAAAGAAGAGTTTCAGCAACAAGTGCACTCTCGGGTGCCTCGTCGTGCATTATTCCAATCTTAGCTATATGGTTTTCTTTGTATGATTTAAAAGTCGCCATGGCAACAGCACGTCCCAGCTTTGTTATATAATCGCTGTTAATTGCCTCACTGATATTTCCTGCAAATAATCCATCGTCGGTGTAAAAGCCTCTACTTTTATTTTCGAACAACACGTCCTCAGTCACGTAAAATCCTTTCTCTATAATTTTTTCCGGCCATATACAAAGACCTTCGGTTACTACAGCATTATCGCATACAACAGTGCCTGCACCAATTGTGCAACCGGGCATTATTTTAACGTTATTGCCTATTTTTACGTTCTCACAAATTATGGAATTATTTATTTCCGAATTTTCTCCTACAATGCAGTTTTGAAAAATAATACTTCCGAGAATTTTAGCATTGTTCGATATTTTCGTTCCATCAAGAATGATTGAATTTACTCCTATAAAAGCTTTTTCCAACAGAACGCAATTTTTAGAAATATAGCATGGTGATGATAAATTAACCCCTTTTTCCGCAAGTTCTTCGTATGATAGTGAGTTTTCTAAATTAATGTTGCCTATTTTTCCATTCAGCGCATCTATATTGCATCTGTAATATGCCGAAATATCACCGATGTCACACCAATAGCCCTTCATATTGAATGAGTATAGCCTTTTTCTATTGCCGAGAAGATAAGGAAAGAGGTCCTTTGAAAAATCAAATTCTCTGCCTTCCGGTATATCTTTAAATACTAAGCCTTTTATTATATATATGCCTGTATTTACCGAATCTGACCGTACTTTTTCCCAGGCAGGCTTTTCCGAAAATGCATATATTTTACCATTATTATCGCTCAGAATTACTCCATATTCAAGAGGATTTTTCGTATTATACGAAACAATAGTAACGTCAGCATCGGTGTCGGTGTGGAATTTTATGGCATCTTCAAGATTAAAATCAAAAATACCATCACCGGATAAAATGATAAAAATATCATCATCTGAAATTCCAAGTGCCTTGGCTGTATACTTTGCACCGCCGGCACTTCCAAGAGGTGATGGTTCGGTTACATATTTAAGCTTTACACCGGAAAATCTTTCGCCAAGCTTTTCTTTAATTTGCTCCGATAAATACATCGTTGATATACCGGCTTTATTTATTTTCAGGTCAGACAGCTGCCGCAAAAGCCGTTCAAGAACGCTTTCACTGAGCACTGTACAAAGAGGTTTGGGTTTAGTTAGAGTTAATGGTCTGAGTCTTGTTCCAAGACCGCCTGCAAGAATGACTGCTTTTAAATTACTCATTTATATTACCTTCAGATTGTTTAAAACTTTGCTCCAAGAAATATTATGCTCAAAACAGCATTAAATATTATAAAAATATAAATGAATAAAATAAGCCTCGAGAATTTTTCTCAAGGCTTAAAGTTTATTAGTATTTTGCTCTTTTTTTCTGTGCCCTTCTGTATCTCATAAGAATAATGAGTATACATAGACCAAGAGCAACTATTATTGTAACCGGCATTATTGCTTTATTCCACCAGGAATCCTCGTCAATACCAATAAGAATATCGCTCCAGAGTCTTATTACAAGCTCGTTTGTTTCTTTTGGAAGATTTACAAAGGACTCACATCTATCAACTATTTCCTGACTGGGATAAGAAACCTTGATGTAGTTGTCAAGCTCCTCCTGGGTCATGTCGCCGTCTTCAACATAGGTGGTCATGTTAGAAATAATCAGTTCCTTTGCATCACTTGACGGTGTGGAATAATAGATGTATTCTCCATTTGCTGCCATAACTTCAACTTCACAAATGAAGTTTATAAATGCTTCGGCAGCTTCCTTGTTTCTGCTTCCCTTGGGAATACATATGGAGTCTATGAAAATATTTGAGCTTTCTTTAGGAAAAGCAAAGGCAAGATTTTCATTGTTATCAATCATTGTGATTGCGTCTCCCGCATAATAGGGAGCAATCCAGGCTTCTTCAAGCTGCATCTTGTCAAAGATCTGGTCCATTACATAGGTTTGAACAAGTGGCTTTTGTTTGCGCAGAAGCTGTGCTGCCTCACGTATTTCCTCTTCATTTGTAGTATTAAGTGAGTATCCGAGCTTTGCAAGCGCAATGGCAAAGGCATCTTTGGAATTGGAAAACATAAGTATTTCGCCCTTATATTTTTCATTCCAGAGAATGTCCCAGCTTGATGCTTCTTCCTCTGTTACGTATTTTGTGTTATAGATAATACCTACAGTACCCCAGGTATATGGAACAGAGTATTCATTCGTCGGGTCAAAGTCGGGGTTTCTGTATTCCTCGTCAATGTATTTGAAGTTCGGAACATTATCAAAATTTATTTTTTCAAGCATCCCCTCACTAATCATTTTGTCTATCATATAGTCCGAGGGGATTACAATATCGTAAACCGATGTTGAGCCTGCTTTGAACTTTGCATACATATCCTCGTTCGTAGCATAGTTTGTGTAGTTTACGTCAATGCCTGAAATCTTTTCGAATGCTGTGATAACGGCGAGGCTTCCTTCGCTTCCGTTGGAAATGTATTCACCCCAGTTGTATACGTTAATAGTTATGTTTTTATTTCTGAACTTCTCATAATAAGAAATATCGTCTACTTCTACATCGTAGTAAGCTTGCGAAGTGTCTTCTTCGCCCTCATTTTCAAAATCTGTTTCGCAGGAAACAAGAGAAAGACAGGGGAGAACAAACAGAAGCGCAAGCATAAAAGTAAAGAATTTTTTCATTTTAATTTCCTTTCTGTTATCTCTGGGCTCTGTTTAAATATTTCGTTTCAGCTTTTTTGTGTTTTTAACATCATTTTTATCACCAATGAAATTCATTATAAACAGGATAAGAAGAACGATTACAAAGATTATTGTAGAAAGAGCGTTAATCTTAGGTGTCATCGGCTTTCTTGTGATGGTATATATCATAAGCGGAAGTGTCTGGGAATCCGGACCTGCCGTGAAATAGCTTATGATAAAGTCATCAATGGAGTATGTAACAGCCATAAGAAATCCTGATATAATTCCAGGCATAATCTCGGGGAGAATTACCTTGAAAAATGCCTGAACGTCATTGCAGCCAAGATCCAGCGCAGCTTCGTAAATATTTTTGTTAATCTGACGAAGCTTTGGCATAACACTCAGCACAACACTTGGTATACAGAAAGTAATGTGAGCGATGATTATAGTAACGTATCCGGGATGTATTCTGCAGAATGAGAACAGAATCATAAGGGATATACCGGTTACTATTTCCGGGTTTATAAGCGGAAGATTATTAATATTCTTTACTATTGTTTTTCCGGGGCGCTTGAGGTTGTGAATTCCTATTGCCGCAGCAGTACCGATTATTGTAGCAAAAACAGAAGCAACAAGCGCTATAATAAGCGTGTTACCGAGTGCTCCGAGAATTGCTTTGTCACGGAAAAGTTCACCGTACCATTTTAGTGAAAATCCTGTCCAGCTTCTGCCTTTTGACTCATTGAATGAGAAAGCAATAAGAACAAGAATCGGCGCATACATAAAGAGAAGAACGAGAAAAACGTAAAATCTTGAGAAAAACTTTTTCATTTCAGCGTTTCCTCCATTTCTTCATTGTCAAATTGGTTGAAGATACCTATGCAAATGAATACAACCACCATAAGAAGCAGTGAAATAGCTGAACCGTAATAGGGGTTATATTCACCGCCGGAAACAAACTGACTTTCGATAAGGTCACCGATAAGATTGTTCTTTGGACCACCGAGAAGCTGCGAAATAACGAATGTACTTACCGCAGGAACAAATGTCATTGTTATGCCGGAAGTAATTCCCGGAAATGAAAGGGGAATAATGACTTTTTTGAAAACACTATACGTGTTACAGCCAAGGTCCTGCGCTGCTTCAATAAGTCTTGAATCGATTTTAACCATAATTGTGTAAAGGGGAAGTATCATATAAGGGATATAGTTATACACCATACCGAGTATTACTGCGCCTTGTGTGTACATTATGTGTACCGGCTCAAAGCCTAAAAATGTCAGAAACTTATTGAGAAATCCGGAGTTTGTTTCAAGGATTGACATCCAGGCATATGTACGAAGCAAAAAGTTCATCCACATTGGAAGCATAACAAGCATCATCATTGTTTTCTGATGATTAAGTCTCATTTTTGACATAATGTACGCAAGTGGATAAGAAACAATGAGGCAAATAAAAGTTGCAACAGCCGCAAGATATACCGATTTTACAAGAACAGGAAGATAGCGTGCAGCAAACTGAATATTATCAAGTGTAAAACCGCCCTCATTTCTGTCAGTAAATGCAAATACAACGATAAGTGCCAGTGGAATAAGGGTAAAGAGAAGCATCCATACAACGTATGGAACGGAGAGTATTTTGAATTTTTTACTATTCATCGCTGCCGCCCTCGTTATTCATAAGATTGAATTTAGGCGAGGATTCGCTTTTCTTCATTATATGGATATCGTTGGGAGTAAAGTCCATACCAATAAAATCACCGGGCTTTGCGGCTTTTGTGGAATGAATTTTCCATTTGAATCCAAAACTGTCAACTATAATTTCATAATGTACACCTTTGAAGGTAACTGTTTCAACGGTTCCGTTGATTGTGTCATCGGTTGGTGCACATACGGTTATATCTTCCGGACGTATAACTACGTCAACGAGCTCCATTTTAGAGAAGCCCTTATCGAGACATTCAAATCTCTTGCTTGCAAATTCAACGTCAAAGTCATCGTGCATAATTCCGTGGATAATATTTGATTCACCGATAAACTTTGCAACGAAAGCGTTTACCGGTTCGTTGTATATATCCTGAGGAGTACCAATCTGATTTATAACCCCACCGTTCATTACAACTACTCTGTCAGACATAGTAAGTGCTTCTTCCTGGTCGTGAGTTACGTAAATAAATGTAATATTAAGGGCCTGCTGAATTTTCTTGAGTTCAATCTGCATTTCTTTTCGAAGCTGAAGGTCAAGTGCACCGAGAGGCTCGTCAAGAAGTAGCATTCTGGGATGATTTATAAGAGCACGTGCAATTGCAACTCGCTGCTGCTGACCACCGGAGAGGGAGTCAACATTACGTCTGCCGAAGCTTTTTAGGTTTACAAGCTCCAGCATTTCGAGTACACGTGTGTTGATTTCTTTTTCAGGGACTTTCTTAAGTCTTAGTCCAAAGGCAATATTTTCATAAACGTTCAAATGCGGAAATAACGCATATTTCTGGAAGACAGTATTAACCTGTCTTTTGTAAGGCGGAATATCATTTATTCTTTTTCCGTCAAAGAAGACCTCGCCGCTATCCGGGGTAACGAAACCACCGATTATGCGCAGGGTAGTGGTTTTGCCGCAGCCTGAGGGCCCAAGCAGTGTAATAAATTCCTTGTCATTAATATCAAGGCTGATGTTTTTTAAGACCTGCTCTCCATCGAATTTTACTACGATGTCCTTGAGACTTACAATTACGTTTTTTTCCAATCCTCGCACCTCCGTACCGTGCTATGTTCGGTACAATTTCTATTATTTTAATATTTAAAAAGACTTCTTTTGCCATAGCAGAAAGGATTAAAAAGAAGTCAGTATAAATATAATCATTTTTTGCTGATTTGTCAATAGTTTTTGCATAAAAAATCTCAAAAAATCGCATTTTTTTGGATTTATACCCGATTTTTCCGCAATTTTCACAAGAAAGACCATTAAAAACTCCCGAAAACTTTAAAATCCTCTTAAATCCTTGGTTTTTTAAAACGAGAATTTAGAGGAAAAGGGGGATAGCACGTAAACGTGCTATCCCTCAAAATCGATTGCTGTTTTTATGCTTTCAAGCTTTTTAGCATTTTTTCAATCTCAAGAAAATCCAAAAGCATTTCTTCTTTCTTTGCCGGGTCTCGAAGCAGCAGTGAAGGATGATAAACAGCCATGATATAATATTTGCCTTTTTTAAACCATTTTCCGTGTTCTTTTGTTATTTTAAAGTCCGGCTTTATGATTTTCATAGCAGCAATTCTGCCAAGGCATACAATAATCTGAGGCTTGATAATCTTAAGCTGCTCTCTTAGATATCCTATACACGCCTCTTGCTCTTCGGGAAGTGGATCACGGTTATGCGGTGGACGGCATTTTAAAATATTTGCGACGTAGTAATCATCTTTACTTATGTCAATCGCCTCAAAATATTTGTCAAGAAGCTGCCCGGAAGCTCCGCAAAAGGGGATGCCTTGCAAATCCTCCTGTTCTCCCGGTGCCTCACCGATAAACAGAATTTTTGCATTTTCCGAGCCTTTCCCAAAAACAGTATTTATTTTTGTTTTGTAAAGCGAGCATCTGTTGCAGCATTCACATTGTTTTTTTTGGTCTTCAAGATCTTGTAATTTTGTACTCATAATTACGTCCCGTATATAATTTATTTTTCTACATTATAGCACATTAACCTTGAAAAGTAAAGAGCTAAATAAAGATTATATAAATGAAAGCATTTCAACGGCATTACCCTCGGCAATTTTTTTACAATGCTCCTCTGCGTATGCAATTACACGCTCGTTTAGCTCTTTAACTGAAGCATATTCCGAGAAATATTCCGGCATTACATCTGATATATTTGAATTACCTGATATGTATGATGGCATTTTTCTGTTATTCCTTATTATAAAAATATAAGTTCCGGTTGGGTCAAAATAAAGGCTCGTATAAAGCCGAATTTTTTCCTTTGCCATTCTTCTGCAAAGCTTGCAGAGCTCCTCAAATCCAAGTAATAGATATATTCCATTTTCTATCTGCGTTGTTTTTGTGTTTGATTGCCTATATTGCTTCGCTTTGTATGCGGTTCTATTTGGCTGCAGGGTGCCTGAAAACTTTGTTACGAACATTTCGCATCCGCCATCCTGCGACGGGAATACCTGCACATACAGCTTGCTTTTATCTGCGTTGAAGCCGGCTTTATTTTTTGCTTCATCAAGTATCTCCCAGAATACTTTTTTTGTTGTTACATTGTCGTAATCAAGGCTTTCAATTTTAATTTTGAATTTTTTCATATCATCTTCAGTTAAAATTATTTTTAACTTTTCTTCACTGATAAGTATTAAGTCCATTTTTATCCCTGCCTTTAGTATTAATTAAAAACGATTATCATATATGCTATATTATATTATAAAAATCAGAATTTGTCATTGTAAAATATTTGGTAATATTGTCATAAATGTGACAAAGAAAAGGATAAATATGCTCATTTTTTGAAAAATTGTATCTGTTTTTTGGTTATTTATATTGCTTTTTGTATTGTACAGTGGTATAATTATAAAATAAAAAAAGAAAGGTAATGGTGTAATTATGGCTTTTACATTTAAAGGCGGAATTCACGTTAATGAACATAAGGATACTAGTGGAATTCCTATAGAACCAATGAAATCTCCCGCTAAAGTTTCTATTCCGCTTTTACAGCACATAGGTGCTCCGGCAAAGGCGATAGTTAAAAAAGGTGACAGAGTTCTTGTTGGACAGGTGATAGGCAGAAACGATGAAGCTCTTTGTTGTCCGGTGCATTCAAGCGTTTCAGGGACTGTAGTCGATATAGAATCAAGGAATTCCTATAACGGCAGCGGTAAAGCAGAATACATAATAATTGAGAACGATGGTCTTGATGAAGAATTTGAGTTTAATGGAATTGCAGGCGAGATAACTCTTGAAAATGTGATTAAGTCAGTGCGGGAGGCGGGTATCTCCGGCATGGGAGGAGCAACTTTTCCAACATACGCCAAAATTCAGTCAGCGGTAGGAAAAGCAAAGGAGATTATCGTTAACTGTGCAGAATGTGAACCTTATATAACCGCAAATCA
>JAZOCR010000129.1:0-10196 GCA_045596605.1 Eubacteriales bacterium | reverse complement strand
TTTTTTGCAGTTGTCTCCAACTGCGGAATTTTCGAGTATTCTTTCGCTTTGTTTTCGTCTTTTGTTGTTCAATTTTCAAGGTGCAATTTCGCTGCCGTGATTTACTTACCTCACTTGCGCAGCTCGATTAGTATATCACATCTTTTTCTGTTTGTCAAGTACTTTTTTGAAATTTTCTGAAGTTTTTTCATTCTTTTTCATCAAGTCACAATCTTTACCAAAAAAGAGGGACAGCTCAATTATTCTATCACAAACTTTCTTATTTGTCAAGTACTTTTTTATAATATCTCAAAAAATTTTGAAAGTTCATAATTGATGCTTTTTGGAAAGGTCTTCCAAAACTGACATTTATTATATCACTTTTAATTCCCATTGTCAATGGCAAAATTCAACTATTTAACCATGATTTTAAATATTTTATTGTACACCCCGCACAGTATTGGGTAATATACAATTTATTATAGCGATGTATATCCATTTTATTCGCATATATCCGTAAGTTTTTTATTATTTTATGTCCCAAATAAAATTTTTGTGAGTAAAACCGACACTACTGCGCAAAAAACAAGCGTAAGAAAGGAAGCCGGCAGTGCGTGTCTTGTCTTTTTTACACCCACTGCTCCGAAATATATAGCAAGTGTATATATGATAGTATCGGAAGAACCCATAATCACCGAAGCGCATCTTCCGGCAAAGCTATCAGGACCGCTTGTTTCAAAAAGCTCTCCTATCGTTGCCGTTGCGGCACTTCCGGAAATAGGACGCATAATCATTACCGGTAGAATTTCCTTCGGGAATCCTATTTTTGATAAAGGAGCCTCAAATATATTACATACAGCATCAAGTGCTCCGCTTGCGGAAAACATTTTTACAGCAGTAACAAGTATTACAAGAACCGGTAATATCTCAACGCAGGTTTTCATTCCCTGTTTTGCTCCAAGAAGAAACTCTGAAAACAAATCTTTGTTTGATAACAAAAGTATTATTCCCGCAATAGTAATTATCACGGGAACAGAATATATTCCTATTTTATCCGCCATATATTCACCCCTGTTTTTACCGAAACACTTTCGCAAGCAGCTTGCAGGCTACCACCGCAAATACCGTTGTCAAAATTTCACATATCCAAACCGGCACGAGAATTTCATAAGGTGCAGCGCTTCCCGATGCCTCACGCATTGCAGCAAGAGTTGTGGGAAGAAGCTGAAAAGGGGTGGTTGCAAGAACAGCAAACATAACCATATCGTCACTTGCCTTGTCTTTACCGATCGAGCTGTTTTCGGAAAAGCTTTTCATTGCATCAATCCCAAGCGGAAGTGCGGCATTGCCAAGACCTAAAAAATTCGCACTGATATTTGCGGCACACTCGGATATACCGCAATTTTTCTTGTAGCTCTCCGGATAAACTATTTTAAGAAGCGGAGATACAAGTCTTTTAAGAACTTCCGTAAATCCTGCCGCATCAAGCACTCTCGCCACACCGCTCCAGATGCACATCGCTCCCAAAAGCGATATGGAAAGCTTTACCGCTTCCACACAGCCGGAGGTTGCCGCAGCCGAGACCTCTGACATTTTGCCGCATAATATTCCAAACAGTAATGACAATGCCGTAAGAACGCCGAATACTTTTCCGAGCATAAATTTTCTCTCCTTGTTTATCATTGTTTTCAAAAAGTATACTTCTTGGAAAGTTTTGTATGTTGACTTACAGAAATAGTAATGATATATTATTACTGTAAAATAAATACAGATACTTGGAGAAAGATAATGAAATCCGACAAAGTTGTAAGACAAATAGATGAGCTTGGACGAGTAGTAATTCCACGTGATATGCGCAGAGAGCTGGGGCTTTCCTGCGGTGACAAAATTACTTTTCAATCCGATGACAACAAAATAATTATTTCAAGGCTGGAAAAGCACTGTGCACTATGCAGCTCAAAGCATGGTCTTATTGCCTTTAATGACAAATACGTATGCGCAGAATGTCTGAAATCCCTTAAAACTATTATCGAATGGTAAACTCTTAAAATGTACGGATACATGCCGTACATTTTTGTTTTGTTGGAATGTCAGAATTGTTCCTTAACTCTCGCAAAGCACTTTACATCATTTTCCGAAAGCATACCGTCGCCGAATTTTCCGCATACCACCTTTCCCCTTGAAGCTGATGCGTGTACAAATGTTTCTTTTCCGGTCATAACTGCAACGTGTCCGTCGAAATATGCAATATCTCCTGCACCAACCTCAGAAGCCGGTATCTTTTGAACATATCTATCACAAGGCACAGAATCACGCCATACCACACGTCCGCAAAGACGACAGCTCATAAAAACAAGGCCGGAGCAGTCAATTCCCGTATCGCTTTTACCGCCCCATCTGTAAGGTGTACCAAGATAACCAAGTGCAGTCTCGGCGATATCCTCACGGATATTTGCCGAAGATTTTTTCAGAAGTGCAAAATTCGGTATATAAAGAATTTTGCTTCCTACCACACACTGAGAAAATCTGCCGTCAAACTTTCTGTATATTTTTATTCTTGCTCCCTTCGGAAGCGACATTACCGGTGCAAGTCTGTATTCCGGCTCGGGCAGAAGGTCGCACCTGCTGTATACCGTAACCTTTTCACTTTCACCGCAGTCCTCTGTGTCACATTCGCATACTTCCCATCTGTTTATATACCCGCAATATCCGTAGTCGGTACGGCAGAATGCCGTTGTATCATCTTCGGAGATAATCTCAAGAGTCGTTCCGAAAAGAAGCTCGTCTGACACCTCGCCGCAAAGGTCACTTGTTTTGTACATCATAACCGAAGGTTTTACAATACTGAATTTCATATATTTCACTCCAAATATCTTACACATAGGATTTATATGCCAAGGTATTATAAAAAATAACACGCAGAAGCTTTCCCTCTGCGTGCATTTTCTATATTCATTTCAGTTTTGCTTGCGTACAATTTTATACTCATCGTACAGCACGAAATACGGGCAGGCGTCATTTGACGAAGAAAGAAATTTTATCATCTCGTCTTCATCAAGATTAATTTCGCATATGTAGCAGTCACACTCATCGTCGTAAACGTAATACTGACAAAGGTCACAAGAGGTCAGTTGCTCTTTTTTGTTTTTATCAGCCATAATTTATTTCTCCTTACTTTTAATTTTAAGAAGATTTTCAAGGTTTCCTGAAAGTATCATTTCATATTCCTTATCCGAAAGCCCGAGGGAGAAAAGCCTGTCAAGCTCCCCTGCGGGATTCCACATCGGATAGTCCGAGCCAAAGAAAACCCTACTTACGCCAAAGCCGTAAACAAGCTCTTTTATTTCTTCATCTGTAAGAAAGGCAAACGACGAAGAACAGTCAACGTAAAGATTTCTATAGTTTGAAAGTGTTCCGAGCGCCTCTTTCCATACGGAATAACCTGCAAAATGTGCACCGATTACCGTCATTTCGGGATATGAGTCAAGAATCTTTTTAATTCTGTCCGGGTTTGACATATCGTACCTATTATCCCCTGCGTGAATAAGCAGAGGAAGCTTTCCCGAAATTCTATCGTAAATTTCAAGGCACTTCGGGTCATCAAGGGCAAAGCCCTGAATTTCCGGGTGAAGCTTTACTCCGCAAAGACCAAGAGCACACAGCTCCTCTATATCTGTATCTAAATTTTTACTGTCAGGATGCAGTGCACCAAAGCCAATAAATCTTCCACTGCTTTTTTGTACCTCATCTGCAATAAATCTGTTTATGCTCCCTACCTGCTCCGGTTTTGTCGCAACTGAATGAACAAGGCATTTTGATATATCCGCTTCATCTGCAAGACGCATAAGTGTGCTGACCTTTCCATCGTATCTCATATTTATTCCGTAAAATACACCTGTACTGAGAGAGGCTTTTTCCGCAATTTTATCCGGATATATATGGCAATGCGCATCTATAATTCTGTATTTTTTCATGTTCTACTTCCTTTCGCCACTTAAGTATACCACTAAAGATGGGAAAAATCAAGCAAATATGTAAAAATAAAAAAAGAAAACAGCGCAGTTATATTCCAAACTGCGCCAAAAAGCTATAATTATCTTACTGCAACATAAGGAGCAAAGGCAAAGCCAAGAGTACCGCCGTATTCAACCACGTACCAGTTGCCTGACTTGCAGAAAACACGAAGCTCTGCGCCCTTTGGAGCCTGGGTAATGACGTTTGAATTTGTGGTAGGTCTTTCCCTGATATTAAGTCTTCCCTCCTCGGTTACCACAATACCGGTAGAATACTCGTAGCCCTCGTTTGGCGACATAAAAAGAATTCCAAAGTGCTCCGCAAGCCCCTGAACAAGATTTCTCGCTATTTCGTCTATGTTGTTTCTTATCCAGTCAGCATCCTCGGGATTATCGTGGTAAGCAATTTCAACCAGCACTGCCGGTGCATTTGTACGGGTAACCTCGGCAAGTGTGGTTGTCGGCATAATTTTCACAAGCTCAGGCTCCGGGTATATGTTCTGAAAATTATCCGCAAGAGTTGACGCCGCCTCTTTACCTACAAGGCTTCTCGTATAGTAGTAAAAGTCTGTACCCTGAAGTACTCCCGCCATATTCTCCGGAGAAGCGTTTGAATGAAGAGCAAGATGCAAATCGTAGTTGCCGGCGTTTGACTCTGCTATGGAATTGCCTACAGTCCCCGATGGGTCATTTCTTGTAAATTCAATTCCTGTGGCATACAGATAGGGCTCCATAGCGTCGGCAACGAGATTCATATAGTATTCCTCACTGCCAGACGGTTCGCCGGTATACAGGTTGTACTCCTGTGTTGACGGACTTAAGTATATTCTTGGCATAAAAATAAAACCTCCTTATGTATTTGTTAAATTATATGCACATAAGGAGGTTTTTGTTCGTATTTAATTAAAATTAATAAGATTTATAAGTCCTTTTTCAGTTTTTCTTTTACTTACCGTCTTTTCTGCAAGGTGCTTTGCAAGAAGAATAATATTATCCTCACTTACCCTTGATGCGTAAACGTTCAGAATGTTTTCACCATAGCTTGCTTCCTTCTCCACAATTTCCACCTTGTAGCGTGAAATTATCATTCTAATATAACTCTCAAAACTCTCACGCAGCTCTTCTTCACTCGTGCTTACAAGCTCTGACAAAATTTCCTTTGCATGCTCTTTTCCCGGGAATATTCCCTCGCATCTGTAAAAGGCAGAAAAGCACATTGAAATAATAATGGCGTCTATCACGTTCTGTGTATATTTTATTCCGCCGTCTGCCCTTAAAAGACCCCGCTCGTTTATTATAGGAAGAATATCCTCGTACTTTAACCCCGACAAAATATCACACTCGGTACAAAGAATTTCACTTTTATCACACACTGTTTTGTAGCTTTCATTTCCGTTCAAAAGAAAGAATGCCTTTGTGAAAGTAGCCCTCTCAAAGCTGTGAGTATAAATATTTGTAAAGGCGTAATCATTTTTCAGCTTTATCGCAAAATCTGCAAGCAGCGACGGATTTTTATAATAAAAATGCTCAAGATGATAAATGTTTTTCTTTGTTCTGTCAAAAAAAGCGATGCTCTCACGCACACCCTTTTGCCAGGACTCTGTGAGCTTTTTCTGTTTTACAGCCTCTATTATCTCTGTAATATCTGTCACCGAGAAAACACTATCAAGAATCATAAAGATATTCCTTAGCATTATTTTAGCACTGTCCTCTTTTATGTAGCCCTTACCGCAAAGACGTGCAGTTTCCGAAATCATATCATTCAGTGACGAGTCAATATATAACAGCTCACTCTCCATGAATATCCCCTTTTCCTTAGCCTTCGCTACTACGGAAATGAATAGATTATCCGCATCAATCTCAGAGAGTTTTATATCGTAATATCTCTCAATATTCAACTTTATCTTCCTCCAGAGTAAAGTTTATTCAAGCTCACCGCCGCACATATCCTCATAAACGTGGAAAAGTAGGTCTGCCGTATCCTTAAGGCTTGTACCCGGTTTCACCTTCTTCTCACGGAACTCTAAAAATTCGTCGATATCCCTGCCATAGCGTCTTTCAAGTGACGCAAAGAAAAGATACGCCGCTTCTATTACCGTGTTATCGTCAAAGTTACCCTCTCTGAAAATAAGAAGGTCAATAACGATTTCATCAAGGATTTTCTTAAGGTCTGCATCAAAGTCCTCACTTTTATCAAAGCCGAGGAATTTCTTGATTTCTCCGTCAATTCCGGGAGCGTACTCGTCAATTTTCTCGTGAATCATAGCCTTAAGCACGGAAATCTGCTCAATCATACTGTAATCAACGTTTCCGCCTTTGTATCTTGCCTCATCCATCTGAAGTATTGCGCAGGCACGTATGGATTCAGCTATCATTTCCTCGTTTATAAAAAGACCGTAAAAATCTGCCGTTTCGGAAATGCTTTCCGCAATATCCCTTGACTCAAAGTCAGTCAGAGGATATCCGAATTTTTCGGATATTTCAGAAAGTCTCTTTTCCGGTATAATAAGCGCAATTTCTTCTCCCTTGTGGTTTTTAAACACAAGAGAGCTTTCACTTTTCTGCACAGGCGCATCCGAGAATATTCCAAAGCTTATATTTCCACTGTTTTTTTCATCCATATATATTGCCCTTTCAAAAAAGACTGTTTTATATTTCTAAACTTCGCAAGCCGCAAAAATATTTCCTGCGGCTTGCCTTCTATTTATATTTCAGTTTTTGATAATCAGAAGCCGAGCATCGCAGCACCAACGATACCTGCATCGTTACCGAGTGCCGCAATTTTAACGATAGCTCTGTTCTTACCGTATCTTCCGTATTCTTCTCTGTCGATATATTCCTGAAGGGGCTTTGTAATATACTCGCCCTCCTTGCATACGCCACCGCCTATAACAACAACTTCAGGCTGGAATATATTTATGGTATTTACTATGCCTGCCGCAAGGTACTTGATGAATTTATCAACTACCTCCTTGCCTGCCTTGTCCCCCTGCTTCATAGCCATAAAAGCAGTTTTGCCGCTGACATCGTCAAGAGTAGGCGCAAGCTCCCAAAGAAGTGTATCCTTTGTTTCTTTCATCTTTTCCTTTGTCATATTGATAAGACCGGTTGCAGAGGAATATGCTTCCCAACATCCACGTCTTCCGCAGGTACAGGGCAGTCCGTCAACCTCAACTACTGTATGACCGATTTCACCGCCTGCATAGTTAAAGCCTGAATAAACCTTTTTGTCAATGATAATACCACTGCCTACACCTGTTCCAAGGGTAATCATAACGGATTTCATATAACCCTTTGCTGCACCCATTTCAGCTTCACCCTTAGCTGCTGCATTAGCGTCATTTTCTATAAGAACCTTCTTAATGCCGGAAAATTCTTTTAGCTTTGCGGCAAGAGGATAATTTATAAATGGAATATTATTTGTATATACAACGTATCCGGTATCGCTGTCAGCCGTTCCGGGAGTTGCAATGCCCGCATACTCAACGTCATCAACAGTGATTCCTTCATCATTACAAAGCTTAACACAAAGCGCAGCCATATCCTTTACAATTTCATCAGGCTCACGGTTAGCCCTTGTAGGCACGCTTTCTTTTCTAAGGATTTTTCCCTCTTCATTTACTATACCCACAGCGATATTTGTTCCGCCAAGGTCAACTCCAATATAATACATATAATATTCCTCCTATTAAATAACTGTAATTATTATAAAATATTATCCCCAGCTTGTCAAGGGATTTTGCTTTTTATATAACAATTTTATCTGTTAAAATCAGACTCGTCAACCTGCCCCATAAGACGCTTGTTAAACTCCTCGGCAGTGTTGTAACCCATTTTCTTCTGTCTGTTGTTCATTGCGGCAATTTCAATTATAATTGCAAGGTTACGTCCGGGCTTTACGGGAATTGTAATTGACGGAACGTTTATACCCATAATTTCACAGTATTCGGTGTCGAGTCCTACTCTTTCATAGAACTTACCCGTCTGCCAGGGCTCAAGGTTTATAACAAGGTCGATTTTTTCAGTAAGCTTAACTGCACCCATACCGAAAATACGTCTGACGTCAACAATTCCTATGCCACGAAGTTCGATATAATGACGGATAAGCTCAGGTGCGCTTCCTACAAGTGTCTTTGAAGAAACCTTCTTTATCTCAACCGCATCGTCTGCAATAAGTCTATGTCCTCGCTTTACAAGCTCAATTGCAGTTTCGCTTTTGCCCACTCCGCTGTCGCCAAGGATAAGGATGCCTTCACCGGAAACCTCAACAAGAACACCGTGACGTGTGATGCGGGGTGCGAGCTGAACGTTTAGAAAAGCAATAAGCGCAGCCATAAATGCAGAGGTGTTATCGGAAGACGCAAGAAGCGGAACCTTATATTCCTCGCAAAGCTCACAAAATTCCGGAAACACTTCAAGCTCAGAAGTAAATACCACCGTTACTGCCCCTTGCTCAAGAAACTCCTTGATTCTTGCATAGCGTTCTTCGCTTGTAAGACTTAAAAGATATCTGTACTCAACCTTACCAATTATCTGTATACGACCAGGCTCGTGATGGTCAAAGAAGCCGCAAAGAGGAAGGCCGGGACGATTTACCTCTGCCCTTGTAATTTTTATACTGTCAGCACTTTCAGGGAGATACACCGCTCGAAGCTGACACTCCTTTATTATTTGCCCAAGTGTTACAAAATACTGATTATTTTCCATAGAAACACACCTTCCATATATTCTTTGAAAGTATATATAGTTATATTACCATAAAAAGCAAAAATTTTCAAGAGCAAAATCAAAAAATATGCCTGAAATAACCAAAATACTGAAAAATTCTTCGCAAAATGTTCAAAAGGAAGGGTTATTTTACGCTCTTTACATTCAAAATTGTTAAAAAATAAAAAAATCTAAAAAAAAGCAAAAAAACACTTGCAAAATTAAAATAGTTGTGTTATAATAACACTGTTGTTCAGTATGCATATGTATAACTATGCGTATTTGAAGTATTTATCAAAAGAAATTCCGCCGTCACTATGCACGGTATCGGCGGTTTAAATTCTCTTTTATCGGGAGGTGCAATAGAAAATGGCAAAGTGCGAAATCTGCGGCAAGGGCGTTACATTCGGACACAATGTATCCCACTCCAACAGAAAGACAAACAGAGCTTGGAAGCCCAACATCAGAAGAGTTAAGGCAGTAGTTGGTAACGGCGAACACAAGACAGTAAACGTATGCTCTCGTTGTCTTCGTTCCGGCAAGGTAACTCGAGTTTAATCTCTGAGTAAGTACCACGGACAAAATTACATTACAATGCACAGCAAAGGAAGGAAGCGGATGTTTCCTTCCTTTTTGTGCGTTATAGCCTACACTTTTCAGCACAAAATGTCAAGATTTTTTAAGCGCCCCTAATTTACCACAAAAGGAACAGCCGGATTGCTCCGGCTGTTCCGTATTAAGACCTGTTTATTATTTCTGCAAGCATCGCCTTTGGTCACCCAAACACAGACTTATCAGGAATATTCCTGAAACCTTTAAGGGATTGGGATTACCCCAACAACCTGCCTTTTGTCCCCAAAAGGCGATGCTTGCAATACGATTTTTACGAATTCACTCCAGTTGTTCAATTTTCATAATAACATTTTCAAACTTGTAGGGAATGTAACAAATTCTCACGCACATGCCATCTTCCAATATTCCGCCATTGACACGATTTAACGGATATCCCCAAGCACTTACAAATCCAGGAACAGAAAATTCTACACCATCAACATAAAAACTATCCGGTAAATTCGGCTGTCCTTCCTCAGCAAGTGTATAATCAGTAATTACACCCTGGACTGTGAGATACTCGCCAGCAATATATGCATTATACACTTTGCGTTTTGCGTCAATGGATGTGTACGCTTGACAGGAAATTATGAAAATGAAAAAGATCAAAATAAACAAGAAGAAAAAGCGACTTCCCATATCAAATTTTCTCCAAAAAGCAATAAGAATCAATGTAATCAAAACGGTTATTACACAAAATATCACAAATGCAGGATTTACTCCGTAAAAAGGCTTCGCCTCATAGACTTCCTTATACATAAAATCCCTCAATAAGTAAATTACACTTTACTTTCAAATATTAAATGGAGTTCTTTAGCAATCAGACAAACAATTTCGTTTTTTCAATTCATTGTATTTTTCGGCAGATAACAATTGCGGATTATG
>JAZOCR010000128.1:0-6847 GCA_045596605.1 Eubacteriales bacterium | reverse complement strand
TACTGTCCTCCGATGACCTATTAAATTATAATATAAAAAAGCACCGATTAAATCGATGCAATTTGGTGGGAGCTATAGGGATCGAACCTATGACCTCCTGCTTGTAAGGCAGATGCTCTCCCAGCTGAGCTAAGCTCCCATATGTTGTTCTTAAAAGGATTTGGTGGGAGCTATAGGGATCGAACCTATGACCTCCTGCTTGTAAGGCAGATGCTCTCCCAGCTGAGCTAAGCTCCCATACCATCCTTTACAGAACGTGAATATTATATCACAAACATTGACGTTTGTCAAGAGTTATTTTCAAATTTGCGAAATTTTTTTCAGATAAAAACCCCGCCTGCCGTAAAGCTTAACGACAGGCAGAGCTAACAAAGGAGTGTATTACTACACCATTCAAATTCTCAACTTACGATTAGTGGCAGATGCACTTTTCTGTATCCTTGTCGAAAATATGAGCAAGGTTCATGTTGAAGGCAATCTTAAGGCTATCACCGCTAACTGCATTTGAACGACCGGAAATTCTTCCAATAACGGGAGATTCCTCGAGTGTGAGGTAAAGGTATGTTTCAGCACCCATGTCTTCCTTAACGTCAACCTGTGCTGTTGCGCCCCATTCTTCACCGTAAAGCTGAAGTCCGAGTTCATCGTCACGTACACATTCAGGTCTTATACCGATAATAACTTCCTTGCCGATATACTCAGCGAGAGCAGGATTTTCAGCCTTTTCTGCAGGAAGCTTGAATTCGTTAGAACCGATAGTTGCGTATACGTTGTCACCCTTCTTAGAAAGAGTAGCATTAAGGAAGTTCATCTGAGGTGTTCCGATAAAGCCCGCAACGAACATATTGCAAGGATTATCGTAAAGCATCTGAGGTGTATCAACCTGCTGGATAAGACCGTCCTTCATAACAACGATTCTTGTAGCCATTGTCATAGCCTCGATCTGGTCATGAGTAACGTAAATAAAGGTTGTACCGAGTCTCTTGTGAAGCTTTGTAATTTCAGTTCTCATCGCTGCTCTGAGCTTTGCGTCAAGGTTTGAAAGCGGTTCGTCAAGAAGGAATACCTTAGGTTCACGAACGATTGCACGACCAAGCGCAACTCTCTGTCTCTGACCACCGGAAAGAGCCTTAGGTCTTCTGTCAAGAAGGTGAGCAATGTCAAGTATTCTTGCAGCTTCTTCAACTCTTCTCTTTATTTCTTCCTTGGGAGTCTTTCTGAGCTTAAGACCAAATGCCATGTTTTCAAATACTGTCATGTGAGGATAAAGAGCGTAGTTCTGGAAAACCATCGCAATATCTCTGTCCTTAGGTGCTACGTCGTTTACGAGTCTGTCGCCGATGTAGAGTTCACCTTCTGTGATTTCTTCAAGACCGGAAATCATACGAAGTGTTGTTGTTTTACCGCATCCGGAAGGACCAACGAAGATAATAAATTCCTTGTCCTTGATTTCAAGACAGAAATCAGAAACAGCTGTTACGCCGCCCGGATATCTTTTGTAGATGTGCTTAAGTGAAAGACTTGCCATTTTTTATTAACCTCCTAAATATAAAAAGCAAAGTATGTACATTTACATCATTTTACTGACTTATTATACCAAATCTGAAAATAAATTTAAAGAGCGCAAATATATAAATATTTAATTATGCGTTTGTGCAAAACCGTCAGTTTGTTGTTGCGTATTATGTTTTAAACAAAAACATGGCATTGTTTTGCACAGTTATATCGCTCGAATAAATATATTAAAAAACAGTTCATTATTAAACGCTGCAAAACAGAAACTTTAGTTAATTACGACCTATTTGTTCCTTCAGCGCACAAGCCCTATCCGTCATTTCCCACTTCACGCCGAGCTCTTCCCTACCCATATGTCCGTATGCGGCAAGCTTTTTGTAAATCGGCTTTCTAAGGTCGAGAGCTTCAATAATAGCCGCAGGTCTAAGGTCAAACACCTTATTTACCGCATCAGCAATTTTTTCATCACTCACAACGCCTGTTCCAAAGGTATCAACAAGCACGGAAACCGGCTTTGCAACGCCTATTGCATAGGCAAGCTGAACCTCGCATTTTTTTGCAAGACCTGCCGCCACCACGTTCTTTGCAACGTATCTTGCAGCATATGCCGCAGAACGGTCAACCTTTGTCGGGTCCTTTCCGGAAAAAGCACCGCCGCCGTGACGTGAGTAACCGCCGTAGGTATCAACTATTATCTTTCTGCCGGTAAGGCCGGAGTCCCCGTTAGGTCCGCCGACAACGAAGCGTCCTGTAGGATTTACGAATATCTTGGTATTTTCATCAAGAAGCTTTGCGTCAACAGTTGTATTTATTACATGCTTTATTATATCAGCTCTTATCTGTTCAAGACTCGTTGCCGCATCATGCTGTGAAGAAACCACTATTGTATCAACTCTTACCGGTACGTCATCAACATATTCAACTGTAACCTGTGTCTTTCCGTCAGGTCTGAGATACGGAAGTGTTCCGTTCTTGCGTACCTCTGAAAGCTTCTTTGAAAGCTTGTGTGCAAGTGAAATCGGAAGCGGCATAAGCTCAGGCGTTTCATCGCAGGCATATCCGAACATCATACCCTGGTCACCTGCGCCGGTGTCATATTTATCCGAGAGGCTTCCTTCTTTCGCTTCAAGCGCCTTATCAACGCCCATTGCAATATCGGGAGACTGACCGTCAATTGCGCAAATAACACCGCAGGTATCGCAGTCAAAGCCGTATTTTGCTCTGTCATAGCCTATTTCTCTTACAGTTTCACGAACGATTTTCTGAATATCTACATAATGACTCGTTGTAATCTCACCCATCACAAGAACAAGTCCCGTTGTACAGGAAACCTCGCACGCAACTCTACCCATCGGGTCGTTTACAAGAATATCGTCAAGTACTGCGTCGGATATCTGGTCACATATTTTATCGGGATGTCCTTCTGTTACTGATTCTGAAGTAAAAAGCTTTCTCATTTTTATCATTCCTTTCAAATATATGTCTTTTATAAACAAAAAAACCTCAAAGCTGTTCAGAGCTTTGGGGAAGACATTTCTCATCTTTCAAAGGCAAAAGCCTTTGCAGGAAGTAGCACCTTGTAATAAATACAGGTTGCCGGGCGTCGCTGGTCCTGTCCCCTCAGCCTCTCTTGATAAGATATTTTATTTTACAAAATTCTATCACAATCGAGTCAGATTTTCAACAATGTATTATGAACTAACTATAAAATATTTTCTCTTGTCTCTTTCTTTATTCATTTAATTGGACTTGACACACATCGCAAACGGTGGTATTATTTTAATGTAATAATATATTTATAAGAGGTAATTATGAACAACTCATTTTTCGCCCTTGCTTTCAGGATGAAATATATAAACAGATGGGGGCTTATGCACTCATCCAGAAATGAAACTCTTTCCGAGCACTGTGCTGACACGGCAATCCTTGCCCATGCACTTGCGGTTATCGGGAACAACATATTCGGTAAAAGCTATAACGCTGACCGTGTTATGACGCTTGCTATGTATCACGATATGTGCGAGGTCTACACCGGTGATATGCCTACGCCGGTAAAATACTCAAGTGAGGAAATGAGAAAGGTTTATAAGGAAATCGAAAAGCTTTCCTGCGAAAAAATCCTTTCAAAGCTTCCGGAGGAATTGAAAGCAGACTTTGAAAAAATACTGAAGCCCGAAGGCACCGACAAGGATTATCACAAGCTTGTCAAGGCGGCAGATAAGCTTTCAGCACTACTCAAGTGCATCGAGGAGCTTCACAACGGAAATCCTGAATTTAAAACTGCCTATGAGAGCACAAAAAAGCTGATTGATGAAAGCGACTGTGAGGAGCTTAGTTACTTTATGGAAAACTTTCTTGAAAGCTTTACACTAACACTTGACGAAATGTAATCGGAGAAAATTTATGACAAGAACACCAAAATTCAAATGCGTAATTTTTGACCTTGACGGCACACTTCTTTATACCCTTGCAAGCATAAACAAGGCGCTCAACGAAGCGCTCGAAATATGCGGTTATCCAACGCACACTGTGGAGGAAACTGTCAATTTTGTGAACTACGGCAGCGTTGAGCTTGTTCGCAGAGCGCTTCCTGCGGATAAACGATACGATGAAGAAATAATGCGGGTTCATGAGATTTACACGCCAATCCTTCGTGAAAACGTATCCTACGGAACAAAGCCCTACGACGGAATTCCGGAGGTTTTAAGGAAACTAAAAGACGCAGGCGTAAAGCTTTGCGTAATGTCAAACAAGCCTGAGCATGCGGCAAAAAGCAGTATTGACGCATATTTTGATAAAGGTATTTTCGAGCTTGTAAGAGGCTTCGTTCCCGGTGTATTTAAGAAGCCGGATTCTAAATTCACTCTTGACGTTATAAGCCAAGCAGGATTTAAACCGGAGGACTGCATACTTGTCGGCGATTCGGTAGTTGACCTTGAAACAGCAAAAAATGCCCTTTGTCCTGTTATCTGGGTAAAATGGGGTTACGGAACAACGGAAAACATCGGTGGTATTCCGGATTATACAGCGGAACACCCAAAAGACCTTGAGAAAATAATACTTTAAACTAAAATTACGGGAGGTCACAGATTTGAACCTTAAACGACTTTCAGCAGTAATTCTTTCCATTATCTGCTCAGTATTTCTGCTTATACAGACCTGTTTTGCTGATTTTGGAAACTTTGATACATATGATAGCGGTTGGGACTCCGGTTGGGACTCCTCTTCCGATTGGGACTCAGATTGGAGCTCTGACGGAGGATATATTTTCTTTTCCGATCCCCATTCTGCTTCCGATTCTGACACCGATACGGATATTGGTGCACTGCTTATCGTAATAATAATTATTGCAATAATAGTTATCTTGCAGTATAAACGTTCAAAAAACGTCGGCACACAGGCAAATCGAAGAAGCTACCGTGCTCCCTCTCAAAGATACAGTGGCACTTATCAAAACAAAAATGCCGAAATCGGTACACTTATCAGAGAATATGACGAATTCTTTAATACGGATAAATTCCTTTCTTTCGCAAACGAGGCATACGTAAAGCTTCAGTCAGCATGGAGCAGCCGCAGCACTGAACAAATAAGGCTCCTTCTTTCAGAAGAGCTTTATGCACAGACTGCACAGCAGGTAGAAGAGTACAAGGTTCTTGGAAGAATAAACGTTATGGAAAGAATTGCGGTACAGGAATCATATCTTACTTCTTATTCCTCTGACAACGAAAAAGAAACTCTTGCCGTATATCTTTACGCAACTCAGAAGGATTATATCATAGACGAAAATACGAAAAATATTATTGAGGGTTCGGATTCACAGTATCGTCATTCAAAATATATTTTGACGTTTATACGTGCTAAAGGAAAGAAAACCGAAACCGGCGACGGTATAGAAGCTACAAACTGCCCTAACTGTGGTGCACCTCTTGAAATTACGGCTTCAGGCAAGTGCGCTTACTGTGACAGTATTATTACAAATGAGGACCACTCCTGGGTAATTTCTTCAATAAAGAGAGTACATTAAAAAGAGGTATCAATGGCACTTAAAGAATATAAGACGGTAAAAGGCTATGCCGAGGACAGATTTGTGGAAAAGAAGTCTGAATTTATCGGTTATATCTCCCCTGTTAAAAACGAGGAAGAAGCAATAAGCTTCATAAACGAGATAAAAAACAAGCACCGTGATGCAACCCATAACGTACACGCATACATTCTTCAGGGCACGGAAATTGCGAGATTTTCTGACGACGGTGAGCCGTCAGGCACTGCAGGTATGCCGATACTTGAGGTTATAAAGCGAGAGGGGCTTACGGGGGTCTGCATTGTGGTTACAAGATATTTCGGCGGCATCTTACTTGGTGCAGGCGGTCTTGTAAGGGCATATGCCAAGGGCGCAAAAATTGCCATAGATAAGGCAGATGTTTGCACCTTTGTACCGTTCACGGAATTTACTCTTAAATGCGACTATTCCGACTATGAAAAAATACGCCGTGACCTTGAAGTAAAGAAAATCAAATGTGACGACACAGTTTTTGACATAGACGTAACCCTCAGTCTTGCCTGCCGTGACGAGCTTTTTGCCCCATACTGTGACTATGCGATAAATCTTACAAACGGCAGAGCAATAATAAAAAAGATCGGTGAAAGGTACGACGCCGACTAAACAAACAAAAAACAGCAGACATCAAATTTTCGATGTCTGCTGTGATTTTATTTATCACTTTATATTGCCGTATTCAACCGCTGAAGCCTTATAATACTTGAAAACATCAAGGGTTTTCTTAATAACGTTAAGGTAAATTATTCCCTTTCCGTGTTCGCCGTTATAAATAATGTAGAACAAATCGTCGCCGTCCTTGCCGTTTGAAATATCGAAAACTTCTGCATACTGACCGTCTTTTACCTCGGGGTGAAGATTAAGCGGTGCAATTTTTTCGATATCGCTTGTCTTTATTTCGTGAATTTTCTTTCTCACTCTTTCACCGTAAATCTTATGAAGCTCAAGACTCGCAGAAATAATTATGTACTCATATTCAACGTTTGTAAATCTCCAGAGGTACCAGCAAAGAGCCATAGTGCCGATAAAAATAGGAAGCATCGCTGCAGCCACCCAACGAAGAACAAGCACAAAAGCAAGTGCTACGACAACTACTGCAAAAAGTATAATTCCAGCCTTTGCAAGAACAAACTTCATACTGCTTGATTTTACAAGATATTCTGCGTAATTTGAACGAAGCTTTTCATCTTCGGAAATGTTTCTGATATTATCTGACATAATAATTCTCCTGAAGTTTTGATTTTTTATATGATAAAACATTTTTTTGAATTATAT
>JAZOCR010000127.1:0-10070 GCA_045596605.1 Eubacteriales bacterium | reverse complement strand
CAGGTCGTTTATGTTCTCGCATATATGTACGGCACCTGCAGCTTCAAGATCCTCCTTTGAGCCGTAACCGTAGAGAACACCTACCGTCTTTATTCCGACTTTTGAAGCCCCCAAAGCGTCGTGCTTTGTATCCCCCACCATAACGCAATTATCGTAATCGGTTATGTCGCATTCGGAAAGGCAGTATTTTATAACCTGCTCCTTTGTTGTCCTGCTTTTTTCATCCATTGCCGCACCGCCTATAAAGTGAAAGTACTTTGTAAATCCGTATCTTTCTATTATCATCCTTGCAAACTTTTCAGGCTTTGACGTAGCAAGAATTATTATTTTGCCGGCACTATGAAGCGCTTTAAGCATTTCCGCAGCGCCGTCATAGGCGCAATTTTCATAAATGCCTTTACTTTGGAACCGCTCTCTGAAAACAGATACCGCTTCATACGCTTGCTTTTCGGAAAATCCGTATTTTTCCATAAACATGTCTACCAGAGGCGGACCTACGAACTCAGCGAGATTTTCGCTTTTCTCATATATGCCATATTTTTCAAGGGCGTATGCCACGGATTTGGTTATTCCCTCGGCAGAATCCGAAAGCGTTCCGTCAAGGTCGAACAGAATATACTTTTCTTTCATTATGTCCCCCCGAAAATTCAATATCAATTTTATTATACAGCAAAACATATATTTAGTCAATATTTAATGATATATTTACCTAAATTTACATATTTTGATTGACATTTTGATTTTAGGGTAATATAATGGTAATGTATGAAATTTTTGCTGTTTCGGAGGAAATATTTTGGAAATCACTTATAAGGGCGAAATTTTAAATCTGAATATATCCGACACCGGCAGTGGCGATGCTGTTCTTTTGCTTCATGGCTGGGGCACAAATCTGAACGTTTACAAAAGCATTATAGATTACCTCACACCGCACAGAAGGGTTATTTCCTACGATATTCCCGGTTTTGGCGAAAGCTCTGAGCCATCATTTCCCTTTTCAACTGACGACTATGCAAGCCTTGCACTATCGGTACTTGAAGCACTTAATATAAATACAGTCACACTTATTGGACACTCACACGGCGGAAGAACGATTCTAAATATTGCATCAAGAAGCCAGCTTCCAATCGAGATTGATAAAATCATTCTTCTCGGCTCTGCGGGGATAGTTCCGAAAAAATCCCTTTTTTCAAAGCTTAAGGTTAAGAAATACAAGCTTGGAAAAAAGCTTCTTTCTCTTCCTTTTGTAAAATCTCTTTTCCCCGATGCTCTTGAAAACTACAAATCAAAACACGGCTCTGCCGATTATAAGGCAGTAAGCGGAATTATGCGTGACAGCCTTGTAAAAATAGTAAATGACGATTATAGGGAAAGAATGAAAGATGTTAAAGCACCGACTCTTCTTATTTGGGGCACGTCTGATGATGCTACACCAATAAGTGACGGTGAATATATGGAAAAAACAATTCCGGATGCAGGGCTCGTTCGAGTTGAGGGAGCATCGCACTACAGCTTCCTTGATAATCCACTGCTTGTGAAAAGAGTAATTTACTCATTTCTTGGAATTTCAGACAACGAAAGGTAACTTTTATGCTTGACAGTATACTGATTATTATATTTAAAGTTTCAGCACTTCTTGGATATGCCTCGGCAATGACCTATTATATGCATATGTTTCAGCTTAATTCCTATCACACAAATGTTCAACTGAAGTGGCTGAAAACAAATTTTGTACACGGATATTTACTTAGAATTATATTTCCTGTTTTTGCTATTGTCTGTAGTTTCCTTGGAACATTCGGCTATATTGCAGGCATAGCCTTAAATTTAATTTTCCTTATCATAAACCTTCCGGGCAAAGCTAAAAAGCCTCTTGTTTTTACCGCACGTGTAAAACGAATGATAGTAACCTTTACAGTAATTTCTGCTCTTATTCTTGCAATAGCATCATATTTCGTCGGACATATCTTTATATATCCAGTAATTATGCTCTTGCCGTGCTTTATTATAATTTGCGCAAATTTTGTAAACAAGCCTATCGAAAAGGCAGTAGGAAGCCACTATATTAACGAGGCAAAAGCAAAAATCAATGCGCTTCCAAATCTTATTGTAATAGGAATTACCGGGAGCTACGGTAAAACAAGCACAAAATTTTATCTTCAGAAAATACTTTCATCAAAGTATAACGTACTTATGACACCCGAAAGCTATAACACTACCATGGGAGTTGTTAAAACAGTGCGTGAAATGCTTGATGCAACCTACGATATTTTTATTTGCGAAATGGGGGCAAAAAACGTAGGTGAAATCAAGGAAATATGTGACATCGTAAAGCCGAAGTATGGAATTATCACTTCAATTGGTCCGGCGCACCTTGAGTCCTTTAAGTCCGTTGAAAATATAATAAAAACAAAATTTGAGCTATGTGACGCACTTCCCGAAGATGGCGTTATATTCCTCAATGGTGACAACGAATATATAGCAAATCACTCCCCGTCAAGAAATGCAATTTACTACGGAACAGAAAATAAAGAGCTTGAAGCGGTGTTCGGCGATAATATTTCAGTCAGTGACAGCGGCACGTCATTTACCGCAAGCTGTGGCAAAGAAGCTTACAGCTATGACACAAAAATTCTTGGAAAGCACAGCGTTGTAAATATACTCGGATGTATTGCCGTTGCAAAGCATCTTGGATGCAAATCTGAGCAGCTTGTGCTTCCAATAAAACGTCTTGAAACAGCGCCTCATAGACTTCAGCTTCGAAGCGGTGCGGAAGTTACAATTATTGATGATGCCTTTAATTCGAACCCCAGCGGAAGTAGAGCTGCACTTGATGTACTCTCTGCCTTTGACGGAATAAAGATTATGATTACTCCCGGCATGGTTGAGCTTGGTGACAAGGAAGAAGAATACAACCGGGAATTCGGAAGATATGCTGCAGATAAATGTGACTATGTTCTTCTTGTTGGCGAACGCATAACAAAAGCGATAAAACACGGTCTTTTCGATAATGGCTTTCCGGAAAGCAGGGTAAAAATGTTCCATAAGGTAACAGATGCAATTTCCTATGCGTATTCACTCGAAATGGGCAAGAAGAAGTACGTTCTTCTTGAAAATGACCTGCCGGATAACTATTGATATAACATTTCAGAAAGGTTTGAACATATATGGTACTTAAAACCAAAATAGGAGTTTTCTTTGGTGGACGATCAACAGAGCACGAAATTTCGGTAATTTCCGCTATGCAGGCAATTGCTGCATTTAACAGAGAAAAATATGATATAATACCGATATACATTACCAAGGACTGCAAAATGTATACGGGCAAAGAGGCAGGTAAAATTGAAAGCTACAAGGATATTCCTAAGCTTATTTCCGGCCTTACACGAGTAACTCTTGAGGGCGAAAACGGAAAACTAAATCTCGTTTCCTACCCTGCTCCTACCTTTGGAAAAGGACTTGTGGACACGATTGATATAGCTTTCCCTGTTGTTCACGGAACAAACGTTGAAGACGGAACACTTCAAGGGTATTTCCAGAGCTTCGGGATTCCCTATGCGGGATGCGACGTAACTTCATCGGCTCTTGGTATGGACAAGTTTGCATCAAAGGCAGTACTTAAAATGTGCGGTCTACCCGTACTTGACTGTGTGAGAGTAAATGCAAATGAATTTGCTGTAAACAATGAAAACGTTATTGAAGCTATTGAGGGTAAAACACGCTTTCCTGTTATTGTAAAGCCTGTAAATCTTGGTTCAAGCATCGGCATTAGAAAAGCAAATGACAGAGATGAGCTAATTACTGCTCTTGAATATGCATTTGAATTTGCAAATCTTGTAATAATAGAAAATGCAGTACAGAATCTTCGTGAAATTAACTGCTCGGTACTTGGAAACAAAGATGAATGCGAGGCTTCTGTGTGCGAAGAGCCTCTTAATGCAACCGACATCCTGAACTTTACCGACAAATATATGTCCGGTGGCTCTAAAGGCGGTGTGAAAGGCACAAAAGGCACAAGCGCAGGAATGGCAGACACCAAAAGACAGTGCCCTGCGAATATCCCCGATGAAATCCGTGACAAAATTCAGGCTTATGCGAAAAAGACATTCGAGGTTCTTGGCTGTAGCGGAGTTTCAAGAATAGATTTTCTCATGGATAACGAAACAAAGGAAATATGGGTGAATGAAATCAACACCTGCCCCGGCTCTCTATCTTTCTATCTTTGGGAAGCGAGCGGTATAAAATTCGACGAGCTTCTCGACAGAATAGTTAAGATAGCTCTTGCACGACATCGAGAAGAAAAGAATCTCTCTTTCTCCTTTGACACAAATATTCTCCAGGGTATAAATCTTGGCGGCGCAAAGGGTGTAAAGGGAGTAAAAAGATAGATTTTTATGAAAATTATGTTATTTTTATAAAAAATATTGACATAATCAGCTTTCTGTACTATAATTAACAAGGATAAAATCAGAAAGGACAAACGAATATGAACATTCTCGTTACCGGCGGCACCGGTTATATCGGCTCTCATACCTGCGTTGAGCTTATAAAGGCAGGCCACGACGTCGTAATTGTTGACAATCTGTCAAATTCAAAAGCTGAGGTTGTTGACTATATTAAGGAAATAACCAATTACACCTGTAAGTTTTATGAATACGACATTCTTGATAGAGAGTGTCTTAGAAAAGTGTTTTCCGAAAATAAAATTGACAGCGTAATACATTTTGCCGGACTCAAAGCAGTCGGTGAATCCTGCACAAAGCCGCTTCTTTATTATAGAAATAACATAAGCGGTACTGTGACCCTCTGCGAGGTAATGGCAGAGTTCGGTGTAAAGAGCATAGTATTCTCTTCTTCCGCAACCGTTTACGGAATTCCTAAGGAAGTTCCGCTGAAGGAAGACTTCCCTCTTTCTACAACCAACCCCTACGGCTCAACGAAGCTTATGATTGAGGGAATACTGAAAGACGTATATAACGCAGATAACGAATGGGATATTACCGTTCTTCGTTACTTCAACCCGATTGGTGCCCACGAAAGCGGGCTTATTGGTGAAGACCCCAATGGTATTCCGAACAATCTTATGCCTTATATAACCAAGGTTGCGTCAAAGCAGCTTCCTGTGCTTGGTGTATTCGGAAACGACTACCCCACCCACGACGGCACCGGTGTACGTGACTACATTCACGTCGTTGACCTCTCTGTCGGACACGTTAAAGCATTAAACCATATGGACGGCTACCAGGTATTCAACCTCGGTACAGGTACAGGATACAGCGTTCTTGATATTGTAAATGCTTTCATCAAGGTAAACGAAGTTGACGTTCCTTATGAAATCAAGGACAGACGCCCCGGTGATATTGCAGAGAACTTTGCCGATGCCACGAAGGCACGTGAGATTCTCGGTTGGAGCGCAAAATATGGCATTGAAGATATGTGCCGCTCTTCCTGGAACTTTACTGTGAAGAGTCTTGAGAGAAAATAGTTTTAAATATTATATAAAGGTGTAGCTATATATTGCTACACCTTTTTAGCGCAGAAAACAAGTCCGGCATAACACCGGACTTGTTTCATCTAGTCAGAATATTAAAGAGTTATAAACTTTACAGTCTTTGTTTCGCCCTTCTTAAGCATAAAGCAGTTTTCTTCAAGGAGCTTTTCTTCGTCGAGCATAACGTAAGGTGTAAATTCCTTTGCACGAACAGTGATTTCAGTATCTGTACGACTTATTACTTCAACATCTGTATACTCAATATCAAGGTCACAGAAGCGATCCTTAATAAAGAATGCACGGTCAGTGCCAAGATTTGTTTCAACATCACAAATAAGCACTGTAGTTCTTGTCATCTTGCTTAAGATTTCATTATAATCGCAGGTATAAACCTTATTTGCCATATTTTCTGCAACATCAAAAGTAAAGTCCTTTTCATATACATTCTTATCAGCCTTGAAATCATAAAGGTAAAGCTTACCATTACCGCTGCAAGCCTCAAGAGCATCATTGGAAACATATAGATTTATGTTGCCGTTCTTCTCTTCAATCGAAGCAACAACAGGCTGTGCGCAACGCTTGAAGGTATAATACGAAGGCTTGGGATTTGTGTAGTAGTCAACTATTGACCAACCGTTTGCAGCAGGCCAGCAATCGTTATACATCCAGTAAATAATACCTGACGAGAACCACTTATTTCTTCTGTGAGCTTCAAAGGTTACTCTTATCCATTCACACTGAAGCATCTGCTGCTTGCGTACTCTGTCATATCCGTCTGTATAATCACCGAAAATCTTCTTCGACATAACGTTTACGTACTCAAAGAGCGTGAGTCCAAGAGCGGGATTGTTCTTCATATGGAATTCAGATATGGACTGGTCTTCACCGTAAATATCCTCATCAGTCATAAACTTCTTAAGACAAGAAGCAAAAGCAAGACCAAATGCAGACTGCTCTGCGCTGAAGCGTGAGAACATACTTGAGAAGAATTCTCTGTATGTAGAAAGATCTGTTTCTCTTATCTTCCAGAAGATTGCACCAAGATAGTATGTATTATGAGTCGTACCACGAGTAGCAGAGCTGTATTCATCACCACCGTAAGGTGAAGATGCAAGGAAGTATCTCTGGGGGTCATACTGACGAAGTACGGGCTGAATTCCATATGTTGCCGCATAATAACCGGGGAAATCAGTTCTGTTTTCGCTGCCGTTTACAGCATTTTCGTTGTCACCTGACCACCATGCAAGACATGCGTGGTTACGAAGTCTGAGTGCTGCTGCCTTTGTTTCGTTGTTAAGAGCCTTAATAAACCATTCTTCCTTTTCAGGATAAGTACCGCAAGCCATAAGGAAGTCCTGGGTCACGAGTATACCGAGTCTGTCGCATTCATCGTAGAATTCTTCTCTCTCGAAAATACCGCCGCCCCATACTCTGAGCATATTTACACCGCCGGAAACTGCAAGTTCCAACAGGCGTGTAATCTTTTCGGGAGTTTCTTCAGATGGGAACGGCTCGCAGGGAACCCAGTTTCCACCCTTACACATAATTCTGACACCGTTACAAAGAAGTGTAAAGCAAGCGGTGGATTCGTTTCTGTCGTGAGCCTTAACATACTGAAGTGACTGAATTTCACGACAGAGCTTCTGCTCCTCACTACCCTCTTTATCCTCAATCTGAAGAATAACAAGCTCACGGATACCGAACTTTATTGTCTTCTGTGAGCTGGGGGTTGTAAGAACAAGCTTATAAATAGGATGTTCACCGTAGCCATTGGGATACCAGAGCTTAGGCTCGATAATATCGATATGCTCCTCGAGTATATCCATAAGGATTGTTCTCTTCTTTTTGAAAACAAGCTGTCCGTCAGGACCGTAAATTTCAATAGTGATATCATCCGTTTCGGGTTCAACATCACGAATATTTATATCAAGCTTAATCTGAGCGCTGTAAGGATTGATACTTTTAGTATATACATATGCGTTGTCAATTTCGTTACTCTTTCTGAAAACAAGACGAACATCACGGTATATCCCCATAGTTACAAATCTGTCTACCCAGTCCCAGAAATATGTACACTGCATTCTACGTGTACGAAGTCTTTCACGGGTGAACGCACCGGGAAGAAGAGGAAGACTTGCCACCTCTTTAACAGGAGAACGGAATCTTACTTCAAGTGTATTCTTGCCTTCAATAAGATAACCGTCAACCGGGAAAGCAAAGGGGGTGTGCATATCCTCTGCCTCACCTATTTTTCTTCCGTTAAGGAATACGTCGCAATAGGTATCAAGTCCGTCGAATTCAAGATAAGCATTTTTCTCAAGAGCTTCAACATCAAACTCTCTTGAATAAGTAAAATCTCTGTTTTCAACCCACTGACAGGTTTTTGAATTATCACGGTAATAAATATCCTTAATTATACCGTTTCTGAGCATATCGGCATGTACGCAGCCCGGCACAACTCCCTCAAAGGTAATCGGATAATTGTTTTCATCAAGGCCTTGTACAGTCCATTTTCCATTTAAAAGCATTATTTCACGCTCCTTTTTAAAATATCATCCTAATTATAACACATATTTTACCAAATTTCAAGTAAATTTCAAAGATAAATTTATTAGATTATTCGATATTCAACGTTAACACGTCCATAAATTTCAACTTCTACGAAAAAAAATACAACTGTCCCGAAAATATTATTCCTCCCCTATTGACATTTCGATTTATATGTGATAAAATATCATTTGTTATATATCATTTGTTATATAGGAGTACATTATGCCGCCTAAAGTAAAAATTACAAAAAAGGATATTATAAATAAATCGATAGAAATAATAAAGAATGAGGGTTATTCCGCACTTAATGCACGCAAAATAGCAAACGTCCTTGGGTGTTCAACACAGCCGATATTTTCAAATTTCAAGTCGATGAATGAGCTGAAGGAAGAGCTTGTAAAAAAAACCGATGAGATATACACCGAATACCGCAAAAGCACAATGTCGAAGGGCAACTATCCTCCTTATAAAGCAAGCGGAATGTCATATATACTTTTTGCAAAAGAGCAAAAGGAATTATTCAAGTTTCTATATATGCGGGACCGTACACACGAAAATGTAAACAGCAATTTCGAAAGCATTGACGACGTTATTTCAATAATACAAGAGAACCTCGGAATATCCAAAAAGGAAGCTATAAGCTTTCATATTGAAATGTGGGTATTCGTTCACGGGATCGCAACTATGATTGCTACGGACTATCTTGATTTGAGTCACGATACTGCAAGTGAAATGATTACTGATATATATCAGGGACAAATTAAACTATTAAAGGATAAGGGGATTTAGAATGTACGCAATAGAAGCAAGCAGGCTTACTAAAAAATATAAAGACACCATTGCCGTTGATAATCTTGATCTTACAGTAAACAACGGTGAATTGATGTCGCTTCTTGGCATAAACGGTGCAGGAAAAACAACCACTATAAGGATGCTGTCCTGCCTTACCCGTCCGACATGCGGCGACGCTTTACTCGGCGGAAAAAGTATAATTTCAAATGCAAACGAAGTAAAGGCGAAAATCGGTGTTTCACCCCAGGAAACCGCAGTTGCACCGGGGCTTAGCGTGCGCGAAAACCTTGAACTGATGTGTGGCGTATACGGTTTTTCAAAAGAAAAAGCTTCAGAAAAAATCAAAGAACTAACAAATCAGTTTGATTTCGGCAAAATCACGAAAAAGAAAGCCGGTAAGCTGTCGGGTGGCTGGCAGAGAAGGCTCAGCATCGCAATGGCGCTAATTGGTGAGCCGGAGATTCTTTTTCTCGACGAGCCTACTCTCGGTCTTGACGTAATCGCACGCAGCGAGCTTTGGGATATAATACGAGGTCTCAAGGGGAAGGTTACAATCATTCTGACAACTCATTATATGGAAGAAGCGGAATCCCTCTCCGACCGTATTGCCATTATGAAAAGCGGAAAGCTACTTATATGCGATACCGCAGAAAAAATAAAGGAACACGCCGGTACGGATAATTTTGAAGAAGCTTTCATACGCACTGTTAAGGGGGAAATTTTATGAAAATGTTCACGCTTGCAAAAAGAAACGCAATAGAAATAATACGTGACCCACTGAGCATTGCTTTCGGTATCGGGTTCCCAATTGTACTTATACTTCTTCTCTCTACTATACAAAAAAATATCCCCGTAAGCCTTTTTGAAATAAATAATTTAACTCCCGGTCTAACAGTATTCGGGCTTGCATTTATGACGCTGTTTTCCGCAACAATAATTGCAAAGGACAGGGGCAGCTGTTTTCTCCAGAGACTGTATACCACTCCGCTTACGGCAAAGGATTTTATACTCGGATATACACTTCCGATTATTCCCCTTTCTGTTCTTCAGAGCTTAATCTGCTACACTTTCGCTCTTATTTATGGGCTTGACTTTTCGGCAAATACTTTAATAGCGATACTTCTGATAATACCAATTTCAATTATGTTTATTTCCCTCGGTCTTCTTTGTGGCAACATATTCACTGACAAGCAGGTAGGCGGCATTTGCGGAGCTCTTCTTACAAATCTTACCGCAT